>NZ_JAUXYO010000075.1 GCF_030694325.1 Allobosea sp. | reverse complement strand
CGCCAGCCCGTGGACCGCGCCAAAATGGCGATCGAGCGCGGCATTGGCGCCGGGCGCGCCGGCCGGGAAGGTGCGGCGGTAGTCGAGCAGGCTGGGGATGTTGGCGGCGACCGCCTCGATCAGCAATTCGTTGAAGCGGCGCTCGGTGCCCTTCAGCGCCTTGAACCAGCGCCAGTCGATCGTGATTTTGGGATAGGTGCCCAGCACCGCCATGTCGTCGCCGATGGTCTCGACCACCGTCTCGAAAGGGAGGCCGACATTGAGATAATGCGGGTTCACCATGCAGTCATGCACCCAGTCGCGATGGCTGCGCGTCATGTTCGGGATGGTGGCGAGGTGCGGTCCGAAAATCTCGACCAGAGCAGCGGTGCGTTCCTCGAAACCGAGGTTCGACGGCACGACGCGCAACGCCAACAGCTTGCGCATGACATTGGGGAAAAAACCAGCCAACGGCACGATGGTCAAGACGAGCGCACCGCCCGGCGCCACCAGCCCGGCCAGCTTGCGCAGCAGATCGAGTTCCTCGGGCAGGGCTCCGAGCCAGTTCTCGCAGAGCACGATGTCGTAAAGCTTGCCCGGATTGAATTCCTGCAGCCGCGCCGGATGTAGGATCGGGGCGGTGTGCGGCTCCGACAGCGTGTCGTAGAGCTTCTGAATGTCGCGCAGCCCCGCGGGGTTGGGTTCGACCAGCGTCAGCGAACGCGGCTGCGACACGGCGAGGTAGAGGCTGTTTTGCCCCGAGCCCGGCGCGATTTCGAGAATGTCGGATCCGCGAAAGGCGACCTGGGGCAGGCCAATGGAGCGATAGAGCGAATCCCGCAACTGGAGGTGCTGGCTGAGATCGTCCATCGCGTAGCGGACGGGCGAGATGCCGTGCTGCTTGTAGTAGTCGAGGTGGCCGCCTTCCGACGTCGCTGCCTTCGTCATCCCGTTTCCCAGTCTTCCGCGTTCCCGATGGCCCGCCTTATGCAATCCGGCTTGCCCGATGTCCATCTTGTCCTGGGCCGCAAACCGCTGAATCGCCAGCATCACTTCGTTTGCAGAGAGCCGGCCGCAGGCTTGACCCGCACGGAACAAGGCGTCATGCAGCAGCGACTTTTCAGCAGGCTGCGCGCCCGCACAGTTTCGGACCCGGAAACATGACGACGACACGCCGCACCAAGGATCCCGTCAACCAGCCCAATATCGATTTCGCCGAAAAGCGCGGCGCCGTGACGCTCGGCCTGCTCAAGAGCCGCGAATGGATCGAGGATCCGCGCCGCTTCCTGTTTTCGCAGTCGCGCTACAAATTCGTCTCAAAGATGCTGTCGGGCCGCAAGAACGTCATCGAGATCGGCTGCGGGGACGCCTTCAACGCGCCCATCGTGATGCAGGAGGTCAAGGCGCTGACGGTGACGGATTTCGACGCCGAGTTCATCGCCGATGCCCAGGCGCGCGTGCAGCCGGAATATCCTTACGTCGCCAAGGTCCATAACTTTCTTGAGGGTGTCTTCGATGGCGGCCCCTTCGACGCCGCCTATGCCATGGACGTGCTCGAGCATATTGACGCGAAGGATGAGCGCGTCTTCGTCGGCAACATCCTCAAATGCCTGACATCGGACGCGGTGATGATCGTGGGCATGCCGTCGCTGGAGAGCCAGGCCTACGCCTCGCCGGGCAGCAAGGCGGGGCACATCAATTGCAAGTCAGCACCCGACTTGAAGGCGCTGATGGAAGAGTTCTTCCACACGGTGTTCATGTTCTCGCTCAACGACGAGGTCGTGCATACCGGCTATCACAAGATGGCGCATTACGTCGTGGCGCTGTGCGCGCACCCCAAGACGAACACCTGACCGGCCGGTCCTGAGGGTCGTAGCGGCGGGCCTCTCAGCGGTAGCGCTCGATCATGTCGCGCGCCTTCTGCCACTGCCTGACAAACACAGCGGATCGCGCATCCTCGTCGACGGGTAGCGCGGCTGCACGGTCCTTCCTGAACGCGTTCAGGAGGATCAGGGCCCAGCGGATGGCATAGAGCGGCAGATGGCGCCTCAGCCTGGCCGAGGCAGCCACCGAATCCGGCAAGGCGTTCGTCAGCCGCGCGACGACCTCTGCCCGTTCGTCGGCATCGAGCGACATGGCAGGGTGGACGACGAAATCCGCGATGAACTTGACCGGATCATCCCAGCCAAAATAGTCGAAATCGATGTAACGAACGGTGCCATCCCGTTGACGGATCGCATTGTGAAACCCGAAATCCGCCGGGATCAGCCGACGCTGCGACGGGGCCAGATCGGAGGGTGCGGCGAGTTCCGACGCAATGGTGTCGCGCGCGGCGGCATAGGCCGGCTTGACGATGTCAACCAGCGCCTGATCAAGCGGCGCATGGCTGATGAAACTATCGAAGCGCTGATCGATCTGGCGGCAGATCTCGATTGCAGACAGGCACGCCTCGGAGGCCAGCGGGAAGCCGCTCGCGCCTGCATCCTGCGAAGCCCGGAAAATCCCTTCGACGAAGCGCAGAGCGTCATCGAGATCGCCAGGCTGGTGGCGGGTGATGATGTCGCCCTCGATCCATTCCATCAGCATGAGACGGTTTGCATCGTCGCGCGCGATCGCCCGCGGTGCCTGCGTGAGGCCGCTCTCGCCGAGAAAGCGCAAGGCCTGCCACTCGACCTCGAGCCGGTCGCGCTGGTCGCCCGGTCGTCTCGGATAGACCTTGAGCGCCAAGGGCCCGGCCTGCGTCTCCAGCCTGACGATGTGGCTGTTGGCTCCCTGACCCGCTGGCACCATGGCAAACACCGGCACGCCGGCCAGCGCTTCCGCCTGCTGTGCGAGGGCAATCCGGCTTTCATCCGCTAGCGCGCTCAAATCAGCCCCCTCAGCCGCGCCCGCGCGAACAGTGCCAGGCTGAATCCGTCGATGATCACGTCGTCCCGCAGCATCTGCTCGAGCCGCGCCACGGACATCGCGACGACGTCGGTAATCCCTTCCAGCGGATCTGGCTCGCCGAGATGTTCGACCTCGGCGAAGAACAGATGCGCCCTGATCGACAATGATGATCCCCCCGGCGTGAAGGTTCCCAGCGGACGGATGCTCAGCGGCGCGCCCCCGACCTCTTCGGCGACCTCGCGCCTGGCGCCCTCCTCCGGACTTTCGCCCGCGTCGCAGCCACCGCGCGGAAACTCCCAGGACCAGTCGCGCAGGCCGTGCCGATAGACCCGGATCAGCACCGGCTCGCCTTTCAGCACCGGAAGGATCGCCACCGGGTTGGTCTCGACGATACGGTTGTAGAGGCCGCGCGTGCCATCGGGAAAGCGGACCGCATCCCGCACGATCAGCATATAGGGGTCTTCGGCGAGGATACCGGTGCGGGTGTCACGGTCCTTCATGCCGCGGGCGCGGCGATAGGCCTTGGCCTCGGCGCGAGCTGCCGCGACCTCCTCGGGCGCGGTCAGGATATCGACGCCACCGGATGGGGCATTGCGAAAGAGCTCTGGCCGCTGCGCGACGAGGGCGAGATAGCCTTCCATATCGCCAGCGTCGTCAGCCATGGTGCATGCGTCCATCGCGCAGGTTCATAGGTCTGCGTCGGCGCCGGTCTTGGCCCGCATCCGCGATACGCTCGGCGAAACGCGGTAGCCCGGCAGGCAGATTCCGAGATAGTCCGCAATCGGCAGAGAGAGATCGGGGCCACGCGCCTTCAGATCCTGCGCCACGCGTTCGACCCGCTCCCGAAACCTCAGCTGTTCATCGGTTTCCGGCAGATCCGGTGCTTCGAGCCACGAAACCATGTCTGCGACAGCGGCGGTGATTTCATCCGGCAGGGCGTTCTCGACACGGATGCCGGCCTCGTCATACTGGAACGAATTGTCGAAATGGTAGCAGCCGCGATCCAGCGCCTGCTCGATCGTCAGCTCTTGCGAGACTCCATCTGCGACAGCGAAATAGCGCTTGAAGCAGGCCATCTCCATCGGCGAGGGCAGCAACGTATAGTGCAGCACCGCATTGACCGTGAGGATCGGAACGCCGAGGGCCCGGGCAAACGCGCAGGGACCCGACTGGCAGCCAATCATGAAACGCGACTTGGCGATCAGATACGGATCGATCTCATAGGCATAGCCGGACAGAAACGGCGTTTCAAAATAACCTGTGCGCTGCAGATCGAGCTTGGGCATCGACTTATCGCCGATGCGAATGACCTGGAAGCCGCGATCGAGGAGATACTCCACCGCCTCGCGGTAATTCTCGACTGCGGAATCGCGATAGGATTGCAGCGCGATCCCGTGATAGCCCTTGTCGCGGACATGCATGACGACGAAGGGGCGATCGAGATCGATGCCGTGACGCTTGGCAAAATTCTCCGCGACCTCGGCATAATAGGCCGGCAACTCGAGGTGCCACTCATTGTGCCGGTACGAGTCGGCCGGGTCCCGGGTGCGATGAACGGCGTGGCGCAGAAGCATCCAGTAGTGATCGATGACGAACGTAAAGCGGCCGGCCTGATGATGGCCAAGGCTCATCCATGACAAATTCAGAAGAATGTCGGAAGTTGTTTCGTAGTATTCGCCGTATTGTTCGACAATTTGCAGACATGCGCGCGATGCGGGCCGATAATTCGCGCGTGGCGGACCGATGAAAATCAGGCGATCGAAGCTATCCTTGTTCTGGGCAATAAAATAGAACGGATCAAGAACTGCATGACCCAATGCTTCTGTGGAGGACAGGAAGAAGACGGCACAATTGGAAAAGTCGATTTCCCCAAGCAGTCGCATCAACTCAACGTCACGTTTCAATGTGAAGGCGGCCTGGTTTTGATAGACGCTATGGACGCGAGCGATTTCCTGATCAGTCGCGGTGCCGGCATGGTCGCTGATAATATTAAACTGACGACCGAAGAATTCAATCGCATCGCGTTCGCGCCGCAGCTTGCCCGCCGCATAGGCGGCCTTCAGATAATCGTAGCGTGTGCGCAGCGTCGCCGGAGCCTGAAAAATGCCGAACTTTACCGAATCCAAAACGTCGCGATAGCGGGCGAGCTCTGATTGCAGCGAGACGCGTAGCGCAATCAAATTCAGATCGTCCTCGGACAAGTCGATTGCTGTTTCAGCGGTCTGGGACAGGATAACGCGCAGGGCGTCATCTTTGAACTCTGACGCAACCAGCGCGGTTGCATAAATGTCGAACCGATTTCGATTGGTCGGCTGAGCGTTGTAGAAGCGATGTGCAGCATCGATGAAGGCGCGGCGGGCTTGCTTGTCAGCCGCAATTTTTTGGATGGCTTCGACCGAACTGCGGCGCAGCGGCGTCGGCAATCTCTCCATGACCCAAAGCGACGCAAGGCGGCCGGGCGGCGTTGGCAGTAGCGCACGCGTCAAATACCGCCCAAGCCTAGTCCGATAAGCGGTATGAATTAGCTTTAAAACCAAACGTGCTACCCAACATCCGAAAGGTTTTTGACGAGGGATACCGGGCCTCATCGAGTCCGGACCGACAATTCCGGCAACGGTACTACAAACTGACCGCCGCTCTCCAGAAAGGCCTGATGGCGTGCTATGATGGGATCCGCATAGCGCCAGGCGAGAATAATGATCAGGGCAGGCTTGCGGTCATAAACCCCGTCCGCCTGCATTACCGGCAGATCATAGCCCGGGCCTTCCAGCCGCGTCTTGAACGGAGTGTCGTCGAACAGCACGTCGAGGCGGCTCTCCAGCTCGAACTGATGGATCAAGGCCGCGCAGCCCACCGATGTGCCATAAGCGCCGACGCTCCCGCCCTGAGCCCGCGTCTCATCGATCATGCGATGCAGGTCGGCCTTGATGGCGGCGACCTTGTCGGCAAACCGCGCATGCGTCGCCAGATCGTAAAGGCCCGCCCTCTCCTCGAGCGCCACGAGTGCGTCGACCGAGGGATCGACCCCGCGGGGACCACCGGCCAACTGCAGCCAGAAGCGGATCGAGCCGCCCTTGGTCGCAATCCGGTCCGCGTGGATCACCTGCAGCCCGTGCTGGGCCGCGGCGCGCGCGACAGGCCGGACCGAGAACAGCGAGATATGCTCGTGATAGATCACGTCGAGCAGGGTCTTCTCGAAGACGTCGAGGCCATACTGGGTTTCGAAGACGAAGACACCGTCGGGCGCCAGCAACGTCTTCACACCGGCGAGGATTTCGCCCAGATCGGGAATGTTGGCCATCGCATTGTTGGCGATGATGGCGCGAGCCTTGCCCCGGTCAGCGGCGATCTTGCCCGCCAATTCGGCGGTGAAGAAATCAGCGATGGTGGGAACGCCGCGCGCTGTGGCCTCGGCCGCGATCTGCCGCGCCGGATCGATGCCCTGGACGGCAAAACCCTGTTCGCGGAAGAAATTTAGCAAGGTACCGTCATTGGAGCCGAACTCGGCGACCAGATCGCCGGGCTTCAAGCCGACGCGTGCGATCACCGCCTCCGCGAGGCCACGGAAATGCTGCGGCAAGCCCAAAGAGACCGAAGTCCGATACAGATAGTCGCGATAGATCAGCGATGGATCAACCTCGTGGATGAGCTGGTTGAGGCCGCAATCCATGCACAAATAATTGTCCAGTGGTGCGACGACCCGGGTCAGGCTCTCGCCCGAGGCATCCTTTTCACGTCCGACATTCGGGGAGACGATGGGAACCTGCGCAAGCGGCACGCTGCGCACGATCTTGCTCGATCCGCACAGGCGGCAGTCGGAGCGGACATGGACCAGTTCAGTCATAGGGTAACAAACCTTCACGCTTCAGCCGTCGACCGGGCCGGCGCCACCTCGCCCAGCGAGCGGAAAATCGCCTCGGTCAGTTCCATATCCCGCAAGCCCATCGCAGCGGGAGCCCGCGGCTGCTCCTTGCCGGTCAACGCATCCACGAACCCACGCGCCTGCAGTGCAAAAGACCAGCCAAGCCCGGTCTCGACCTGCGTGGCGTGCTCCGCTGCGCTGGCGTCGTCGAGCGTCACGCGGCTGACCGCGCTTGTATCCATCGGCGAGGGAATTTCCACCGCGATCCTGCCCTTTTCGAACAGGAACTCGGCGCCTTCGAGCCAGCGCCCAGCCTCTGTCTTGGCGATCTCCAAAGCCACCGGCACATCACCAGCCATCAGCGTCGCGCTGAGCATGTCGCCGCCAGAGGCGAAGGCCGAACGGACGACGACATCCTCCCCGAGGAAATGATGGATCAGGTTGACGTCGTGGATCGCCGCATTGACGAACCAGGGATAAAGCCCATTCCAGGCTGACGGCAGCCAGTCGGGCGTCACGGGCCAGGTTTCGAAGCGCGTGGAGCGGCTTTCCTGAGGCCGCGCATGGGGCGGGACCGGATGGGCATAGGATTTCGAGAAGTCGTAGAAGCGCGCGAACAACAGACGACCGAGCCGGCCGGACGCAACCATTTCGTGCAGCAAGGCCCGCGCCCGAGCGACGCCCGGGTCGTAAAGCTTCATGAAGCCGACAGCATAGATCAGGCCGCGACGGTTTGCTGCCTCGACCAGGCGGCGCGCCTGATCGGCGGTGTGAGCCATCGGCTTTTCGGCGAGCACATGCTTGCCGGCCTCGAGCGCCGCCAGCGTCAGCGGGCCGGTCGCCGGACGCGGCGCCGAGATCACCACCGCGTCGATATCGGCGCGGGCGAGCATGGCGCGGTGATCGGTCGTCACCTCGCCCGCTCCGGCGAAGGCGGCCAGCGCCGGGTGCAGGGACAATCGCTCTTCCGCGATGGCAGCGATCTCGCAGCGCGGATCCACCTGGTAGAACGGCAGATGCGCGATCTGGGAGATCATGCCTCCACCCAGGAAGCCGATTTTTACGGGAGCGTGCGGCATGAACCCGAGGCCGTTCGCGAGAGCGCCTGCGGCTGTGTCACGTCAGTTTCACAGACTGCATCGTCTTGATGTTGAAATAGCGCTCGTCCGTCATCGTGTCCTTGAGCCGGCCATCCTTGAAAGCGGCGAGAAGATCGCGGACGGCGTCCTCGATGGTCTTCTGCGGATACCAGCCGAGTTCGGCAGCGATCTTCTTGGATGAGACGCGATAGGAGCGGTTGTCGTTCGTGGGCTCGACGACGAGCTCGATTTCGCCGCCATAGACATTGTCCTGCTCGACGACGCGCTTGACCATCTGGGCCAGGCTGTTGACGGTCTCGTTGTCGCCGCCGGCATTGTAGATCTTGCCGTCGATCTTCTCGGCCGGCGCCGACAGAGCCAGCTCATAGACCGAGCACATGTCGTCGATATGAATATTGGGACGGGTCTGCTCGCCGCCCAGTACCTTGATCTTGCGGTTGTTGACGGCGTGGTTGGTCAGGATGTTGACGATCACGTCGAGACGCTGGCGCGGGCCATAGCCGCAGACAGTCGCGGGGCGGATGGTGAGCGTGGTGAAGCCCGGCTCGCGCTCCTCCTCGAGGATATCTTCGCACAGTGCCTTGAACTTCGAGTAGTCGGTCAGCGGCTCCATCGAGAGATCTTCCGTGACCTCCTCTTCTTCCTTGATGCCGTAGACGCTCGATGACGACGCGTAGACGAAGCGGTCGACGCCGGCCTTCTTGGCCGCCTTCACCAGGGGACGGAAGCAATCGTAGTTGATCGAGCGGCCGAGGTCCGGGTCGAGCTCATAGGACGGATCATTCGAGATGCAGGCCAGATGGATCACGGTATCGCAACCCGTCATCGCTTTGGCGACAGCATCGGGGGACCGAATGTCACCGACCACCTGCACCAGATTGGGGTGGCCGCGGACTGAATCGAACACGTCATGGCCATAAAGAAACAGGTCGAGCACTGTAACCTTGTGACCCTGAGCGAGGAGACGCGGAACGAGCACGCTCCCGACATAGCCGGCACCACCAGTGACCATAACGCTACGGGTTTCAGACATGGCTCTCTCTTCAGTGCAGGTGAGTTGCGCGCAAAGGCGGGTGGAGATGGCGCCTGGTCAGGCAGCGCCAGCTTTCTGCCAGCCCAAGTGAATGTCGAGCACCGCGTGCAGCACCGCAAGATGGCCGACTTCGACGAAGCCGTACTCCAGGTTGGCGAGATAGATGTTGATGTCGCCCAGAGAGCGCAGCGGATTATCTGGCTTGAAGCCCGACAGCGTGAAGACCGTACAGCCCTTTTCGCGCGCCATGTTAGCCGCGTTGAGGATATTCTGCGACCGCCCAGACGAACTGATCGTCACGACGATATCCCCTGCCTCGGCATGCCACTCGAGCTGCTTCGAGAAAACGTGTTCGTAGCCATAGTCGTTCCCGAGGCATGTCAGGACCGAGCCATCGTTCAAGGCCAGTGAACGAATGCCGCCGTTCTTGGAATAGTCCGTGGCCATGTGGCTGCAGATGCCTGCAGACCCGCCATTGCCAACGAAAAAGACACGGTGCCCGGCCTGATGCGCCGCGTGCATGAGGCGGCCCATTCGTTCAACGGCGTCGCCAATGGCAACGTCGGCGCCCGCTCGGTCGCTGGCATGGCCGCTTTCGACGACAGAGACGAGTTTGGCGACGTAATGTCCGAAGCTATCCGATGCCATGATGGTCCGTTTCCCGATCTGCGCGGCCGGCGCTGGACTAGAAAGTTGCCGGGATGATGCCTTCGGCGACCTCGCCGAGACGCTCTCGCGACATTTGAGTTGCTCTAACGTTAACCGTAGATGACGACAAGCCTTGGACGCGACGACGAAGGGAACCGCGCGGCCTCGTCAGGATTGGTTACCAAGGAACTTGAACCAGTCCTTCGTTGCCTCGGCGATGCTGTCGGTCGTCCAAACCGGCGCGTCGGCCCAATGATCAATGTTCTCCAGCATGATCCGCACGCCGTCCGCAAACGGAACCGATGACTGCCACCCCAAATCTTCGCGGACCCGTGAGACATCGGCGAAGGTGCAATCGGGCTCGCCTGGGCGTTTCGGGATGTGAACAATCTCTTTGGCGCCAAGAAGGCGGACCAGTTCGTTAATCGAATAGGTTCCGCCGCTGCCAACGTTGTAGATCTTGGCCTGCTGGGTCGACTCGGCCGCACGCACGACGGCGTCAACCACGTCCGTGACGAAGGTGAAATCGCGTGTCTGCTCGCCGTCTCCGACAATCGTGACTGGCTTGCCAGCCTTCATCTGGGCCAAGAAAACGCCGAAGACGGCGCCGTAGGTTCCCGATGTCCGGGCGCGTGGGCCGAAGACATTGAAGAAGCGCATCGATAGGGCTGGCAGCTTGTAGACCTGAGCCCAATGGCGAACAAGTTGCTCGCCCAGCAGTTTCGTCAGCGCGTAGGGGTATTGCGGCCGGAGCTCGGCCGTTTCCGGCGTCGGCGAAACATCGGGAATACCATAGCAGCTCGACGAAGCGGCATAGATGAACCGGCGGGCCTTGTTCTTCACGGCCTGCTGCAGCACGTTGAACGTGCCGTCCACATTCGCCTTGAAGTAGGCCTCGGGCGCATTGATCGACGGAACGATATCCGCCAGTGCAGCCAGATGAAAGATGCGGTCCGCGCCTTCGAACAGTCCTTCGATCGCAGCGGCTTCGCCGATATCGGCTTGATGAACGCTCAGTCGGGCATCATTGGCGTGATGGGCGAGATTCCGGGGATTGCCGATGGCAAAGTTGTCGATGACCCGGATACGGCGGCCTCCGTCCTGCATAAGGCGGTCGACCAGATGGCTCCCAATGAAGCCCGCTCCACCGGTGACAACGTCAAGCGGCATGGCTGCCGCTTCCGAAACGGTCGGGATCGTCGTCATATCGGCCTCGCGGGAGTTGCACTATTCGCGTCCTCTTGGGCGAAAGGATACGCGCGGTCAACCGCCTTGGGCGATATCGCGGCCGCGCCCAGATACGGCGGCGGCGTCAGATGGCGCCCACCTCGGACTTCTGTAACAAGGGTCGGCTCGCCTGGGCCCACGGCTTTTCCAGGCGATCACGCATCGGGGCATTGGCAGCCGGATTTCAGGCGCCGTAGAGAGGCCGCTGTTCCGAGCCATGCGTATAGCCCTTCGCTCCGATCGAGAACTGAATGACCCGTCTCAGCATCATCATGGCCACGCGCAATTCGGCCCAGTACCTGTCCGAGGCGCTCGCCAGCATCGAGCCCGCCTGCGCGGGCGAAAACATCGAGACCGAAATCCTTCTGGCGGACGGCGCCTCGAGCGACGAGACGCTCACGATTGCCGAAAGTCATCCGGGCCTGCGAATCGTTTCGAGAGCGGATGGCGGCATCTATGACGGCATGAACCGGGCCATGGCGGCGGCAACGGGAGATTATGCGATCGTTCTGAACAGTGACGACGCACTGCTGCCTACCGCCGTCGGCCGTGCGTTGCGGGTGATCGAGAAGGCGCCAGATTGCGCCTTCGTGAGCGGAGGCGCGCTGTTCGGCGAGACTGCGCGCAACGCAACCCTGCGCTCGCATCCCCGCCGTTTGTCGCTGGAAGGCGCGATTTTCGGCATCCCCGCCATCAACGCCCGTATCTTTCGGATCGACGCCCTGCGCGACATCGGCCCAATCCGGACAGATCTCGGATTGGCGGCCGACCGGGAGTGGATCGCGCGCTTCGCCTGTCGCGGGATGCTCGGCTGCGCGTTCGACGACCCGCTCTATCTCTATAGGGTTCATGCCGGCTCACACACCATCTCCGGCGACAGAGCCGGGCGCCTGCGGGTCTATCAAGCGGAGCACAGGCTCGCGGAGGCGCTTTTGGCTGAGGCGGCGACGGACGCCGAACTCAGGCGCCTGTCGAGCGCCAGCCGCGCCCTCGCGCTGCTTAAGCAGCGGCTAAGCCAAGCCCCAACGGGGCGGCTCAGAGATATTCCACTGCTGGACCTGCTCCAGGGCCTGAAGCTCGCCTATCGGTGGCGGGGTAAGCTTTCGGGCTTCTAGGTCGGCCTTCGCCACCAATCGCGCAGATGCAAGGACAGGCGCGGCTTGAGGAGCAGCGACTCTGCAAGCGCGAGACCGAAACCCAGGTAACGACCCGAAAAGTAGCGCGTCGAAGCCTTTTCGATGGCGAGATAGGCGGCGAGGTTGCGGCGGAGCGAGTGCCCGAGCCTTTGGGGAGCATCGGGCATCAGCCATTTGGCTCGAAGTCTGGCGATGGCTCGGTCCAACCGCTCCGGCGAGGGACGCCCACCGACCTGCACCCTTGTGCCGATCTGCGGCAGGACGCGAATGCCACCGCCGGCGAGTGCCAGCCGCAGAAACCAGTCCAGGTCCTCCAGCCGTTCCAGCCGTTCGTCGAACATCCCGACGCAGTCGAACGCCTTCTTAGCAATCAGGGCGGTCGATCCCGGTCCAAACCAGCAGGCCGAGGCGAAGTCGGCTGGATCGACACTCTCGATGGGCACACGATCCCGGCTCGCCCCCGTCGCCATCTCGACCTGCGCGAACCCTGTCATGATGCTGATCAGGGGCATGTCGCCGGCCGTCTCACCGGCGAACGCAAGCTGGGATGCCAGCTTCCCAGGCAGCCACACATCGTCGGAATCGAGGAGCGCGATCCATGGCGATTTCGCCTCGCGGATGCCGCGGTTTCGAGCGGCGGCAGCGCCGGCATTGCGCTCCAGCCTGATGAGTCTGATCCGAGCATCCGTTGCCATGGCAGCAGGTAGCACAAAGGGATCCGGCGAGCCGTCATCCACCACGATGACCTCGAAGGTGACGCCGGTCTGCGTCAGTGCCGATTCGATCGCCGCCTCACAGTCGGCTTGGCGCTGGTAGACGGGGATAACGATCGAGACTTGGCTATCCATTCGTCCGCCCCCCGCTCCCGTGGCTCTCGCGAGCATCATCGACCTGCCGCCTTGAAGCGATCGCGATCAGCCAAACCCACTACCGGCAGCGTGTAGAACCCTCATGCGCGATGAGCGAGGAACCATCGGTAGGTCTGGGCAATTCCATCTCTGAGGCCGATTTTCGGCGCCCATCCCATCGCTCTCAGCCGGCTTGCGCTCATCAGCTTGCGCGGAGTGCCATCGGGCTTGCTGGTATCGTTGACGATGTCCCCTTCGAAGCCGACGACCTCGCAGACAGCCTCCGTCAGTTCTCGGATCGTCACATCCTCGCCCGACCCGATGTTGACGTGCTCGAGACCGGAATAATGTTTGAGCAGGTGCACAAGACCGTCCGCACAGTCGTCGACATGCAGGAACTCGCGCCGAGGGGTACCTGTGCCCCAGATCGTCATCTGCTTGTCGCCACGCTGCTTGGCCTCATGCGCCTTGCGCAGCAGGGCGGGCATCACATGGCTCGACTGGAGATCGAAGTTGTCTTCCGGCCCATAGAGGTTTGTCGGCATGGCCGAAATGTAGTCGCAGCCATATTGCTTGCGATAGGATTGAGCGAGCTTGATCCCTGCGATCTTGGCGATCGCATAGGGTTCATTTGTCGGCTCGAGGGGGCCGGTGAGAAGGGAGGCCTCGTCGATCGGCTGCGGCGCGAGCTTCGGATAAATGCAACTGGAACCGAGGAAGAGCAGTTTGCTGACGCCAGCCTGTCGCGAGGCTTCAATGACATTGGCCTCGATCATGAGATTCTGATACAGAAATTCGGCAGGATAGGCCTCGTTGGCAAGGATGCCTCCGACCTTGGCTGCCGCGACGATCACCACGTCGGGTTTCGTGGCATTCATCCAGCGCTCGGTCTGGTCCTGACGCCGCAGATCGACCTCGCTTCGGTTCACGGTCAGAACTTCGCAATTTTCGCCGTGAAGCCGACGCGTCAATGCTGCGCCAACCATGCCGCGGTGGCCGGCCACCCAAACACGCCGGCCGGCCAACTCGAACCCGTTCGTCGACGTTACGGCCTCAATCGGCATCGCGATGGCGCTCCCTCTCGACGACCTTCAGGTCGGAGGCGACCATCTCCTCGCACAGTTGTTGCCATTTCGTCTCATGCTTCCAACCCAGCTTCGCCAAAGCCTTGGAAGGGTCACCGACCAAGAGTTCCACCTCGGTGGGCCGGAAGTAGCGCGGATCGATCTCGACCAGGACCTTGCCGGTTTTTGCGTCGACGCCCTTCTCGTTGATGCCTTCCCCTTGCCAGGCGACGTCGATTCCGACCTGGCGGAAGCCGTGCCCGACGAAATCGCGCACCATCGTCGTCTCGCCGGTGGCGAGGACATAGTCGTCCGGCTCATCCTGCTGCAGCATCAGCCACATGCCACGGACATATTCCCGCGCATGGCCCCAGTCACGTTTGGCGTCGAGATTGCCGAGATAAAGCCTATCCTGGTAGCCGAGATGAATGGCTGCAATCGCCCGCGTGATCTTGCGGGTGACGAATGTCTCACCGCGCAACGGGCTCTCGTGGTTGAACAAGATGCCATTCGAGGCATGCATGCCATAAGCTTCCCGATAATTCACGACGATCCAGTAAGCGTAGAGTTTGGCTGCGGCATACGGACTACGAGGGTAGAACGGCGTCTTCTCGTTCTGTGGGACTTCCTGAACCTTGCCATAGAGTTCGGAGGTGGAGGCCTGGTAGAATCGCGTCTTGCCGGTCAACCCCAACAGACGGATTGCCTCCAGGAGACGCAGCGTTCCCATCGCATCCGCATTCGCAGTGTATTCCGGTGTTTCAAACGAGACCTGGACATGGCTCTGTGCGGCCAAGTTATAAATCTCGTCGGGCTGCACCTCTTGGATGATGCGGATCAGGTTCGTCGCATCGGTCATGTCACCGTAATGCAAGATGAAGCGTTGGTCGCGCTCGTGAGGGTCCTGATAGAGGTGTTCGATCCGGCTCGTATTGAATGACGACGAGCGACGCTTGATGCCGTGGACCTTGTACCCCTCGTTGAGCAGAAGTTCGGCGAGATA
Organism: Allobosea sp.; assembly: GCF_030694325.1. Taxonomy (GTDB): domain Bacteria; phylum Pseudomonadota; class Alphaproteobacteria; order Rhizobiales; family Beijerinckiaceae; genus Allobosea. The sequence continues at coordinate 34,966 of NZ_JAUXYO010000075.1, read as the reverse complement.
CGCTCCATCTTGACCCGTGACGCCCGTGATCAGCGCGACCTTGCCGGCTCTCGAACTACCCATGTCGCTCTCCAGTCGCTCCGCAGGCCAGGCCCGCTCCGACGCCGAATGCAGTCGCAGCCCTCCCGAGCAGCGGCGCCAATCCCATATCCGCTCGGATGAGGCAATGACCGGCGCCGCAATGCACCCCTTGTCCGTCGAGCGGGGGTTCACGAGGTCTCGCCAACAGGGCCTCTCCCCGGTATCTGCTGCCTTGGGAGATCTGAGGCGGGGCCGATGAACCAAGGGATGACATCGACAGTGACGAGGCCACCGCCCGCGGACGTCATGGCCCCGATGGCGTTCTTCGATCGGGACGGGGTCCTCAACGAGGAGGTCGACTATGCCTTCCGGATCGACCAGATCGTCTGGGTGGAGGGCGCTTTCGCGGCCATTCGCCGCGTGAACATGCTCGGCTACCGGGTGGTGGTGGTGACCAACCAGTCAGGGGTCGGACGCGGCTACTACACCGAGGACGACGTGCGCTCGCTGCACCGGCAGATGAACCGGATCATGATCGAGAACGGCGCCCGCATCGACGCCTTCTATTATTCACCGCATCATCCGGAGGCGGCGCTCGCGGCCTACCGCACCGATCACGAGGATCGCAAGCCGCGCCCGGGCATGTTACTGAAGGCGATGCGGGACTTTCCCACGGAGCGAGCGCGGTCGTTCCTCGTCGGGGATCGCCCGACCGACATTCAGGCCGCCGCGGCCGCAGGGGTTAGGGGCTTCCTGTTCGAGGGCGGCGACCTCGACGCTTTCATCGCCGGCCAGTTGGGGCGCCTCTGACACATCCTGGCAGCCGCCCGCCCTGAAGGCGGCGGCCTCGTCCGCCCTTCCGGGCGCGGCCGGCTCGCCCGCCTCACCGTTCCGCCGACGCCGCCCAGATGTTGACCCCGCCCTCGCCGGCGTGCCGGTCGATCAGGGCCAGTTCCTCTTCCGTGAAGTCCGGCCGCTTGAGGGCGGCGACGCAGTCCTCGACCTGCTCGGGGCGGCTGGCGCCGATCAGGGCGGAGGTCACGCGGCCGCCGCGCAGCACCCAGGCGATCGCCATCTGGGCGAGGCTCTGGCCGCGGCCGGCGGCGATCTCGTCGAGGGCGGCGATGCGCCTGAGATTGTCGTCGGAGAGGAAGCCGTCGCGGAATGACGGCGCCTTCTTCGCGGCGCGGCTGCCCTCGGGCACGCCGCCCAGATATTTCGAGGTCAGCATGCCCTGGGCCAGGGGTGAGAACACGATCGAGCCGATTCCTTCCTGATCGAGCGTGTCGAGCAGGCCGTCCTCCTCGATCCAGCGGTTGATCATCGAATAGCTCGGCTGGTGGATCAGGCAGGGCGTGCCGAGGCTGCGCAGGATCGCGGCGGCCTCGCGCGTGCGCCTGGCGTTGTAGGAGGACAGCCCGACATAGAGCGCCTTGCCCTGGCGCACCGCCGAATCGAGCGCGCCCATCGTCTCTTCCAGAGGCGTGTCGGGGTCGAAGCGGTGCGAATAGAAGATGTCGACATAGTCGAGCTTCATGCGCTTCAGGCTCTGGTCGAGGCTGGAGAGCAGATATTTGCGGCTGCCCCATTCGCCATAGGGCCCCGGCCACATGCGGTAGCCGGCCTTGGTCGAGATCACCATCTCGTCGCGGTGGCCGGCGAAATCGCGCCGCAGGATCTCCCCGAACGCCGTCTCGGCCGAGCCGGGCGGCGGCCCGTAATTGTTGGCGAGATCGAAATGGGTGATGCCGAGATCGAACGCCGTCCGGCAGATCCGCCGGCCGAGATCGGGCGCGGTGGTCTCGCCGAAATTGTGCCAGAGACCGAGCGACAGGGCGGGAAGCTTCAGGCCGCTGCGGCCGCAGCGGTTGTAGGTCATCTGGTCGTAGCGGGTTTCGCTGGGCATCGGCCTCTTCCCTCCCGATTCGGCATGAGCCTGCGAGGTTAGCGCTTTGCCGTGCCGGTGGCAGCCGCCATCGGGCCCCCCGGCCGCGTGCAGGCGGGGCTCTTGTGCGGCCGGCGCATTCATGCTGACCACGGGCAGCCCGGCCCGCGGCCGGCTTCCCTCCAGCCCGGAGCACGCCATGCCCGCCCCCGGCGTTCGCGGAATCGGCATCACCGCCGGCCAGCCCGCCAGCGATCTCTCGGACCTGCCCGCCCTCCTCGACAAGGCCGAGCGGCTCGGCGTCGACACGGTCGAACTGCCGACCTGCGCGATGGACCTCATCATCGGCGGGCGGATCCGTCGGCCGCATCTCGAGCGCCTGAAGCAGGCCTGCGCCGGCCGGTCGCTCGGCTACAGCTTGCATGGACCGCTCGCGATCAACCTCTTCGACGATCCGGTCCGGCTGCCGCGCCATTTCGACGTCCTCAGAGCCTCCCTGGAGATCGCGGGCGAGCTCGGCGCGCTCCACTACGTCATGCATTCCGGCGTCATGCCACTGCAGCCCGACGAGGTGATCGAGGCGGCCTATGAACGCCAGCGCGAATGGCTCGCCCGCGCCGGCGACGTGGCGCGCGACTGCGGCGTGCTGCTCTGCGTCGAAACGATGTTCGACTACCATCCCGGCCGGCTGCATGCGTCGCTGCCCTCGCGCCTGGCGAGGGAGCTCGCCGCCATCGGCCACGCCCATGTCTGGGCGACGCTGGATTTCAGCCATGCCTTCCTGCGGCTGGGCTCCGTCGGCGGCGACTATCTGGCGGAGGTCGCGGCGCTGGCGCCCTTCGCCAGACATCTGCACCTGCACGATTCCTTCGGGCGGCCCGACGCCTTCGAGACGGTGTTCCCGAGCGATAAATTCGCCTTCGGCCATGGCGACATCCACCTGCCTGTCGGCTGGGGCGCCATTCCCTGGGACGCACTGATGGACCGCTGCGTCTTCCCGGACGGCGTCCTTTTCAACATCGAGCTCAATCCGCGGCTCTGGTACGCCGTCGACGAGTGCCTCGCGACCACGCGGGCGCTCGCCGGACGCGCGAGGACGGAGCCGGGCCACCGCCCAGGCTGAGCGCTCAGAAGGCGACGCCGTGGCGGGCCAGTTCCGCCCTCAGGTCGATCGGCTCGACGAAATGCACGCCCTTCATGCCGAGCTGGCGGGCGGTTTCGATGTTGCGGGCGCTGTCATCGACGAAGATGCAGTCGCCGGCGGCGAGATCGTAGCGCTCCAGCAGGATGCGGAAGATCGCCGGGTCGGGCTTGATCACGCGCTCATGCGCGGAGACGACGACGCCGTCGAAGCTCTGCAGGAAGGGGAAGCGGATCAGGCACTCGGCCCATTTCTCGCGCGAGAAATTGGTGATGGCGTAGACCTTGTCGCCGCGCCCCTTCAGCTCCTCCAGCACGGAGACGCTGTCCTCGATCTGGCCGGGCACGGCCTCGTGCCAGCGCTCGTCATAGGCGCGGATCTGGCTTTCCCATTCCGGGTGGCTGGCGACGAGCAGGGCGACGCCCTCCTCCCAGCTGCGGCCGCGATCCTGCTCGAGATTCCAGGCGGCGGTGCAGATGTTCTGCAGGAACCAGGTGCGCTTCTCGTCATCGGGAATCATCTCGCGATAGACCCGGAAAGGGTCCCAGCGGATCAGGACATTGCCGACATCGAAGACGACGGTGGGCATGATGGGCTTCCATGAGCGTGTGGCGTTCACGGGCTTGTGTGCGCCTGCGTGAGACAAATGCCCGAACTCTCGCGTATCGCAAGCAGTCGCCACGAGATTGGAGGGCACGATGACGCAATGGTTGCCATGGCTGGACCGGCAGGGGCGCCTGTCGGGCCTGCGGCTTAGCGTCTTCGTGCTGGTGCTGGTGCCGGCCGCGATCCTCGCTTTTGAGGCCTGGACGGGGCAGCTCGGCTCCAAGCCCTGGACGCGGGCGGTTCACGACACCGGCACCTGGTCGGTGCGCCTCCTGCTGGTGACGCTGGCGATCTCGCCGCTGCGGCGCATCCTCGACTGGAGCAAACTGATCGGCGTGCGCCGGATGCTCGGCCTCTCGGTGCTGGCCTATGCCAGCGCGCATCTGGCGCTCTACTGCATCGACCTCGCCTTCGACTGGGGGCTGATCGTCTCCGAGATCGTCAAGCGCTTCTATCTGCTCGTCGGCATCACCGCGCTGGCGGGGCTCGTCGCGCTGGGCGCGACCTCGACCGACGGCATGATCCGGCGGCTGGGCACGCGGCGCTGGCAGATGCTGCACAATCTCGTCCATCCGATCATGCTGCTTGCCCTGCTGCATTTTGCCCTGCAGTCCAAGATCGACGTGACGCAGCCGGCGCTGATGATCGGGCTCTTCGCCCTGCTGATCGTCTATCGCGGGCTGGACCGGCTCAAGGTGGCCCCGACGACACCGGTGCTGGTCGCGGCCGCTCTGGCGACGGGACTGGTGACGGCGCTGTCCGAGACCGCCTGGTATGCCTTCGCGACGGGGGCCTCGGCCTGGCTCGTCTTCCAGGCCAATGCCGATGTCGTGGTCTATCACGATCTCGCGGCGCTGCGGCCGGGCCACTGGGTCGCTCTTGCCGGGCTGGCTGTGGCGCTCGGCGGAGCCGTCCGCCGCCGTGGCAACCGGCAGGATCGCCGCGGCCGGGCGGGCACGCCGGCGGGGGCGGTGTCCTGACGCAGGGCGTCCCGGCATGCAATCGCGGTTGGCAGGCCGGGGACGAGGCTCTAACCCTGTGGCATGCCTGACGATCCCCAAGCCCAGCCGACAGCCGACGTAGCGCGCGCCGAGCTCGCGGCCGAGGGCGTCGCCCCGGATCCGGGGCGCAATTCGCCCTTCGTGCCGCTGCGCCAACCGATCTTCCGGGCTGTTTGGTTTGCCAGCCTCGCCTCGAATTTCGGCGGGCTCGTCCAGATGGTCGGCGCCTCCTGGATGATGACGGCGATCGCCGATTCGCCTGATATGGTCGCCCTCGTGCAGGCCTCGACGACCCTGCCGGTGATGCTGTTCTCGCTCGCCGCCGGTGCGATCTCCGACAATTACGACCGCCGGCGCATCATGCTGACGGCGCAGGGCTTCATGCTCGTCGTCTCGATCCTGCTCGCGGTCTTCGCCTGGTTCGAACTGATGACGCCCTGGCTCCTGCTCGGATTCACCTTCCTGATCGGCTGCGGCACGGCGCTCAACAACCCGGCCTGGCAATCCTCGGTCGGAGACATGGTGCCGCGCCGGGACGTTCCGGCCGCGGTGACGCTGAACAGCGTCGCCTTCAACATCGCCCGCAGCGTCGGCCCGGCGATCGGCGGCGCCATCGTCGCGGCGGCGGGCGCGGTCGCCGCCTTCGTGCTCAACGCCTTCAGCTATGTCGCGCTGATCACCGTGCTGGCGCGCTGGCAGCCCCCCAAGGTGGAGCGCGTGCTACCGCGCGAGACCCTGCTGATCGCGATGGGGGCCGGTGTGCGCTATGTCGCGATGTCGCCCAATATCCGCAGCGTGATCTTGCGCTCGTTTGCCTTCGGCTTCGGCGGCATCGTGGCGCTCGCGCTGTTGCCGCTGATCGCGCGCGACCTGGTCAAGGGCGGCCCGATCGTGTTCGGCGTCCTGCTCGGCGCCTTCGGAGCCGGCGCCGTGGTCGGGGCCTTCCTGAGCGCGAGGCTGCGCCGGATGCTGACCACGGAAGCGCTGGTTCGGGCAACCTTCGCCGCCTATGCGGCATCCGCCGCGCTCTTGGGCGTCAGCACGACGATGTGGCTGACGATGCCGGCGCTCGCTGTCGCCGGCGCCTGCTGGGTAATGACACTCTCAACCTTCAACGCCACGGTCCAGCTTTCGGCGCCGCGCTGGGTGGTGGGCCGCGCGTTGGCGATCTACCAGATGGCGGCCTTCGGCGGCATGGCGGCGGGCAGTTGGGTCTGGGGCCAGGCCGTGGTGCATTTCGGCGCGGAGCAGGCGCTGATCATCTCGGCCTTCGCGCTGCTGGCCGGGGCGGCGCTGGGCTTCCGCTACCAGCTTCCGCCGCTCGAGGCGCTCAATCTCGATCCGCTCAGCCGCTGGCGCGAGCCGAGGGTCGCCGTGGGCATCGAGCCGCGCAGCGGCCCGGTGATCGTGACGATCGAATGGCTGATCCGCGAGGAGGACGTGGTCGAGTTCCTCAAGGCGATGGCGGAGCGCCGCCGCATCCGCCGCCGCGACGGCGCGCGCCACTGGACATTGCTACGCGACCTGACCGATCCGGAACTCTGGGTTGAGCGCTACGACACCCCGACCTGGGTCGAATATGTGCGCCAGGCCCAGCGCATCACCCAGGCCGACGCGGCGATCGCCGACCGTGTGCGCGCCCTGCACAAGGGGCCAAATCCCCCCGTCGTCCACCGCATGATCGAGCGCGAGACTGCGACGCTGCCGCGCGGCCTGCCACCGCAACAGAACCGGGAGGACGGGCCGGGACATCCAGCGTGAAGCAGGCGGCTAGCTGCGAGGCCAGAGCCCATCCGGCAATCGCTCGGGATCATAGCTGCCCGGCCGTGACCAGAAAGCGAGTTTGAGAAGACCCGCGGCGAGCAACGCACCGGGTAGGCCGGGCCAGATCGCCTTGCCGATCGGCACCTGTCCCACAAGAGCCAACAGCAGCAGCCCGAATGTGGGAACCGCGATCACCACGGCGCCGATCGTGATCAAGAGGTGCCTGACCGGCGAGAAGCCGCGGCGGAAGACGATGCGGGCCCTGTCCTGCGGCGAGAGGCGGCGATGCAGATCCGCGACGAACTCCACGAAAGCACGGCTTCGCCCCTCGGCCAGTTGGCCGTCAAGCGTGGAGGAATGAACGACCAGCGGCCAGCCTTTGATGAAGTCGAGTTGGATCAGCGCGGAGAGGTGCGGGGCGGGCGAGAACAGCTGGATACGGAGCGTCTTCAGCCCCGCATAGGGGCGCAAGCCTGACCGACCGTCGAGCGCATAGTCGATGCCTTGGTCCGTCAACCGGATTGTCGCGTTGGAGCGCTTCGCGAACCGGCCCGGTTGGCCGATGCACAGATCGTAGCGCGCCTCGTCCGGAGCGTCTGGCCCTTCCGTTCAGACAGCGTGCTGCACGCGGGCGGGGACAGCAAGTCCGCCCGTCCGGAGTTCATCAGCCGTGGATCCAGAGTCCGGCCAGCCCGAACAGGCCGACGACGATGCGCCACCAGGCGAAGGGGGCGAAGCCGCGCTTCGAGACGAAGTCGAGGAAGCTGCGCACCACGATCAGGGCCGCGACGAAGGCCGCGACGAAACCGACCACGATCAGCGTGACGTCGTCGACCGTCAGCGTCTTGTAGTTCTTGAGCAGATCATAGGCGAAGGCACCCGCCATGGTCGGCATGGCCAGGAAGAAGGAGAATTCCGCCGCCGCGCGCTTGCTGGCGCCCAGCAGCATGGCGCCGACGATGGTCGAGCCCGAGCGGGAGACGCCGGGCACCATCGCGAGGCACTGGATCAGCCCGATCTTGAGATACATCGAAAGCGGGAAGGCGGTGGCGTCCTGATGCTTCTCCTCCAGCTCCATATCGTCGACCACGAGCAGGATGAGGCCGCCTGCGATCAGCGTGCAGCAGACGATCACGGGGTTGAACAGCACGCTCTTGATGAAGCCGTGCAGAAGCGCGCCGATCAGCGCCGCCGGCAGGAAGGCGACGAGCACGCCCAGCACGAAGCGCCGGGCGGCCGGGTCGCTCGGGATGCGCAGCGCGATGTCCAGCAGGCGGCGGAAATAAACCAGCGTGATGGCGAGAATGGCGCCGAGCTGAATCAGGACCTCGAAGGATTTCCCGTTCGATTCGAAACCGAGGAAATGGCCGAGCAGCAGCAGGTGCCCGGTGGAGGAGACGGGCAGGAACTCGGTCAAGCCCTCGACGATGCCGAGGATGAGCGCCTCGAACAGATTTTCCATGGCGGCTCGTCCTCGTCGGTCCCGGGCTGTGCGGACAATCGTCCAGCCTCCGCATCGATAGGCTCAGCCCTTTGCGAATTGGTTACCAAAATCCGAACCGAAAGCCCGCATTTCGCAGCCAACGGCGTCAGGCGGGTTGTGAGCCTCTGCGGGCGGCCTTATAGCGGCGCGCTGCGCCTGTTCCGACGTCAAATTTCTGTCGCGGCCCTGCTTCGGCCCCACCTGCCTGTTTCATGAGTGCCATGGCGACCCTTCATCACTATCCGCTGTGCCCGCATTCGCGCTTCATCCGTCTCGTGCTCGGGGAATTCGGCCTCGAGGCCGACCTGGTCGAGGAGCGCGTCTGGGAACGGCGGCGCGATTTCCTGGAGATGAACCCGGCCGGCACGACGCCGGTGTTCCGCGAGGAGAACGGGCTCACCGTGCCGGGCGCCGGTCCCATCGCCGAATATCTCGACGAGACGCGCGGGCTGGCGCTGGCGGAGCGGCGGCTGCTGCCGGAAGGGCCGGGCCCGCGTGTCGAGGTGCGCCGGCTGCTCGACTGGTTCTCGATCAAGTTCAACGAGGAGATCACCGCCCCGCTCGTGCTGGAGAAGGTGATGAAGCGCTTCATGGGCCGCGAGGAGGGCGGCGGCCCGCCCGAGATGAGCGCGATCCGCGCAGCGCGGGCCAATGTGCGCTATCATCTGCGCTACATCGCCTGGCTGACGGCCAAGCGGAATTGGCTGGCCGGCTCCGAGCTGAGCTATGCCGACCTCGCCGCGGCGGCGCATCTCTCCTGCGTCGACTATCTCGGCGACGTGCCCTGGGACGAGGATGAAGCGGCGCGAGCATGGTATGCGAGGATCAAGTCGAGGCCGAGCTTCCGGCCGCTGCTGAGCGACCGGGTGCCGGGGATGGCGCCGAGCGCCCATTACGACGACCTCGACTTCTGAAGCCGGAACGCCTCAAGCAGGCGGTTGTCGCCCGCGCCCTCGCGGAGGGATTTTCCGTCGCGCGGGTGGCCTCGGCCGAGTCGATCCCCGAAGCGCCCGGCCGGCTCGGGGCCTGGCTGGAGCAGGGCCATCAGGGCGAGATGGCCTGGATGGAAGAACGCACCGACGAGCGGGCCGCGCCGCGCCGGCTCTGGAGCGAGGCCCGGTCGGTCATGATGCTCGGCATGAGCTATGCACCTGAGGGCGATCCGCTGGCGGCGCTCGACTATCCCGACCGCGCCGCGATCTCGCTCTATGCGCGCCGCCGCGACTATCACGACGTGATCAAGGGCAAGCTCAAGAGCGTCGCCGGGCTGCTCGCCGCCCAAAGCGGGGCCGACGTCAAGGTCTTCGTCGACACCGCCCCGGTGATGGAAAAGCCGCTGGCGCAGGCGGCCGGGCTCGGCTGGCAGGGCAAGCACACCGTGCTGGTCTCGCGCGAGCACGGCTCTTGGCTGTTTCTCGGGGCGATCTACACCACGGCCGATCTGCCCGTGGACGCGCCCGAGACCGACCATTGCGGCTCCTGCCGGCGCTGTCTCGAGATCTGCCCGACCGATGCCTTTCCGGCCCCCTACCAGCTCGATTCGCGCCGCTGCATCGCCTATCTCACGATCGAGCACCCCGGCCATATCGACCCTGCCCTGCGGCCGGGCATCGGCAACCGCGTCTTCGGCTGCGACGACTGCCTGGCCGTCTGCCCCTGGAACAAGTTTGCCGAAGCGGCACGCGAAACGAGGCTTTCGCTGCGCGACGGGCTCGAGGCGCTGCCGCTGGCCGACCTCGCCGGTCTCGACGACGCCGCCTTCCGCACGCTCTTTGCGGGCACGCCGGTGAAGCGCACCGGTCGCGACCGCTTCATCCGCAATGTGCTGATCGCCATCGGCAACAGCGGCCGCCCCGAGCTCGCGGCGAGCGCCTTGGCGCTGCTGGCAGACCCCTCGCCGCTGGTGCGGGCGATGGCGGTCTGGGCGCTGATCCGGCTCGATCCGCCGCAGGCGCGCTCACTTGCGGGCCGGGCGCTCGCCATGGAAAAGGACGAGGAGGTGCGCCGCGAATGGCTGGCGCTTCCGCCTGCCATGGATGCCGCCTCATGAAGCTCCTGATCCTCGGCGTCGGTTATTCCGCCGGCTTCTTCGCCCGCGAGGCGCTGGCGCGCGGCTGGGAGGTCACCGGCACGGTGCGCACGGCGGAGAAGGCGACGCGGCTGAGCCGCGATGGCATCCGGACGCTTGTCTTCGACGGCTTCGCCGTCTCCACGCCGCTGGCGGCGGCGATCGCGGAAGCGGAGGCCGTGCTGGTCTCGGTTCAGCCAGGGGAAGCCGGTGACCCCGCGCTCGACCGGCTCGGCAACCTTCTCGAGGCGGCGCCATCGCTACGCTGGATCGGCTATCTCTCGACCATCGGCGTCTATGGCGACCATCAAGGAGCCTGGATCGACGAGGAGACCGCGCCGCGGCCGAGCTTCCGTTCGCAACTGCGCCTGCAGATCGAGCGCGACTGGCTGGCGCTGGGCGAGCGAACCGGCAAGGCCGTGCAGATCTTCCGGCTCTCGGGCATCTACGGGCCCGGCCGCAATCCGATCGTGAAGCTGCGCAACGGCACGGCGACGCGGCTGGTCAAGCCGGGGCAGGTGTTCAACCGCATCCATGTCGACGACATCGCCGGCGTGCTGATGGCCTCGATCGCCGCACCGCGCGCGGGTGCGATCTACAATGTCACCGATGACGAACCGGCCCCGCCACAGGATGTGGTGGTGCATGCCGCGGCGCTGGCCGGGCTGGTGCCGCCGCCGGAGACGCCGTTCGATCCGGCGAAGCTGTCTCCGATGGCGGCAAGCTTCTATGGCGAGAACAAGCGCGTCTCGAACGCGTTGGTGAAACGCGAACTGGGATACGCGTTCCGCTACCCGACCTATCGCGAAGCGCTGCCGGTGCTGCTGGCCGGCGGGGACTGAGCCCCGCCCGCGCGTTCAGGCGGCGTAGCGCTGCCCTTCATCGCCGTAATAGGCGACATAGCGCTGGTCGATCGCCGCGACGGGGAGGATCACCAGCACGTCGGTGGTGCCGAACTGGCGGTCGATGACCGCGCCAGTGCCGAAACGGGCACCAAGCCGCAGATAGCCCTTGATCAGAGGCGGCATCTGCTTCAGCGCGAGCTTGGCGTCGACGATCCCAGCCGGCAAAAGATCCATTGCGACATGCCTGTCACCATGAGCGACAGCACCCCACGCGCCCTCCGCGCGGGCGTGATGATGCAGGAAGCTCAGCGGCAGGGCCAGCGCCCGCGGATCCGTGCCGTCGAAGCTCGCGCAGCCGAACATCGCGTCGATGCGGTGGTGACGGACATAGGCCCAGATGCCGTGCCAGAGCAGTTCGACCGTCTTCTTGCTACGATAGGGCTCGAGCACACAGGATCGGCCGAGTTCGAGAAAGCGCTTGCCGGGGTGGCGGGCGATCAGGGGCGCGAGATCGAACTCGCTTTGGGTGTAGAAGCCGCCGAGACGCGTCGCCTCGCCCTGGCGCATCAGCCTGTAGGTGCCGACGATCTTCGGCTTAACGCCGCCGAAGCGGCCCCGCGCGGCATGGTCGATGACCAGCAGATGGTCGCAGCCCGTGTCGAAACGGTCGGCATCGCGGCGGAACATGCGGCACACGGCATCGGGCCGGGCCGACATTTCCTGGTAGAACACGCGGTAGCGCAGGCGCTGCGCCCGCCAGATTTCGGCCGGGCCGCGGGCCAGCCTGACCTCGAGAGAGCCGCTGCGGCCGAGGCTGCCCGCCAGCGGATCGGGCGTCGCGGACAGGCGGCCGAACCGACGAATCGTCTCGCCACCGATGAGCCGAAGGGGGGAGAGGCGGGAGAAGAGCAGCGCCCCGGCAGGCCCCCGACGAGCCGGCTCAACATGATGCGCGTGGAGCTCGGGTGCCATCGCTCGCCTTGTCTCCCATGTCGCAGATTTCCGCAACATGGCAGAGATGCACCATCGTTCTGACAATTTCGCGACAGTATTGCGTCCAGGCTGTGACCTTCGGTCAAGCCGAACGGTCGATCGGCCGCGGCGCCGCAATGCGCTCGAGCCAGCGCTGAAGGGCGGCGCGATCGAGGGGCTTAGCCAGACAATCATCCATGCCTGCTGCGAGCGCGGCCGCCCTGTCGCCCTCCGCGACATTGGCGCTGACCGCAATCAAGGGCAGTCGCGGCGATCGCGGGCGGCTCTGTTCGAGCTCGCGGACGGCGCGGGCCACGGCCAGGCCATCCAGCTCCGGCATGCGGATGTCGAGCAGGACGAGATCGAAGGCGGGGCCGGTCCCGGCGAAGCCTTCCGCGACCGCAGCCAGGGCCCGGCGCCCGTCACGGGCCCAGATCGCCGCACAGCCGAAGCGCTCCAGCGTGCGTGTCGCCAGCAGGGCGTTGATCTCGTTGTCCTCGGCCACCAGAACGGTCAATCGCGGACGCAGGATCGAGGATTGGAGTTCTCCTTGCGCCTCGACCGGCGCAGCACTCGCCGGGCGCGGCGACAGGCGCTGGTAGAGCGAGCGGGCACGCACGGGCTTGACCAGAAAGCCTGTGAAGCCGGCTTCGCGGGGCGAGCCGAACTGGCGCCGCTCCAGCGGCGAGAGCATGATCAGGCTCTCCCGAACTCCGGCCAGACGGGCCGCTTGAGCGAGGCCGACGGCACCATCCCGGCCGATGTCCTGATCGATGAGGACCGCGTCATAGGCCGTACCGGAACTCAGCAAGGCCTGCGCCTTTGCGGCATCGGCTGCCTGGGTCGCGCTTCCGCCGGCCGCCGAAATCGATTCGCGCAGGAAATCCGCACCGAAGGGAGCGGCCGAGACGACGAGGACCTGTTTGCCGGTCCACTCCGGCAGAGCCTGCGGCGCCGTGTCCGCGGCGACCGGCAATGGCAGCCGGACGCGGAAGACCGAGCCGCCGCCGGCACGGCTCTCGACCCAGACCGAGCCGTCCATCAGCCCGACGAGGCGGCGCACGATGGCGAGCCCGAGGCCGGTGCCTTCATGCCGGCGCGCCGAGGAATCGTCCGCCTGCTCGAACTCCTCGAAGATCGCCTCGCGACGGTCCTCCGGAATGCCAGGGCCGGTATCGGCAACCTCGATGTCGACGGCGTCACCCTCGCGTGCGACACGAATCCCCACCCCGCCCCGATCGGTGAACTTGATCGCGTTGCCGACGAGATTGAGCAGGATCTGGCGCAGGCGATCGCGGTCGCCGACAAAATGGCTCGGCATGTCCGGGGACAGATGCGCCGCCAATTCGATGCCCTTGGCCTGGGCGCGTGGTGCCATCAGTTCCGAGACCGTCTCCAGCAGCAGGCCGAGATCGAAGCGGTCCTGCGCGAGTTCAAGCTTGCCGGCCTCGACCTTGGCGAAGTCGAGAATATCGTCGACGAGCCCGAGCAGCGCCTCACCGGATGTGCGCAGGGCGCGGACATAGGTCGCCTGCTCGGGATCGAGCCCGGTGTCGCCGAGCAGGTCGGCCATGCCGAGGATGCCGTTGAGCGGCGTCCGGAACTCGTGACTGACGGTGGCGAGGAAGCGCGACTTGGCCTCGTTGGCGCTCTCGGCGCGGGCCCTGGCCTCGACCAGATTCTGCTCGGCGGCGATCCGGGCGGTGATGTCGCGGCCGACGCGCTGCAGCACACTCTGACCGAGCGCCACGGGCACAACCGTTTCGACCCATGAAATCCAGCGTTCGCCCTCGGGCGTCGCCACGCATTCGTCGAAGACGCGGGCCCCGCCCTCCAGCGCCAGGGCGGGCCGGCAGGCGATGCACTGAGGCTGCGCGAGGGAGCCGACGACCTGCGCCTCGTCGAGCCCGAGCAGGGCGGCATAGGCGGCATTGGCATAGACGATGCGGGCGCCATCGCGCCGAACGATCAGGTCGCCCTGCGCCTCGATCAGGCTGCGGTAGTGCTCCTCGCTGTCGGCGAGAACCCAGAGCCGGTCGTTCAACGCCTCGACGTCTCCCGCCAGTTCGGCGGCCTGACGGACGATCCGGTCGCGCTGACGCAGCAGCATCAGCGTGGCGCCGCCTGCGAACAGTGCGAGCGCGACCACCGTCAAAGTTGCCCATGTCGTGGCGAGATATTCCATGAGCCGACCCTAGCGTCGGCCCGTTGAAGAAGCGTTGGGAAGAACGACAAATCGGACGTGTCTCGGAGGGGAATTCGTTAACCTTCACAGGCGCCTGTGCGGCCGGGGCTGCTTCAGGCCGCCTGCGCGACCTGGTCGCCCCGCGCCCGATAGGACAGGGCTTCGGCGAGATGAATCCGGCCGACCTTCGCGTCCCCATCGAGGTCCGCCAGGGTGCGCGCGACCTTGAGCACGCGATGATAGGCCCGTGCGGTGAGCCGCATCGCATCGGCAGCCTCGCGCAGCAGGGCCAGCCCCGCATTGTCGGGCCTGGCGATCTCGTCCAGCACCGGCACCGGGCAGCCGGCATTGGTGCCGATCCCGCTCAGGCCGAGCGCCTCGAAGCGCGCGGTCTGGAGGCGCCGCGCCGCGGCCACGCGGGCCGCGACCTCCGCGGATCCCTCGCTCGCCGCCGGCAGGATGAGGTCGGCCGCCGTCACCGCCGGCACGTCGATGGCGATGTCGATGCGATCCAGCATCGGGCCGGAGATGCGGCTCTGGTATTGCGCCATGCAGCGCTCGTTCTGCTGGCGGCGGCAGGCGAAACCGGGCTCGGTCGCCTTGCCGCAGCGGCAGGGATTCATCGCCGCGACGAGCTGGAAGCGGGCCGGATAGACCACGCGGTGATTGGCTCGCGAGATCAGCACGTCGCCGGTTTCCATCGGCTGGCGCAGGGCATCGAGCGCCTGGGCCTGGAACTCCGGCAGTTCGTCGAGGAAGAGCACGCCGTGATGGGCGAGCGAGACCTCGCCGGGCTTGGCCTGCAACCCACCGCCGACGAGCGCCGCCATCGAGGCCGAATGGTGCGGCGCGCGGAACGGGCGGCGGTCGGTCAGGGCGCCGTCGGCGAGATGGCCCGCGACCGACAGGACCATCGAGACCTCCAGCAGTTCGCGCGGGCTCAGCGGCGGCAGGATCGAGGGCAACCGGCTCGCCAGCATCGATTTGCCGGCACCGGGGGGACCGTTCATCAGGAGGTTATGGCCGCCAGCGGCGGCGATCTCGAGCACGCGCTTGGCGCTCTCCTGGCCCTTGATGTCGGCGAGATCCGGCAAAGGGCCAGACGGGCGCGCGACGGCGGGCTCCGGCCGCGCCATCACCTGCGTGCCCTTGAAGTGGTTGGCGAGCTGGATCAGCGAGCGCGGCGCGAGGATGTCGATATCGGCCGCCGCCCAGGCGGCCTCCGGCCCGCAGGCGTGCGGGCAGATCAGGCCCTGTCCCCGGCCATAGGCGGCGATCGCGGCGGGCAGCACACCGGCCACCGCCGTGATCGAGCCATCGAGCGCGAGTTCGCCGAGCACGGTGTAGCCGGCGAGCGCGTCGGCGGGAATCGCGCCGATCGCCGCCATCACGGCGAGCGCGATCGGGAGGTCGTAATGGCTGCCCTCCTTGGGCAAATCGGCCGGGGCGAGGTTGACCGTGATGCGCTTGGCCGGGAGCGCCAGGCCCGAGGCGATCAGCGCGGCGCGCACGCGCTCCTTGCTCTCGCCGACCGCCTTGTCGGGCAAGCCGACGAGGATGAAATTGACGCCGCCGGGCGTGACCTGAACCTGAACATCGACGGCGCGCGCCTCGATGCCCTCGAACGCCACCGTCGCGACCCGCGTCACCATCAGCGCCACCCCATGCCCCGGGAGGAAGCTAGCGGAGCTCGGCGCCTCGCGCAAGAACAGATCGGGAACTTATGCCGCGAGCGCAGCCTTTCGCGCCACGATCTGCCGCAGCAGCACGGGGGCGGCGATGACGAGGCCTGCCATTACGCTTGTCGGCGTGGCCAGGATCATCGGCAGGGCGGCGAGCGCGATCAGGAGGCGCTCCCACATCGCCAGGGGCGCCAGGAACCAGCCGGCAAAAGCGGCCGAGAGCAGGGTGATGCTGGCGATGCAGGAGGCGGTCGAGCCGACGAGTTCGGTCCAGGTGAAGCCCGGCGCCATGATCAGCATCGAGGGGGAGAACACGAAGACGAAGGGCACCAGCACCTTGCCGAGCGCGAGCCGGAAGGCGGTGTTGCCGGTCTTGAAGGGATCGGCCCCTGCCATGCTCGCCCCGGCATAGGCGGCGATCGCGACCGGCGGCGTGATGTCGGCCAGCACGCCGTAGTAGAACACGAAGAAATGCGCCACGAGAGGATTGACCCCGAGCATGCCGAGCGCCGGCGCCGCCACCGTGACCATGATGATGTAATTGGCCGTTGTCGGCACGCCGCAGCCGAGCAGGATGCAGACGAGGCCCGTCAGCAGCAGCGTGAAGAACAGCGTCGCGCTCTTCAGGTCGAAGGGGAAGAACGGGATCAGCCCGGAGACGCCCCGCGCCCACTGGTCGGCCAGCGAGGTCACGATCCAGGAGATCTTGAAGCCGACGCCGGTCAGCGTGACGACGCCGACGATGATGCCGACGGTCGCCGCGGCCGCGCCCACGCCGATGGCGTATTTCGCGCCGAGGATGAAAGCGTCGATCATGTCGTCGACGCGCTTGCGGCCTTCCGTCGATTTCATCAGCACGCCATGGGCCATCACCAGGAAGGCCGCCGCCGTGAAGGCGAAGTTGACGCCGGGCACGCGCAGGAACTCGGTCGGCGCGGCGATGCCGATCGCCAGCGCGAAGACCAGGGCCGAGGCGGCGCGGTGATGCGCGAGGCCGACCAGCATGCAGCCGGTGATGCCCCAGAAAGCGGCGAGATAGGGCGTATAGCCGGTGAACAGCACCATGATCAGCGCAAACAGCGGCGCGATCGTCGGCCAGTCGCGGGCGAAGACTTCGGAGAGCTTCGGCGCATCGGCATCCGTCATGCCCGCCATGCCGGTCTTGCGCGCCTCGAAATGCACCTGCATCAGCACGCCGTAGAAATGCATGAAGGCGGGAATGATCGCGGCGATGACGATCGAGGCGTAGGGCAGGTTGAGGAACTCGACCATCAGGAAGGCGGCGGCGCCCATGATCGGCGGCGTGATCTGGCCTCCTGTCGCCGCGGTCGATTCCACGGCCGCCGCGAAATGGCGCTTGTAGCCGAGCCGGATCATCATCGGGATCGTCAGCGAGCCCACGGTCACGGTGTTGGCGACGGAGGAGCCCGAGATCATGCCGAACAGGGCCGAGCCGAAGATCGAGACCTTGGCCGGCCCGCCGGCGAAGCGCCCCGCCACCGCAGCGGCGACGCCGAGGAAAAGCCGGCCCAGCCCGATGCGGGTGGCGAGAACGCCGAACAGCACGAAGTGGAAGACGTAAGTCGCGACGACGCCGAGGGCTACGCCATAGACGCCCTGGCTGGTCAAATAGAGATGGTTGACGAGGTTCGACCAGGTTGAGCCCGGATGCAGGAAGATGCCGGGAAACCAGTTGCCGAAGATCGCATAGGTCATCGCGAAGAGTGCGATCAGCGGCAGGCCCCAGCCGATGGCGCGACGCGTCGCCTCGATCATCAGGATGATCGTGATCGACCCCATCACCACGTCGAGTGTCGAGGGATTGCCGATGCGGAAGACCATGTCCTCGAAGATCCAGGGGACATAGAGGCTGGAGACCGCCACCGCGACGGCGAAGACCCAGTCATAGAGCGGCACGCCGCCGGGGCTCCACAGCGACGAGGCGTGGACCGTGCGGCCCTGGCTCTTTCGGGCCGAGAAGACCAGGAAGATCAGGCCGAGCACGAAGGCGAGATGGATGCCGCGGTGCGTCGTCTCGCGCATCAGGCCGAAGCCGGCGGTGTAGTAATGGAAGGCCGAGAGCGCGAGCAGCAGCCCGCCGACGAGCAGCGCGGTGCCATGCGGCACCTTGCGGAACTGCATCTCGGGATCGAGTTCCTCCTCGAGCTTGGCGAGTTCGGCGGCGGAAGGCTGGCTGGTCATCAGGAGTGGTTCGCTTGTTGGGGCGAAATACACACGAGCCGTCATCCCGGGTGCCGTGAAGCGGAGACCCGGGATGACGCGCGCTTGGAATAAGCGCCTACGCAGACTTACTTGAGCAGGCCGGCTTCCTTGTAGAAGCGCTCGGCGCCGGGATGCAGCGGCACGCCGAGGAGACCGTTGAGCGCGGTCGCCTTCTGGATCGCCTTGCCCTTGGCATGGCCGGCATCCAGCGCCGCGCGGGTTTTGTCGCTCCAGAGCGCCTTGGTCACGGCATAGACGGTGTCGGCCGAGATCTTGGACGACGTCACCCAATGGGCGCCGACCGCGACCGTCTTGACCGCGCCGACATCCTTGTAGGTGCCGGCGGGAATTTCGTCGGCGGCGAAGAAGGGGAAGTCCTTGGCGAGCTTCTCGGCGGCCGCGCCGGTGATCGGCAGGATGTCGATGCCCGAGCCGGTGGAGGCGAGTTCAGAGATCGCCGCCGCCGGGAAGCCGCCGGTGAAGAAGAAGGCGTCGACCGAGCCGTCCTTCATCTTTTCCGCGGCCTGGTTGGGCTTGAGATATTCAGGCGTGATGTCCTTCTCGCCGACGCCGAAGGCGGCGAGGATCGCCTTGGCGTTCAGCAGCGTGCCGGAGCCCGGTTCGTCGAGCGAGACCTTCTTGCCCTTGAGGTCGGCGACGCTCTTGACGTTGGAAGCCTTGCGCACGACGAGGTGGACGCTTTCGGGATAGAGATTGGCGATCGAGCGCAGCTCCTCGACCTTGGGCTTGCCCTCGAACACGCCAGTGCCGGAATAGGCCCAGAAGGCCACGTCGGCCTGGGCGAAGCCGGATTCGGCGGCGCCGCCCACGATGGCGTTGACGTTGGCGACCGAGCCGTTGGACGCGACGGCGGTGGAGACGAGCTGCGGCGGCGCCGAGATCGCGTTCGCGATCAGGCCGCCGATCGGGTAGTAGGTGCCGGCCGTGCCGCCCGTGCCGATGCGGAAGAAGGCCGGAGCCTGGGCGAGCGCCAGCCCTGCGGCGAGTGCGGCGCCGCCCAGAGCGAGGCCGGCGACGACGAATTTCGAACGAAGATGCAGTGACATGTCGGTCTCCCCGGTGAGGGGAGGCACTGTCTTGGGCTTTGCCGCGCCGATCAACCGAAAAGTTAAGGTACGGTTACGCCGTCGACATGCTGGCCTCAGAGCGAGGGCGCGGCCGGCGCGGCAACGCCCTTCTTGCCGCCAGACGCCTCGCCGGAAACCCGGTCCGTCCAGGCCATGACCAGGCCCGAGGCGACGAAGACGACATGGACCACGACATACCACATCAGGTCGCGGTCGCTGGTGCCCTTCACATTCATGAAGGCCTTGAGCAACTGGATAGCGGAAATCGCGACGATCGAGGAGATCAGCTTCAGCTTGAGGCCGGAAAAGTCGATCTTCGACATCCATTCCGGCCAGTTGCGGCTAGTACCGGCGTCGATCTTGGCGACGAAGTTCTCGTAGCCCGAGAAGATTACGATCACGATGAGCGAGCCGGTGAAGGTGAGGTCGATCAGCGCCAGGACGGCCAGGATGACCTCGGCCTCGGTCGCGGTGAAGACATGGGTGATGAAATGCCACGCCTCCTGCAGCGCCTTCAGCAGCAGGCCCGCGAGGCCGACGACGAGGAGGAGATAGAACGGCGCCAGCAGCCAGCGGCTGAAGGAGAGCGCGGCGCCGACGCCGCGTGACGCGGCTCCGCCGGCCGGCGCGGCCACCGTCGTCTCGTCCATGCTCTCCCCCGCCATCGATTCTGCCTCTACCTGCCTTTGCGGCATCTGCCACGGCCGCCGCCGCTCCGGCAAGCGGGCCGCTCAGGCGGCCGCGACACCCACACCGATCGGGCAGGACACGCCGGTGCCGCCCAGGCCGCAATAGCCGGCCGGGTTCCTGGCGAGATATTGCTGGTGGCCGGCCTCGGCGAAGTAGAAGGACGGCGCGTCGAGGATCTCGGTGGTGATCGGCCCGTAGCCTCGCGCCGCGAGCGCCTGCTGGTAATCGGCGCGCGAGCGCTCGGCGGCGGCGCGCTGGCTCTCATCCGTCGCATAGATGCCCGAGCGGTATTGCGTGCCGACATCGTTGCCCTGGCGCATGCCCTGGGTCGGGTCGTGACTCTCCCAGAAGGTCTTGAGCAGCGCCTCATAGGGCAGCACGGCCGGATCGAAGACGACCAGCACCACCTCGTTGTGGCCGGTGCGGCCCGAGCAGACCTCCTCATAGGTCGGGTTGGGCGTGACACCTGCGGCATAGCCCACGGCGGTCACGAAGACGCCTTCGCCCATCTGCCAGAACTTGCGCTCGGCGCCCCAGAAGCAGCCCAGCCCGAAGATCGCCGTCTGCAGGCCTTCCGGATAGGGCCCGGCAAGCGGCCGGCCATTGACGAAATGGCGCTCGGCGGTCGGGATCGGCGCGTCGCGGCCGGGCAGGGCCTCGTGCGCCTCGGGCAGGGAGGTCTTCTTGCGCAGGAAGAACATGGCGGTCTCCATCACGGTTTCGGCGCGTGATATGGGGATCCTCCCGGCATTCCGACAGGCACGACGAACTGCGCGGTCTTCACCGTCGCGTGACGATGCCGATGGCAGGCTCGCGCGGCGTTCCGATTTTCAGGAGCAGGAAGCCCAACAGCAGGGCGAGGAGCGCGGCGGGAACCTGCAGGAGATGGACCAGAACCGGGTCCCACAGCCAGGGATGCAGGGCGCGCTCGACCAACGGCTTCAGGGCCTCGCCCCGCAGGCCCACCAGCGTCGCGAGCGCCTGATCGAGCCGCGTGTAAAGGAGCCCGGAATTGGCGATCGAGCGGGCCCCGTCGATCACCAGCGAGACGAAGCCAGCCGCCACGAGCAGATAACCGGCAAGCCGCAGCAGGAACCGCACGCGCCACTCTCCTTCATCGGACACCGGGTCCGGCCGGCGTCGCCCGGACCCATGGTCGATGTGCCCCTTCGCCTGCGGCTTTGCAACAACCGCCTCCGAGACGCTGCCTCGGCGCGATCTTTCGGAAGCCGCGAAAACGGTCTTGAAAGTCACCCGCCCCGCGGTCATAAGCAGCGCGCCGGACAGGTGGCCGAGTGGTTGAAGGCGCACGCCTGGAAAGTGTGTATACGGGAAACCGTATCGCGGGTTCGAATCCCGCCCTGTCCGCCAGCATCTCGCCCATCGTGGTTTCTTTTCGCTCGACGCCGCCGCGAGGGTGGCGTTTCGACGGTTGCGCAGATGCGCGTCAGCGCGCAGCCGCGGCGCCAAGCTCGCATCACGCATCTCGCTCTTCCCCTCAGGACGATCGTCATGGGGACGGACGCGGGAACTGCGCCCGACAAGGCCCTTTCGACTTCGCCCGACGGCTCGTCGGATATCCTGCTGGGCCCCGTCCAACTCATCGCACGCGGTGGAGGGGATCGGACGGCGACACTGGCGCTGCTCGAGCCAGCCTTCGATGCAGCTTGCGATGACATCCGCGGGATCGGCTTGCGCCGCCAATGGTCCGGGCGCAAAGCCGCTTACGCTTATATATCAGTGGCTTCTCCGACATTTCGGTCGCACGTTCAAGAAGATGGTCAAACCGAACCTTGTCTGACAAACTGTCGACAGCTCCCATCAGAGGGGCGTGCAGGGAGAGGATCATTTCATGGAACGCAGAGTCTTGCTCAAGGGCATCGGCGCGGTGGCCGCCACCATCGCCGCCCCCGCGGTCGTCAGGGCCCAGGCCGTGCCGACCCTGGTCGGCGCCGTGCAGTTCAACGACGCGCATCCGTTCACGCAGGGACTGCTCAAATTCGAGGAGCGGGTGAAGGCGCTCTACAACAAGCCGGTCAATTTCACCCTGCACAAGGATTCCTCGCTCGGGCTCGAAAAGCAGTATTTCGAGTACATGGCGCAGGGGAAGAACGTCGACTACGCGATCGTCTCGCCCGCCCATATGTCGACCTTCGCCAAGGCCGCGCCCTTCATCGACGCGCCCTTCGTGTTCCGCGACTTCGCCCATATGGAAGCGGTGGTGAACAAAGGCCTGCTCAACCCGATCGCCGACGAGATCGAGAAGAAGGCCGGCGTGCGGCTGATCGGCTATGGCGGCGGCGGCGTGCGCAACCTCTTCGCCAACAAGCCCCTGAAGAACGTCGCCGAGATCAAGGGCCTGAAAGTGCGCGTCCAGGGCGCGCCGATCTGGTCGCGCAGCTTCGCGGCCATCGGCATGTCGCCGACCGTGATCGCCTATAACGAGGTCTACAACGCCATCCAGAACAACGTCATCTCGGCGGCCGAGAACGAGGCGGCCGGCATCGAGCAGATGAAGTTCTTCGAGGTGGCGCCCAACATCCTGATGACGCAGCACGCCGTCTCGGTGCGGCCGATCTGCTTCTCGATGAAGACCATGGCGACCCTGCCCAAGGAGTTGCAGGACGCCGTGATCCAGGCCGGCAAGGAAGCGGCCGATTACGAGCGCAAGGTCGAGTCGGGGGGCGATTCCGAGATCCTCGCCCGGCTCGAGGCCGCGGGCCGGCTGAAGCGGATTCCGTTCGAGGACCGGCCGACCATGCAGAAGCTCGCCGAGCCGATCATGCAGGCCTATGCGAAGGAAATCGACGCCAGCGGGATCCAGACCGCCATCGCCGGCGCCTGAGCCCTCCAGCCCCGATCCCGCCGGCCCTGGGCGCGTCCGCGTCCAGGGCCTCGCCTTCGCATGCGGAACCCCTTCATGGATGCCTCTCTGTCTGACAGGCCCAGCCTGTGGCGGCGCATGACCGCTGCCTATGCGCGATTGCTTTCGGCCGTCGTCGTCGTTTCGGTCGGCATCCTGGTGGTGCCGGTGATGCTGCAGATCGTCTCGCGCTACACCAACCTGATCCCGTCCTACATCTGGACCGAGGAGCTGGCGCGCTTCCTGTTCATCTGGACGGTGATGATCGGGGCGATGCTGGGCGTCCGTCACTCGGCCCATTTCGACGTCGATCTGCTGCCCCCGCTCGGAGCCAAGGGGGACGCCTTCATGCGCATCGTCGCCAAGCTCGGCGTGCTCACGATCGCCATCGTCTTCGTCACGGGCGGCATCGAATTCACCAAATTCGCGTGGAACCGGACCTCCGAGCTGGCCGAACTGCCGCTCTGGCTCATCCATATCGCCTGGCCGATCGCCGGGCTGAGCTGGATCGCCTTCCTCGGCGAGCAGTTCACCGACGATCTTCGCGTCCTCTTCGGAAAGAGCAACAGCCCATGACCGGCAGCGTTCTCTCGTCGGGCGAGGCTGCCTTTATCCTGTTCGGCTGCTTCTTCCTCGGCCTTTTCCTGCGCATCCCCGTCGCCTTCGCACTCGGTCTGGCCTGCCTGCCGATCCTGCTCATCGAGCCCCGGCTCGATACGATGACGCTGATGAGCGAGACGTTCAACGCGTTCAACTCCTTCATCCTGCTCGCCGTGCCCTTCTTCCTGCTGACGGCGAACCTGATGAATGTCGGCGGGGTGACCGACCGGCTGATGAACCTGTCACGGGCGCTGGTCGGGCATTTTCCGGGCGGGCTGGCCCAGATCAACGTGGTGCTGTCGTTCTTCTTCGCCGGCATCTCCGGCTCCTCGACGGCCGATGCCGCCAGCCAGTCGAAGATCTTCATCGCCGCGCAGCGCAAGGAGGGCTACGACGACAGCTTCTCGGTCGCGATCACCGCGGTCTCGGCAGTGCTGGCCGTCATCATCCCGCCCTCGATCCTGATGATCGTCTGGGGCGGGATCCTGACCACCTCGATCGGCGCGCTGTTCCTCGCCGGCGTCATCCCCGGCCTGCTGATCGGCGTGGCGCAGATGGCGACGGTCCATGCCTATGCCGTCCGGCGCGGCTACCCGACCTATCCCCGCTCCTCGGTCAGGCAGGTCTTCTCGGCCTTCGAGCGGGCCGCGCTGGCGCTGCTGACGCCCGGCATCATCATCGGCGGCAAGGTCTTCGGCTGGTTCACCGCGACCGAATCTGCGGCGATCGCCGTGGTCTATGCCGGCTTCCTGTCGCTTTTCGTCTATCGCGAGATGAACCTGAAGGGGCTCTATGCGGCCCTGCTCGATACCGGCAGGCTCGCCGGCGTGACGCTGTTCTGCGTCGGAACCGCGTCGGCCTTCGGCTGGCTGATGGCCTATTACAAGATGCCGCAGGCGATCCTCAGCGGCGTCTCGGCCTGGGGCATGAGCTTCTACGAGACCGGCTTCTTCATCTCCGGCGTCTTCCTCCTGGTCGGCTGCTTCCTGGATGCTATTCCCGCGATCATCATCGTCGGACCGATCCTGGCGCCGCTCGCCAAGACGGTGATGATGGACCCGGTGCATTTCGCCATGATCGGGATCGTCAGCCTCGCCTTCGGGCTGGTGACGCCACCCTACGGGCTGTGCCTGATGATCTCGTGCTCGGTCGCCGGGATCAGCATGCGCTCGGCGATCCGCGACACGCTCATCATGCTGATCCCGATGTTCCTGGTGCTCGCGCTGATCATCATGTGGCCGAGTGTCTCGCTGTTCCTGCCGAGCCTGATCTCGCCGGAGTTCCTGAACTGACCGGCCATCTCCGTGCGTGGCTGGAGCAGATCGTCGTCCCGGAGCCGGATTCGGCGATTCAACCGCTTGAAGCTGGTTCCAACTGGAACTACGCTGCCTGCAACGCACCGGACGAAAGGGTGCGATGGAGGAGACGTTTGATGACTCGCATGATCAGCAAAATCGCGACGCTCGGCTTTCTGGCGGCCGTTGCCGCCCTGGCGGCCAGCCCCGCTTCCGCGCAGGCCACGCTCGACACCGTGAAGAAGCGCGGCAAGGTGCTGTGCGGCGTCTCACCGAGCTCGGCGGGCTATTCCTTCGCCGACGACAAGGGCGTGCGGAAGGGCTTCGATTCCGATGTCTGCCGGGCGATCTCGTCTGCGGTGTTCGGCGCGCCCGACAAGGTCGAGTTCGTACCGCTGAACACGAATATCCGCTTCCAGGCGCTGCAATCGGGCGAGATCGACGTGCTTTCGCGCCAGACCACGCTGACCTTCTCGCGCGACAATTCGCTCGGCCTCGATTTCGGGCCGGTGGTCTTCTATGACGGCCAGGGCCTGATGGTGAACGCCAAGCTCGGCGTGAAGAGCGCCAGCGAGCTCTCCCAGGCGGCGATCTGCCTGCTGCCCGGCACGACGACGCTCCAGAACCTGGAGGACTTCTTCAAGCCGCGCGGCATCAAATACGAATCCGTCGTCTTCGAGGACAATAACGAGTGGCGCAACGCCTTCTTCTCGGGCCGCTGCGACGTCATCACCTCCGACCGTTCCGACCTCGCCTCGGTCCGCGCCGTCGCCAACGATCCCAAGCAGTTCGTGATCCTGCCCGAGACGATCTCGAAGGAGCCGCTGGCCCCCGTGGTGCGCCAGAACGACAGCAACTGGAAGGATATCGTCTCCTGGTCCGTCAACGCGCTGATCGCGGCGGAGGAGTACGGCATCACCCAGGCCAATGTCGACGAGAAGCTCCAGAGCAAGGAGCCCGAGATCCAGCGCATGCTCGGCGTCAGCGGCGATCTCGGCAAGATGCTGAATCTCGACAACAAATGGGCCTACAACATCATCAAGCAGAACGGCAATTATGGGGAGTTCTTCGAGCGCAACCTCGGCGAATCGACGCGTCTCGGCCTGACGCGTGGCCCCAACCAGCTCTGGACCAAGGGCGGGCTGCTCTACTCGCCGCCCTTCCGTTGAGCGACGCCGGCCCCTGACAGGGGTCGAGACCCGGACCCTGCGGACGGCGCGAAGGCGCCGCCCGCCTCGCCCGTCGCCCGGAATCCGCCATGGCCGCCCCCTCCTCCAATCCGCTGCGCCTGCTCAACGACCTGCGCGTGCGGGCCGTGCTCTATCAGGTCGTGGCGGTGGCGCTCGTCGTCGGCATCGGGCTCTATCTCTTCGGCAACGTCTCGCGGAAGCTGGCGGAGCAGAACATCGCCACCGGCTTCGCCTATCTCGACCGGCCGGCCGGCTTCGTCATCAGCCAGTCCTTCATCGCCTATGACTCCAGCAACAGCTATGCCCGGGCGCTGCTGGTCGGCATTCTCAACACAGTCTTCGTCTCGATCTTCGCCGTGCTGCTCTCGACCGTGCTTGGGCTCGTCGTCGGCATTGCGCGGCTCTCGCGCAACCCGATGCTGTCGCTGCTCGCCAAGCTCTACGTCGAGGCGCTGCGCAACGTGCCGCTGCTGCTCTACCTGTTCCTCTGGTACGCGCTGATCGTGGCGGTGTTTCCGCCGGTGCGCGAGGCCTGGCAGCCGATTCCGGAGGTCTTCGTCAGCAATGGCGGGCTGATCGTGCCCTCGCTGCGCTGGTCGCCCGCTCATAGCGGCGTGCTGCTGGCAGCGCTCGCGGGTGTGGTCCTCGCCTTCGTCGTCGCCGGTCGGCTGCGCCGACATCGCGTCGCAACCGGAATCGAGCGGCGGGCCTGGCCCATCGTCCTGGCCGCATCGCTGCTCCCGCCGCTGCTGGCGGCCCTTCTGCTGCAGCCGGACCTCGTGGTGAACTGGCCGGAAAAGGGCCGCTTCCGCATCACCGGCGGGTTGCAGGTGACGCCGGAATTCACCGCGCTGCTGGTCGGGCTCGGGCTCTCGGCTTCGGCCGGCATCGCCGAGATCGTGCGCGCCGGCATCCTCTCCGTCGGGCGCGGGCAGTGGGAGGCGTCGCGCTCCGTCGGGCTGCGCGACGGGCAGACGATGCGGCTCGTGGTGCTGCCGCAGGCGCTGCGCGTGATCGTGCCGCCGCTGACCAGCTCCTATCTGTCGACCTTCAAGAACTCGTCGCTTGCCATAGCGATCGGCTATCCCGACCTCGTCATGGTCTCGAACACGACGATGAACCAGACCGGCCAGGCGATCGAGGGCATCGCCATCTTCATGCTGGTCTATCTCGGCATGTCGATCACGATCTCCCTGTTCATGAACTGGTACAATGCGCGCGTCGCGCTGGTGGAGCGCTGAGATGGCCACCGCCGCGGAGATGGACGCCCTAAACCTCGCACGGGCACCGCTGCAGCCGCCGCGCCGGCGCGGCCTCTCCGCCCCGCTGAAGCGCTATTTCGGCACGCCGCTCAACGCGCTGATCACGCTGGCCTGCCTCTGGCTGATGGTCCGCCTCGCCACCGCCGCCTGGGGCTGGCTGGTGACCCGGGCCGTGATGGAGGGCGGGCCGGAGGCCTGCAAGGGCGGCACGGGCGCGTGCTGGCCCTTCCTGGCCGCGAAGCTGCGCTTCATGATCTTCGGCTTCTACCCTTACGACGAGCATTGGCGGCCGGCGCTGGCGCTCGCCCTGTTCCTCGGTGCGATCATCGTCTCGATGATGCCGCGCTTCTGGGGGCGCGGGCTGGTCTGGCTCTGGATCGCGGTGCCGCCCATCTGCGGCGTGCTGATGTATGGCGGCGTCTTCGGGCTGCCGGTGGTGACCACGACGAACTGGGGCGGGCTGCCGCTCTCCTTCATGCTCTCCTTCGTCGGGCTGGCGCTGGGCTTCCCGCTCGGCGTGGTGCTGGCGCTGGCTCGCAGTTCCAAGCTTCCCGCGATCCAGGTCATCGCGATCAT
This sequence comes from Allobosea sp., assembly GCF_030694325.1. GTDB lineage: Bacteria > Pseudomonadota > Alphaproteobacteria > Rhizobiales > Beijerinckiaceae > Allobosea. The sequence goes on along the minus strand of NZ_JAUXYO010000075.1, from coordinate 7,526 downwards.
CTTCATCGAGGTCGTCCGCGGCGTGCCGCTGGTCTCGATCCTGTTCATGGCCTCGGTGATGCTGCCGCTGTTCATGCCCGACGGGCTGACGGTCGACAAATTGCTGCGGGCGCAGGTCGCGATCATCATCTTCGCCGGCGCCTATATCGCCGAAACCGTCCGCGGCGGGCTGCAGGCCGTGCCGAAGGGCCAGCACGAGGCGGCGGCGGCGCTGGGGCTCGGCTACTGGCTCGCCATGCGCAAGATCATCCTGCCGCAGGCGCTGAAGATCGTGATCCCGCCGCTGGTCAACATCTTCATCGGCTTCTTCCAGGACACGACGCTCGTCACCATCATCGGCCTGCTCGACTTCCTCGACACGGTTCGCGCCTCGCTGCGCGACCCGAACTGGCAGGGCATCGCGGTGATCGAGGGCTATGTCTTCGCAGCTCTCGTCTATGCCGTGTTCAGCTATGCAATGGGCGCCTATAGCCGCTTCCTCGAACGCCGGCTGAAGACCGACCATGAGCGCAGCGCACCCGGCGGGTGAACCCGACGCGACGGACCGCAATCAACTCGGCGTGAGGACGTAACGGAACCGCTGCGCCGCGCGAATGACGTGATGCCGGTGTCCCGGCCCCGTCATCCAGCAGAGGTTCCCATGATCGACCGTCGCCACGCTCTCGCCGCCCTCACCGCCGCGGCCCTCACGGTCTCGGCCCTCCCGGCCCTCGCCCTCGACAAGACCGCCTTCTCCCAGGCCGCCTTCGACGCCGCGATGAAGGCCGGCAAGCCGGTTCTGATCGACGTCTCCGCGCCCTGGTGCCCGACCTGCAAGGCCCAGGCGCCGATCCTGTCCGAACTGGCCAAGCAGCCGCGCTTCAAGAACCTCGTCGTCTTCAATCTCGATTTCGACAGCCAGAAAGACGCGCTGCGCAGCTTGAAGGCCCTGCAGCAGAGCACGCTGATCGTCTTCAAGGGCGGCACGGAAATGGGCCGCTCGGTCGGAGACACCAACAAGGCGTCGATCGAGGCGCTGCTCGCCCGCGCGATCTGAGGCGCTCCCGCCATGGCCAGTTCGGGCTTCGCGCTGATCGCCGGCATCCTGTCGATCCTGTCGCCCTGCGTCCTGCCGCTGCTGCCGATCGTGCTCGGCACGGCGGTTTCGGAGCATCGTTACGGGCCGGTCGCGCTGGCCGCAGGGCTCGCCCTGTCCTTCACCGCGATCGGGCTGTTCGTGGCGACGATCGGATTTGCCATCGGTCTCGATACCGGCGTGTTCCGGATGGCGGCGGCGATCATGCTCGTCCTGCTCGGCCTCGTGCTGATGCTGCCCGTGCTGCATGCGCGGGTGGCGGCGGCTGGCGGCCCGCTCAGCAACTGGACCGAGCAGCGCTTCGGCGGCTTCTCGCCGAACGGCCTGCGCGGCCAGTTCGGCGTCGGGCTCCTGCTCGGCGCGGTCTGGAGCCCCTGCGTCGGACCGACGCTGGGCGCGGCCTCGGTCCTCGCCGCGCAGGGCGAAAATCTCGGCGCGGTCGCGCTGACGATGCTTGCCTTCGGTGTCGGCGCCGGCCTGCCGCTGATCGCGCTCGGGATGCTGTCGCGGGCACGGCTGATAAGCCTGCGCAACCGCATGATGTCGGCCGGTCAGGGCTTCAAGACGGCCCTCGGCGGCTTTCTCGTCGCCGTCGGCATCCTGATCCTGACCGGGTGGGACAAGACGCTGGAAGCCGCCCTCGTCGCCGCCTCGCCTGAATGGCTGACGCGGCTGACGACCTCGTTCTGAGGCCGCACAGGTGCATCTCCGGCAGCCGCCGCCTTCCATTTTCGCATAGGCGGCAGCCACTCTCTCGCCTAGATACGGGCGCGGCGCATCGCGGACATTCCTCCGGGCGCCTGCTCATGGAAATCCCGGATGCCGACCGCCCCCTCCCCGCCGACCACCGACACCTTCGACCTGCTCGTGATCGGCGCCTCCTATGCGGGGCTCGCCATCGCCGCTGCCGCGCGCGAGGCGGGCTTTGCCGGCCGCATCGCGCTGGCGGGAGATGAGGCAGAGCTGCCCTATCAGCGGCCGCCCTTGTCGAAGGGCTTCCTGCTCGGCAGGGCGGGAGCCCATCTGCCGTTGAAGGCGGCCTCGTTCTTTGCCGAGGCCGACATCGCCTTCCTGCCGCGCCGCCATGCGGTGACACTCGACCGCGAGGCCCGCCAGGTCCACTTCGCGGACGGCTCGGTGCTTGGCTACGGCCAGCTCGCGCTCGCGACCGGCGCGCGGGCGGCGGCATTGCGTTGTGAGGGCGCGGCGCTCGACGGCGTTCTCGCCCTGCGTTCGCTCGACGATGCGCAGGCGCTCAGCGCGCGGCTCGCAGCGGCGCGGGCGATCGTGATCATCGGCGGCGGCTTCATCGGGCTCGAGGTCGCGTCGGCGGCCATTGCGCTCGGCAAACAGGTCACGGTGGTGGAGGCCGGGCCGCGGCTGATCGGCCATGCCGTCGCGCCGGAGATCTCCGCCTATATCCAGGGCGTGCATGAACGGCAGGGCGTCGCGATCCGCCTCGACACCCGCATCGAGCGGATCGAGGGCGAGGGCGGCAAGGTCGCGGCGGTCCTCTGCGCCGACGGGTCGCGCCTGGCCTGCGACCTCGTCTTGGCGGCGGTCGGGGCCGTGCCCAATGTCGAGTTCGCAGCAGCCGCGGGCCTCGCGATGGAGGACGGGATCGCGGTCGACGCAAGCGGGCGGACCTCCGACCCGCTGATCTTCGCGGCGGGCGACTGCACCAGCCACCCGAACGTCCATGCGCGGCGGCGCCTGCGGCTGAGTTCGGTGCAGAATGCCAACGACCAGGGCCGCATCGTGGGCGCGACAATCGCCGGTCGGCCAGAGCCCCATGCCGCCGTGCCCTGGTTCTGGTCGGACCAGTACGACGTCAAGCTGCAGATGGTCGGCCTCGGCGTTCCGGGTGGACCCGCCGTGCTGCGCGGCTCGCCGTCCGAGGGGCGCTTCTCGCTGTTTCGCTATGACGGGCCGCGGCTCGTCGCGATCGAGAGCATCAACCGCCCGGCGGATCACATGATGGGGCGGCGCCTGATCGCGGCGGGCCTCTCGCCCACGCCGGAACAGGCGGGCGACCCCGCCTTCGACCTGCGCTCCCTGGCCTAATCTCGCGAGCCGGGCAGGCGCCCGCCTCGCCTTGAAAATGCCGCTTGCAAGGCAGGCGGAATGGGAGTGCCATGCCGCAGGGGCACGATGCGCCCCTGCGATGGAGACGACCATGCTGAGGAATGCGATCCTTGCCGGTGCGGCGCTGGCTGCGCTGACGGCCCTGCCGGTCACCCCGGCGGCGGCGCTGACGATGAAGGAATGCTCCGCCAAGTATCAGGAGGCCAAGAAGGCCAACACCCTCAAGGGCCAGAAGTGGAACGATTTCCGCAAGGCCCAATGCGCCGACGACGATGCCGACGAGGCCGAGGCCGCCGCGGCCGTGAGCGAGCCCGCCAAGCCGGCCGTGACCCCCGCCAGCGCCCCGGCGACCCCGGCCGCCAAGCCCGCCAGCACGGCCAAGGCCAAGCCCGCTGTGTTCCCGAAAGCGGTGGCGACCAAATACAACGACCTCACCGCCGGCAAGGCGCGGCTCAAGACCTGCGCCGATCAGTACAATGCCAACAAGGCCGCCAACGCGAATGGCGAGCTGAAATGGATCGAGAAGGGCGGCGGCTACTGGAGCCAGTGCAACGCTAAGCTGAAGGGCTGATCGGGGCTACAGCGGGAGATCGCTGAGCCGGGCTCCGAACCACCACCGTCATCCCGGGCTTGCCCCGGGATCCATCGGAGGGCTCCGGCGCTCTATGATGGATCCCGGAACTCCGCTTCGCTACGTCCGGGATGACGGCGCGGATGGCCCAATGGTCTGCGCGTCGTGCACTCAGCCCGCGAGCGAGGCCCGCGCCTGGCGGTATTCGGCCAGCAGGCGCGCGCCCAGTTCGGCGGTCGTCGGCGCGTCCTCGATCGCACCGACGCCCTGGCCGGCCGACCAGATCGTCTTCCAGACCTTGGCCTCGTTGCCGAGATCGAGTTTGCCGTGGCCGGTGAGGTTGTCGGGATCGAGCCCCGCGGCCTGGATGCTCTCGCGCATGAAGTTGGCGTTCACGCCGCTGATCGCCGGGGTGTAGAGGATGTCGGCGGCCTGGCTGCGCAGCAGCATCGCCTTGTATTCGGGATCCGCCATGCTCTCGGTCGTCGCGATGAAGCGCGTGCCGAGATAGGCGAGATCGGCGCCCATCAACTGCGCCGCGGCGATCTGGGCGCCGTTCGAGATCGCGCCCGCCAGCACGATCGTTCCCGCAAAGAAGCGGCGGATCTCGGAGACCAGCGCGAAGGGGCTCATCGTGCCGGCATGGCCGCCGGCGCCGGCTGCGACCGCGATGATGCCGTCGACGCCGGCCTCGGCCGCCTTGCGGGCATGGCGCAGGCTGATGACGTCGTGGAAGACCAGCCCGCCATAGCCATGCACCGCCTTGACCAGATCGGGCACCGCACCGAGCGAGGTGATGACCAGCGGCACCCTGTGTTTCGCGGTGATCGCGAGATCCGCCTCCAGCCGCGGATTGGAGCGGTGGACGATGAGGTTGACGCCGAAGGGCGCGGCCTCGGGCACATCCGCGAGGCGGCCCTCGATCTCGCTCAGCCAGGCCTCATAGCCCTCGCTCGTGCGCTGGTTCAATGCCGGGAAGGTGCCGAGAATGCCGGCCTTGCAGGTCTCGACCACGAGATCGGGGCCGGAGACGAGGAACATCGGCGAGGCGATGGCGGGCAGGCGCAGGCGCCCGGCGAGCGTGGTCGGTAGCGGCACGGTGGCGGTCTCCCCAGCTTCGGATTCCTGCAGCCCGGAATCTCTTCGCGATCTCCCGGTGGTATCAGCGTGCCGGCCCGTGTGGAACCCATTGCAGGGCCGCAGCGCGCCGGCGGCGCTTGCCAAATCCGGCCGGCTGGGCGAGTGCGGTCGGGAGAGCCGGCGCAACCCGGCCGAGCCTCGGGAGACGACGACGTGAGCCAGCCGAACCAGCGCGATTACGAACTTCCCGGCCGTTCGGTGGTGATGGGCCGGCGCGGCATGGCCGCTACCTCGCACCCGACGGCGACGCTGACCGCGATCAACATCCTGCAGGCCGGCGGCAATGCGATCGACGCGGCGGTGGCGGCTTGCGCCGTGCAATGCGTGGTCGAGCCGGGCTCGACCGGCATCGGCGGCGACTGCTTCGTGCTGATGGCCAAAGGCGGCAGCGACACCGTCCTCGCCTATGACGGCTCGGGCCGGACGCCGGCGGCTGCGACGCTCGACTGGTATCTGGAGCAGGGCTTCAACGAGATTCCGCGCCAGTCCCCCCATGCGGTGACGGTCCCGGGCTCCGTCGAGGCCTGGGCGACGCTGGTCAAGGACCATGGCCGGCTGCCGCTGGCGACCCTCCTGAAGCCGGCGATCGACCTGGCGCGGGACGGCTATGTGGTGGCGCCGCGTGCCGCCGCCGACTGGGCCGGGCAGGCCGCGCTGATGGCCAAGGACGAGCCGACCGCGCGCGTCTTCCTGCCCGAGGGCCGGGCGCCGCTGGCCGGCGAGATCCACCACCAGCGCGAACTCGCCGCGACGCTGCAGGCGATCGCCGAGACGGGGCCGAGCGCCTTCTACGAGGGCGCGATCGCTCAGGACATGGTCGACCGGCTGCGCGAACTCGGCGGCCTGCATACGCTGGAGGATTTCCGCGAGGCCAAGGGCGGCTATGTCACGCCGATCAAGACCCGCTTCCGCGGTCATGACGTGTTCGAGTGCCCGCCCGCCGGCCAGGGTGTGATCGCGCTGATGATCCTCAACATCCTCTCGGGCTTCGAGCCGGGCGAGGACCCGCTCTCCGCCGACCGGCTGCATATCGAGATCGAGGCGGCCAGGCTCGCCTATTCGGTGCGCGACGCCGTGCTGGCCGATCCGAGCCAGAGCGACGTGCCGCTGGACTGGCTGCTCTCGGAGGAGCTGGCGGCGCAATTGCGCAGCCAGATCGACCTGAAGCAGGCGATCAAGGAGCTGCCGAGCTTCGCGCCCACCGAGGTCGAGCATGCCGACACGGTCTATATCAGCGTCGTCGACGGCGACGGCATGGCGGTGAGCTTCATCAACTCGGTGTTCCACCCCTTCGGCGCCGCGCTGGTCGCGCCCAAGAGCGGCGTGCTGCTGCAGAACCGCGGCCAGGGCTTCGTGCTGAAGCCCGGCCACCCCAACGCGATCGCCCCGCGCAAGCGCCCGCTGCACACGATCATCCCGGGCATGATGCTGCGCGACGGCAAGGTCTGCCTGTCCTTCGGCGTGATGGGCGGCCATTACCAGGCGATGGGCCACGCCCATCTGATCAGCAAGCTGCTGGATTACGGGCTCGACCTGCAGAGCGCGATCTCGCTGCCGCGCGTCTTCCCGCGCCCGGGCCAGACCGCGATCGAGGCGGAAAAGACCGTGCCGGCGGCCGTGCGCGCCGAGCTGGAGCGCCGCGGCTTCGTCTTCACCGCGCCGGGCGCCGCGATCGGCGGCGGCCAGGCGATCGCGATCGATCCCGTCACGGGCGTGCTGTCGGCGGGCTCCGACCACCGCAAGGATGGCTGCGCACTGGGGTGGTGAGGGTCGCTGCGGCGAACTCCGCCGCTGTCATCCCGGGCGACCGAAGGGAGACCCGGGATCCATTCCTGAAGCGTTCCGGAATGGATCCCGGATCGGCGCGGCTTTCGCCGCTTGTCCGGGATGACCCACGTTTGGAGCGAAGCCGGGTGAACGTTGCCGCTCAGCTGTCCATCTTCAGCGCGGCGATGAAGGCTTCCTGCGGGATTTCGACCTTGCCGAACTGCCGCATCTTCTTCTTGCCTTCCTTCTGCTTCTCCAGAAGCTTGCGCTTGCGGGTGGCGTCGCCGCCATAGCATTTGGCGGTGACGTCCTTGCGCAGGGCGCGGATGGTCTCGCGCGCGATGATCTTGCCGCCGATCGCCGCCTGGACGGGGATCTGGAACATGTGCGGCGGGATCAGGTCCTTCAGCTTCTCGCACATGGCGCGGCCGCGAGCGTCGGCGCGGGTGCGGTGGACCAGCATCGACAGCGCATCGACCGGCTCGGCATTGACCAGGATCGACATGCGCACGAGGTCGCCTTCGCGATAGTCGGTGATGGCATAGTCGAAGGAGGCATAGCCCTTCGAGATCGACTTCAGCCGGTCGTAGAAGTCGAACACGACCTCGTTCAGCGGCAGGTCGTAGACCACCTTGGCGCGCGAGCCGACATAGGACAGGTCGGTCTGGACGCCGCGGCGGTCCTGGCAGAGCTTCAGAACCGAGCCGAGATATTCGTCGGGGGTGAAGATCGTCGCCTTGATCCAGGGTTCCTCGATGGTCTCGATCTTCATCACGTCGGGCATGTCGGCCGGGTTGTGCAGTTCCAGCACCGTGCCGTCGCGCAGCTTGAGATGGTAGACGACCGAAGGCGCGGTCGAGATCAGGTTGAGGTTGAACTCGCGCTCCA
>NZ_JAUXYO010000126.1 GCF_030694325.1 Allobosea sp. | reverse complement strand
CGCTACATCACGCTGGAAAGCATCGCGCCGATCAGCGATGATCCCATCGTCAGCCTGCCAGCCGTGGCCGCCTGACCAGCCCGGCCAAGCCGGCACCGAGGTGGCTCCGCGAAGCTACACCACCAGCAGGGACACGACCGGAGGAGGTCGGAGGCGACCTTGCCGATGGCAAGCGGTTCGGCCGCGTCATGCACCTTCAGCCAGTCTGACCGCCTTGTCTCCGGCCAATCCGGATGCGGCGCGGACCCTCCAGCGAGATGACGCCGCGTGCCTGAAGATCGGTCATCGCCCGGCAGACCGTTTCGGGCGAGATACCCAGCATGTCGGCGATATCGTAACGAGAGATCGGCAGCGCCATGCCCTCGTCCTTGTTCGGCGCAAGCCGTCGGTGAAAGTAGAACAGGAATTCCCGGACCTTTTCCTGAGCCGTCATCGTGCCGATGACGAGGAGCTGCTCCTGCAGCCGTTCCAGCGCCTCCAGCATCTGCATCCTGATTTCGAGGGCAGTCTCGGAGTCTTCCTTGGCCAGCGCCTCGACACGCTGGCGCGGGTAGCAGGCGACCACGGTTCCCTCAGTGACGGCCTGGACGGCAAACCGATGGTACAGGCGGGCCGTGAACCCGAACAGATCTCCCGGCAGGTAGATGTCGACCAGTTGCCTGCGCCCGTCGGCGCGCATCAGATATTTGCGCGCTGAGCCGGAAACGACACGGTACCAAGTGTCGCTGCGCTCCTCCTGGCCGTAGATGTCCTGCTCGCGATCGAAGCGACGCAGATGCGCCAGCGAGCGGAGCCGTGTCGGCTCGGCGGTCGGCGCGCCTGGCAGACGTTGCAGGGTGACGGACGTTGCGGATGCGTCGAGCATGGTAGCCTCCCCGTCCTCCGCCAGCGCGCGAAGGCTTGCCATGCACCATTCGTCAGCCTTCTTCGAAGGGGAACTTAGCACTACTTTGGCAGATTTTTAGGAATGAGCCAGCATCGACAATGCGGACATCGCGTTGGAGGCGGCCGTTTGAGCTTGGTGATGATGGCTGCCCGGATCGTTGGCAGGGTTGGCTGTGGTGGCGGACCGTGGATTCTTTTTTTCCCGCTTCGCCTGGTTGAGGCGGCGGGACTGGAGGAAGGCGTAGGCGATCATGGTCATAAGCGCGTGTCGGTGTAGCCCCGTCCATGATCGTCCCTCGAAGTGGTCGAGACCAAGCTCTTCCTTCAACTGTTGATGCGCCTGTTCACAGATCCAGCGCGCCTTGATCGCGCCGGCCAGGCGCGTGAGCGAGGTGTCGGCGGGCAGGTTCGAGAGATAATATTTGCGGTCTCCATTCGAGCGATGTTCTCCGACCAGCCAAACCTCTTCGCCCGGCAGATGCTGGGCGCCCATGGCGCCGATCCGCTGTGGCGGACCGTCGGCGACACGCACGCGCCTCGCGGCAAAGCGGGCTTTCAGGCGGCCCTTCGTCCCGCGCCGCCAGCTCAGCGTCCGCCAAGGCGCCTCTTCCAGCATCGCCTGTGCGCTGACCGACGCCGTGTCCGGGACATGGCGCTTTCGCGGGCGGCCGCGTCCGGCTACGGGGAAGATCATCGTCACGCTGGCCTGATAGACCTTCTGCTTGAAGGGAATGCCGACTGCCCAGACAAGCCCTCGCTCGCTCAGGCCCTGTCGGAACGACGCGGAGAGGCCATACCCGGCATCAGCCAGCACGCAGCCACAACGCACCCCAGCGGCCAGGACGCGATCGATCTCGGCGAGCGCGATCTCCGGCTTGGTCCGATAGCCTCCAAAATCCTCCGGCACGCCTGCACGGGAGAGCCGAGAGGGATCGCTCGTCCAGCTCTCGGGCAGGAACAGCCGCAACCCGACCATGACGGGAACTTCACCGGAAGCCAGCGTCAGCGACACCAGTGTTTGACAGTTGGCATTCTTGCCGAGCGCCGAGGCATATTGCGGCGCGACGCCGACGGAGCGTTCGCCTTTCTTCGGCAGGGCCGTGTCGTCGATGATGAGCCAGGCCTCGGCGCCGCCAACCATCCTGTCGGCCTCCGTGAGCAAGGCCTTCTCAAGTGGCGCGGCGTCCCAAGTTCCGCTGGCGATGAAGTGATGAAGCTGGTCGTAGCCGACGTCACCGTCGCGCGCCGCCATCGGTTGGATGCTCTTGCGATCACCTGCGCCGATCAGCCCCGCCACATAGGCCGGACACATCCGCGCCCGCACCTTGTGCCGCAGAGCACCAAGAAACGGTGTGAGCCAACGCTCAAGGTCGGACTTCCAGCTCTCGTCCATGGCCGGCCCTCCATAAGCCGACCACCCATGAATCACGCAAACCGCTCCGCGGGAATCCCGAAAATGCCGCCCAACTCAAAAATCTGCCAAAGTAGTGCTAGGGCTTTACTGCAGCGCTCACCCCGCCTAAGAGAGCCTCTCCACAGGTACACAAATCCACTACGGTCCAAAAATAAATCGTTATATTTCAAGAACTTAAATTCGGTGGTAGAGAGTTCAATCCTCTCTCGCAGCACCAGCCCATCTCCTTGATGCGGCTGAGACATGGGCGGAGCGGGGTTTCGGCCATTCTGACGTGAGAAGCCTCGTGACGAGCCAGGCCGTCTCAGAGCCGTTTTCCGCCACAGCACCCCAGTCAGAGCGCGCGCCGTGCGCCCATCCTCACCGTCGCGACGGTACTTCAGGTCTCGAGGATGATCTTGGCGGCGGAGACGCGGCCGGCGTCGATGTCGGCGAAGGCCCGGGCGCCCTCACTGAGCGGGCGATGCTCCGTCCAGCCGAGGGCGCCGAGACGGCCCTTCGCGAGCGCCTCGACGCTCTGGCCGAAGTCGGTTGGCGTATAGCAGTAGACGCCCGCCAGCGTGATTTCCTGCAGCGTCAGCTTGCGGATGTCGAGGCCGCCCTGCCCGGGCAGCAGGCCGACATGGACGATGACGCCGCCGGGTCGCGCCATGCGGCAGGCGGCCGCCCGGGTCGCATCAGCACCGACGGCGTCAATCACGAGATCGGCGCTGCTGTCGTCCGGCTCGTCCTCGCCGGGACTGTAAACGCCGATTTCTTCCGCCAGCACCGTCGCGCGGCGCTGCGGGTTGGTGTCGCCGATGACGAGATCGCGGGCGCCGAACAGCCGCGCGACCAGCCCGGCGGCGAGCCCGATCGCACCGCCGCCGAGGACCACGACCCGGCAGGCCGCCAGCGGCTGGTGCAGGCGCTGTATGCCGGTCCGCACCGCATGCCAGGAGACGGCGACGGGCTCGGCCAGCGCGGCATGGGCGATCGGCATCGCACCGGGCACCGGGGTCAGATTGCGCAGTGGAATGCGTACCAGCTCCGCGAAGGCGCCCGGCCGCGGCGGCATGGAGATGATCTGCCGCGTCGGCGAGAGATGCCAGCGCCCCTCGATCGCATAAGGGCAGGCGGGATCGACCACGAGCGGATTGATGGTGACGCGCTCGCCGGCACGGGGCCCCGTCGCGATCCGCCCCGCCGCCTCATGGCCGAGGACCAGCGGTGGCGGGCGGCGCGCATCGAAGCCGTGATAGGCGTGCATGTCCGAGCCGCAGATGCCGACCGCCTCGACCCGGACCAGAACCTCGTCTGCCTGCGGCACGGGATCGGGCTCATCGCGGACGACGAGGCCGTTTGGGCCGGTATAGACCAGGGCCTTCATGCGGCGAGCCTCCTCATTTGGCGGTGAAACCGCCATCGACGGTCAGGGTCTGGCCGGTGACATAGGCCGAGGCCGGCGAGGCCAGGAAAACTGTGGCGCCGGCGAGATCGTCGAGCTCGCCATTGCGGCCGATGGCGGTCTGCGCTGCGTTTTTGGCGGCGCGCGCGGGATCGGCGAAGACGGGGGCGGTCAGCGGCGTCGGGAAGAAGCCCGGTGCGATCGCGTTGCAGGTGACGCTATGGCGTGACCATTCCTCGGCGATGGCGCGCGTCAGCTGGACGACGCCACCCTTCGCGGCACCATAGGGAGCGCAGTCGGGGAAGGCCCGGTAGCTCTGCAGAGAGGCGATGTTGACGATGCGGCCATAGCCGCGTTGCGCCATCCCCGGCGCAAAGGCCTGAGTCAGCAGGAACGGCGCACGCAGATGCACCGCCATGTGCAAGTCGAAGGCCTCGGCCGCGACCTGCATGAAGGGCTGGCGCAGATTGAGCCCGGCGACATTGACGAGAATGTCGATCGTCCGCCCCAGCCGCTCGCAGGCCGCCGCCAGAGTCGCACCCGCCTCCTTCGAGGCGAGGTCGGCGGCGACGATGTCGGTCGCGATGCCCTCGGCCCGCAGTCCCTCGGCTGCCTCCCGCAGGGCGTCATCCCGCCTCGCAACGAGGACGAGATGGGCGCCCGCCAGACCCAGTGCGCGGGCCATGGCGAGCCCGATGCCGCTGTTGCCGCCAGTGACGAGCGCGGTCCTGCCGGTGAGGTCGAAGAGAGCGGCCAGCCTGAACATCGCTCAGACCTCGACGGCTGAGCCGAGATCGACATTTGAGCCCGGCGCATATTTGGCCATGCGCGCATCGCTGGTGCGGGCATGCGCCTCCATGCCCTCCAGCCGCGAGATCCGGGCCGAGACGGGGGCGATGCGCTGGCAGGCGGCGCGGTCCATGCGCTGCCAGGTCAGGGGCTTGAGGAATTTGTGGACCGACAGCCCGGCCGAATAGCGGGCGGCGAATTTGGTCGGGAGGATGTGGTTGGGGCCCGAGACCTTGTCGCCGAAGGCGACATTGGTTTCCTCGCCGAGGAAGAGCGAGCCGTAATTGCTGAGATGGGCGTGCCACCAGTCGAGATCGGCGCAATGCACCTCGAGATGCTCGCAGGCGTAAGCGTCCGAGATGGTGACCATCTCCTCGCGGGTGTCGCAGAGGACGATCTCGCCATAGTCGCGCCAGGCGGCGCCGGCCGCGTCCCGCGCGGTCGGTGGCAGGGTCGCGATCAGCTCCGGCATCAGCCTGGCGACTTCGTCGGCGACGCGGCGCGATGAGGTGATCAACCAGGCCGGGCTCTCATGGCCGTGCTCGGCCTGTCCGACGAGATCGGTCGCGACGATCAGCGGATCGGCGCTGTCGTCGGCGATCACGGCGACCTCGGAGGGGCCGGCGAAGACGTCGATCCCGACCTTGCCGAACAGCATGCGCTTGGCCTCGGCGACGAATTTGTTGCCGGGACCGACGATGATGTCGGCCGGCTTGCCGGTGAACAGGCCGTAGGTCATCGCCGCGACCGCCTGGACGCCGCCGAGGCACATGATGATGTCCGCGCCCGCCACCGTCAGCGCGTAGAGGACATGGGGGTGGATGCCCTGGCCCCGGAACGGGGCGGAACAGGCGACGACGGTCTTGACGCCGGCGGCCTTGGCGGTGGCGACGGACATATAGGCCGAGGCGATATGGGCGTAGCGGCCGGTCGGCACATAGCAGCCGGCCGTGTTCACCGGCACGAGCTTCTGCCCGAGATGCAGGCCGGGCGAGATCTCCAGCGAGAAATCCTGACAGGAGGCGCGCTGCGCCTCGGCGAAGCGGCGCACCTGGCCGGCGGCGAAGTCGATGTCGTCCCTGACGGCCTGCGGCACGTCGCGGATCCGCTGCGCGATGGCGGCCCGGTCGAGGACGATCGGCCCGTCCCATTTGTCGAGCTTGAGGGCGTAGTCCTTCACCGCCTGCTCGCCTCCGGCCTCGATCGCGGCGAGCATCTGCGTGACGACCGCACGCGCGGTATCGGTCTCGGTTTCCGGCGTCTTGGTCGCGGTCTTGAGATGGATGATGGCCATGGCTATGGGTCCGCTTCGGAGCGCAGGGATGGTGGCGGTGACGCCGGGAGGCGTCACCGCAGCGGTCGGTCAGGCGTGAGCCGGGTCACTTCTTGTCGAATTCGGTCGCGAAGGCGCGGAGCTTGGGATCGGCCGCGACACGCTTCAGGAAGTCGTCGGTGACGTAGCTCTTGGCGTCCGGGTTGGAGGGGATCGTGCCGACCTCGGTGATGAACTTGCCGATCTCGGAGAACCAGCCATCCACCGTCGAAGCGCCGGAGCCCCGCGCCATCAGCTTGAGCTGCTCGTCGAGGCCGAAGGTCGGCCGCAGCGCGAACTCCTGATCCATCGCCTTGGGCGTCACTTCGAGCCCGCCCTGCTTGTAGAAGTCGAGCGCGAGCGTGCGCGCCTCGGCCGGGTTGGCCTTGGCCCAGGACCAGCCGCGCAGGAAGACGGCAAGGAACTTCGCCACGTCGTCGGGCCGCTCCTTGGCGAAATCGCCGCGCACGATCAGCGCGCCCGGCACGATCGCGTTCGCATCGGCACCCGAGCAGAGATATTTGGCGTTGGCGCGCTCTTCGAGCGTGTAGGTGTTGGGCGCCCAGACGCCGGCGACATCGCCATTGTTGGAGGTGATCGCCGTGATGATCTGGGCCTGGCCGAGATTGACGAACTGCATGTCGTTGTTCTGCAGTCCGAACTTGGTCAGGCATTTGCGGGCCGCGTAATCCACCGTGGAATTGGTGGTGAGCAGCAGCTTCTGGCCCTTCAGCAGCTTGGGATCGGCCTTGATCGCGTCGAATTTGTCGCCGCGGACCATCATCGCATTGGTCTTCGACTCGTCATTGGTGATGCCGATGGTGAGGATGTTGAAGCGCACGGCGCCGAGCACGGCGGGGACCGAACCGGTGCCGCCGACATCCCAGGATTTGGCGGCCGAAGCCGCGATCTGCGGCGCGCCGGCCGGGAAGGTCGAGAAGTTCGGGGTCAGGCCGACCTCCTTCCACCAGCCCTTGACGGTGGCGTAGTGGAACGGCAGCGCCCAGTAGAGCGAGGGCTGATAGCTGACGCCGATGGCGGTCTGCGCCTGGCTCGGCGAAGGCGCGGCGAAGGCCAGGGCGGCGGCGATACCCAATCCGGCAACGATGCGTTTCATCTTCGTCTCTCCCTGTTGTCGTTAGCCCGGTCTCAGCCTGTTGCGGCCCGCCCGGTTTTCCCTGTCTCCGCCCGCGCGGAGACGACGGTCTCGATGGCCTCGCGCAGGATCTCGGCGGCGAGGTCGCAATCCTCATCGGTGAGCGAGAGCGGCGTGCGGATGTCGCAGAGCCCGGCCAGGACGGCGTGGGTCTGCGCCATCGGCCCCTGCTCGCCGGCATAGCGCCAATGGCGCGGCGCGCTGGTGAAGCCGCGCTGCCGGCCTGCGCCGAACCATTTGATCGGGAGGCCGCGCGCAGCGCAGCGCTCGAGCACCGCGGCGATCTCGTCGTCCCCGAAACCCATCAGCGAGAACTGGACCGAGGTCGCGCCATAGCGTTCCTTGGGCGAGCGCGGCGGCAGCCGGACATGCGGTGAGCGGGCGATGGCTTGCCCGATCCGATCATGGATGGCGTTCCAGCGCGCGGCGCGGCGCGGTAGGTCGTGCAGTTGCGGACGCAGCAGCGCGGCGGCGAGCGCCGTCATGCGCATGCTGAAATTGGGGGTCCGTTCCTCCCAGGCGGCGATCACCTCCGGAGGCGGCGCACTGCGGTGCTGCGCGTGCAGCATGTAGCTGCCCGAATGAAGGATGGCCCGCGCGGCACAGTCGTCATCGTCCAGCACGAGGAAGCCGCCCTCGCCGGCGTTGAGGTGCTTGTAAGTCTGGGCGCTGAAGGCGGCCGCCGCGCCGAAGGTGCCGATGGCGCGGCCGTCCCAGGCGGCGCAGAGCGCATGGGCGCAGTCCTCGACCAGCAACAGGCCCAATTCGTCGCAGGCGGCCATCACCGCATCCATGTCGGCGATATGGCCGCGCATATGCGAGAGCATCAGGATGCGGGCGCCCGAAGCGCGGGCCTTCGCGCGCAGGTCGTCGCAATCGATGACGTAGTCCGGGCCGATCTCGACCAGCACCGGCCGACCGCCGGCGTGCAGGATCGCGCCGGGCACCGGCGCCAGCGTGAAGCCGTTGACCAGCACCGGCTCGCCCGGCTGCAGGTCCAGCACCTTCAGCGCCAGGCATAAGGCTGCGCCGCCGGAGTTGACCGCGACGCAATAGCGCCGGCCGACGAAGGCGGCAAACTCCTGCTCCAGCAGGGCGACATCGTTCTGGTCGGCGCCCATTTCGCCATAGCGGAACAGCCTGCCCGAACGCATCAGTTCGCAGGCGCGTGCGATGCCCGCCTCGGGGATCGGCTCCGGCTCGGTCAGGTCGCGCTGCAGGCGCGGCAGCGTGGCGAGGTCAGACCCCATGGGCGCCCTTCTCCTCGCGCAGCGACTTCCAGATCTGGGTGCGCAGATGGACGAAGGATTCGAGATCCATCACGTCTTCGATGCGCTCATGGCGGTCCCAGTTCTCGGCCTGCCGCACCGAGCGGATGTCGAGCACCTCCTTGATGCGGCCCGGGCGGCGGGTCATGATCGCGACCCGGTCGGCGAGATAAACCGCCTCCTCGACCGCATGGGTGATGAACAGCACGGTGCGGGGATTGACCCGCGCCAGCCGCACCAGTTCCTCCTGCATGACGACGCGGGTCTGCGCGTCGAGCGCGCCGAAGGGCTCGTCCATCAGCAGCACTTCGGGATCGAGCACATAGGCGCGCGCAATGGCGACGCGCTGCTGCATGCCGCCCGAGAGCTGATGCGGGAAGGCATCGGCATGGCTTTCGAGGTTCATCAGCTTGAGCGCGCCGGCGACCAGCCCGTCGCGTTCGCCCTTCGGCAGGTTCTTGTTGCGCAGGCCGAGTTCGATGTTCTCGCGCACCGTCTTCCACGGAAACAGCGCGAATTGCTGGAAGACCACGGCGCGGTCGGGACCGGGCTCCGTCACCGCCTTGCCATTGACGCTGACGATGCCGGCGCTGGGCGGCTCGAAGCCGGCGACCATGCGCAGGCAGGTCGTCTTGCCGCAGCCGGAGGGGCCGACGATCGCGACGAACTCCTTGTCGGCAATCTCCAGATTGATGTCGTCGAGCGCCTTCACGCCGCCCGACACCGGACCGAAGACCTTGTCGACCTTGTCGAAACGGATCGAACCCATCGTCGTCGTTCCCTTACGCCTGGAGGCCGCGGCGGCGGCGAAGCCAGGCCTCGCCCTGCCGCAGCATCACGTCGATGGCCATGCCGACGAGGCCGATCGCGACCATGCCGGCCATCACGGTCGGGGTCGCCACATTGGCCTGCGCCTGCACCATCATGAATCCGACCCCGGCCGCCGCGACGATCAGCTCCGCCCCGACCAGCGACTGCCAGCCGAGCCCCGCCGAGACGCGCAGGCCCGAGACGATCGAGGGGGTCGCCGCCGGCAGCAGGATTTCCAGGATCATCCGCAGATGCCCGGTGACCAGCATGCGCGCCGCCTCGATCAGCCGCGGCTCGACGAAGCGGGCCCCGCGATAGGCGTTGATCAGGCAGGGCGGAAAGGCGCCGGCGAAGATGATCAGGATCGGCCCACCGATGCCGACGCCGAACCAGAGCGCGGCGAAGGGCACCCAGGCGATCGGCGCGATGAAGCGCAGGCCGTCGAAGAGCGGGGTGACGACATCGTCGAGCCAGCGGAACCAGCCCATCAGCAGGCCGAGCGGCACCCCGATGAAGGCCGCCAGCAGCACGCCATAGGCATAGCGCTGGAAGCTCGAAGCCAGATGCTGCGGCAGTGTCGCACCAGCGAAAGGATTGGTCAGAAGATGGACGAAACGCGTGAGGACATCGAGCGGCGAGGGCAGGAACTGGCGCGGCACGATGCCGAAGGCCGACAGCGCCGCCCAGAGCCCGATGAAGCCGACGAGGCCGAGCGCGCCCCAGGCGCATTTCTCGCTCAGGCGCAGGGGGATCGTCTGCATCAATCCCTCCCCGCCACGTTCCAGGCGAGCGCGCGGCGCTCGACCCGGCCGAGCGCATAGGTCGTCGCCCAGCCGAGCACGCCGACCGTCACCATCCCCACCAGGATCATGCCGGGGTAGATGTCCTGCTGGGCCATGTTGAGCACGAAGCCGATGCCGGCGAGCGCGCCGACGAGCTCAGCCGCGACCAGCGTCGTCCAGGAGGCCTGGAGTGAGAGGCGCAGGCCGGTGAAGATCATCGGGGCGGCGGCCGGGGCGATCACCTCCGTGACCATCCGCCAGCGCGGCGTGCCCAGCATTTGCGCGGCCTCGATGATCGGGCGGTCGATGTTCCGCACGCCGGCGAAGGAGTTGATCACCGAGGGCACGAAGGCGGCAAACCAGATCACCATGATCTTGGCGCCGTCGCCGAGGCCGAGCCAGAGGATCGCGAGCGGAATCCAGGCCAGCGGCGGGATCGGCCGGATGATCAGGAAGATCGGGTTGATCGCGGCCTCGGCCCTGCGGTCCCAGCCCATCCAGAGGCCGAGCGGCACGCCGGTGGCGATCGCGACGAGAAAGCCCATCACGACCAGCTTCACGCTCTGCAGCGCATGGGCCGCGAGCCCGCCGCCCGCATAGCCGCGTGTCGCGATCTGATTCAGCGAAACCCAGAAGTCGGCGGGCGACGGGAAGCGGCCGGGCGAGATGAAGCCCGTCGCCGTGGTCAGGCCGAACCACAGCAGCAGCACAGCCGCCACCGAGCCCAGGCCGATCCATCCGCGTCGTCCGATCATGGCGTTTCCCGATGCGCTCTTCTTATGAAAGCGCTTTCAGCAAACGTTCCAGATCATCGCCAACGTGTCAACCTCCTTTGGATTATGTTGCGATTCGATCGTTCCGCTTGCTGTCAGACACGAGATGAGCCTAGATCGAATGAAAGAACTTTCATAAACACGGTGGTGAGCGCAATGCGCGTCAAGCTGAGCGATGTGGCCCGGGATGCGGGCGTATCCGCCGCAACCGTGTCGCGTGCCATCGCCCAACCCGAGCTTCTGTCCTCGGAAACGCTGGCTCGTGTCAGGGCCAGTGCCCAGCGCCTCGGCTACCTGCCGGACGGGGCCGCACGCGCGCTCGCCTCCGGCCGGTCCATGACCATCGGCGCAATCGTGCCCACGCTCGACAGCGCGATCTTCGCGCGCGCGCTGCAAGCGATGCAGGCGACCCTGGCGCAATCGGGCTACCTGCTTCTGGTCGCCTCGCACGAGGCCAGCCCCGCCGCCGAGACGCAGGCCGTGCGCGCGCTTTTGGGACGCGGCGTCGACGGGCTGATGCTGGTCGGAGCCGAACGGGCGCCGGAGACGACGGCCCTGCTGCGCGCCTCCGGTCTGCCGGTGGTGCTGACCTGGTGCGGGGATGGCCACTTCACCGCCGTTACCATCGACAACGCCATGGCCGGGCGCCTGGCCGCGGAGCACCTGATCAGCCTCGGCCACCGCCGGATCGGCATGATCGTCGGCCATCTGCAGTTCAACGATCGCCAGAGGGCGCGGCTCGCCGGCGCACGCTTGGCACTGGAGGAGGCCGGCCTGTCGCTGCCTGATCCGC
Source organism: Allobosea sp. (assembly GCF_030694325.1). GTDB lineage: Bacteria > Pseudomonadota > Alphaproteobacteria > Rhizobiales > Beijerinckiaceae > Allobosea. Next base: position 15,944 of record NZ_JAUXYO010000126.1, on the reverse strand, counting down.
TCGTCGTCGAGCAGTCGCTGACCCTCGCCGGGGGGCGCGCCGGATGCGCCATGTTGCTCGACCTCGACGACCGTCCCACGGCGCTGATCGGGGGCATCGATCTCTTCGCGATCGGCTGCCTCGAGGAAGCGCATGCCCGCGGCATGGCCGTTCCCGATGATCTCAGCGTCGTCGGCATCGACGGGCTGGACATGTCGGCCCATGTTTCGCCGGGCCTGACGACCGTCCATGTCCCCACTGGCCGGATCGGCAACCTCGCGGCGCAGACCCTGATCGCCATGGTCGCCCATCGACCGGTTCAGCAGGAGACGTTGCTGCCCGTCGAACTGGTGGTGCGGCGCTCATCGCAGGCGCATATCGCCCTCTAGAGCGGCAGCCGGGCGGCTCGCGAAGCCACTCAAGCCAGCATGCGCGTGTCGCCGCAGACCGATATCTCCTGCCCCGAGATCGTCTTGGCGAAGGGCGAGGCGAGGAAGACGATCTGTTTGGCGATGTCGGCGGGGTCGACGAACTGCTTGATCGAGACGCCGGCGAAGAGGCGCTGCGTCATCTCCTCATGGCTGACGTTGAAGCTGCGCGCCTTGTTGGCGATGACGCTCTGGATACGCGGCCCCTCGACGAGACCGGGGCAGATCGCGTTGGCGCGGATGCCGAATTCGCCGAGCTCGGCGGAGAGCGCCTTGGTGAAGCCGATGACGCCCCATTTCGCCGCGGCATAGGGCGAGCGCAGCGGGAAGCCGTGCTTGCCGGCCTGGCTGGAGAGGTTGACGATCGAGGCGTTCTTCGACTGCTTGAGATGCGGGACGGCGAGCCGCGTGCAGTTGAACTGCCCGGTCAGATCGATCGCGACGCAAGCATCCCAGTCCTCGGGCGCGATCTCGTCGACGCGGCCGGTGGGCCCCGCGATACCGGCGTTGTTGACCAGGCAGTCGAGCCCGCCGAGCGCCGCCAGCGCCTCATCCATCAGCCGCGCCACGGCGGCCCGGTCCGAGACGTCGCAGACCGACTGCGTCATCGCCGGGTCGCTCTTGGCCATGTCGGCCAGCGCGGCATGATCGACGTCGCAGATATGGACTTTCGCGCCCTCGGCCGCGAAAGCGCGCGCCGTGGCGCGGCCGATGCCGTTGGCGCCGGCCGTCACCAGCACGCGCAGCCCCTCGATCTGCAGATCCATTCGTCTCTCCCCGTCAGGCCCGAAGCTGGCCCGTTTCCTCGATATGGGCGGCGGCGGCCGCGATGTCGTCTTGAAGCGCCGCGCGGGCGGCCGGCGCGTCCCGGCGGCGCACGGCCTCGAGCAGGCGGGCATGGGCCTGCATGGCGCTGCCGCCTTCGAGCCGGCGCGGCTCGTGGCGCATGTCGAGATTGAGGATCGGCCCGGCCTTGAGCCAGAGCCGCTCGATCATCTCGATCAGGCTCGGCATGGCGGCCGCCTCGTAGAGCGCAAAATGCAGGTCGCGATTGGCGGCGACGGCGGCGGCGCTGTCGGGCGGATCGGCGCTCGCCGCCTGGCGAAAGGCCGTGTCGTAGGCTGAGACCCGCTCGATGTCGGCCGGCGTCGCCTGGCGTGCCGCCTCCTCCGCCGCGAAGCCCTCGACGACGAGGCGCAGCCGCGTCAGTTCGCGAAACTGCGCCAGCGAGAGCACGGGCACGCGCACCGCCCGCCCCGGCAGCACCTCGAGCGCGCCGTCGGCCGCGAGCCGGCTGACCGCCTCGCGCACCGGCATCATCGAGACGCCGAGCGCCTCGGCGACGCGGCGCAGCGACAGCTTCTCGCCGGGCGCGAGGCGGCCCGCAACGAGGAGGGACCGCAGTTCGCCCGTGACGCGCTCGCCCAGCGTCTCGCGCGCCAGCGCACCGATGGCATCGAGCGCTGAGGGATCGCTCTCCCCCGGGGGAGAAGGCCGTTCGGTAGCGGCTCGCAAGGGCTGGACAGCGGCGGTCATGTCTGCCAACCTAACTGTGATCACAGATCACGACAAGCGGCGTCAGACCGCTGATCAACACCCGCCGACGCCCCAACGGCGCGGCGCCCGTTCTGGGAGGAACGCTCATGACAGACCTGTTGAAGACGACCCGACTCTCGCGCCGGCAGGCGCTGGCCGGTCTCGGCGTCGGAACCGCCGCCGGCCTGATCGCCAGTCCCTCGATCATCCTGGCGCAGACACCCGACGCGATCCGCTTCGGCCATCTGACACCGCGCACGGGCTTTCTCGGCCCGCTCGGCGAATATGGCGTGATGGCGGTCGATCTCGCAGTCGAGGAGATCAATGCGGCCGGCGGCGTCAACGGCCGCAAGCTCGAGGCGCTGAAGGAGGACTCGGTCAATCCGCAGACCGCCTCGACCAAGGCCGAGCGCATGATCGAGCGCGACAAGGTCACCTGCATTCTCGGCGAGATCTCCTCGGCCTCCTGCCTGACGATCTCGCAGGTCGCGGCGCGCAACAAGACGCTCTTCGTCAACACCGGCGGCAACTCCGACGCGCTGCGCGGCGAGAGCTGCAACCGCTACATGTTCCATGTCGAGCACCAGAACTCGATGTATGTGAAGAGCTGTGGCCGCTCGCTGATGGCGCAAGGGCTGGTGAAGGGCAAGAAATGGTTCTCGCTGACCGCCGACTACGCCTTCGGCCATGACCTGCTCAAGGTCGCCAAGCGCTTCATGGAGGCCAATGGCGGCCAGTTCGCCGCCGACAAGCTGGTGCCGACCGACGCGACCGACTTCTCGGCGCTGCTGCTCGAAATCCGCGCCGCCAAGCCCGACCTCGTGATCTCGAACCTCGCCGGCAACCAGATCACCAACTTCCTGAAGCAGTACGCGGAGTTCGGCCTGACCTTCCCGGTCGCCGGCTTCGGCTTCGACACGGCGCTGGCCTGGGCCGCCGGCAAGGACAACTTCGCCGGCATCTGGCCCTGCGTCTGGCACCATTTGGTCGACACCCCCGGCACCAAGGCCTTCGTCGCCGCCTTCACCAAGAAGTACGGCAAGCCGCCGGAGAACCAGGCCTGGGGCGACTATATGGCCGTGAAGATCATGGCGCAGTCGATGAACGAGCTGAAATCGACCGAGACGGCCAAGATCCTCGAGCATTGGGAGAAGGGCGCGAAGTTCGACGTGCTCAAGGGACGGCCCGGCTATTTCCGCGCCTCCGACCACCAGCTCATCAGCGAGATGTACACGATCACGGCGCTGCCGGCCGCGCAGGTGAAGAACCCGTGGGACCTGTTCACCTCCTCGCCCGCCGTCCCCGGTCCGAACGAGGACATGGAGATCATCGCCACCAGCGGCGACGAGGCCGTCTGCAAGATGAGCTGAGGGCTCATTCGCCCTCTGACACCCGGGCCGTCATCCCGGACAAGCCGCGAAGCGGCGCCGATCCGGGATCCATCGTAGAGCCAATCCCTTGGGCGGTATCCGCCCTACGATGGATCCCGGAGCTCCGCTTCGCTGCGTCCGGGATGACGGCGCGTTTCACAGCCTAACCGTCCGACTGGAAGCCAATCCTTGCTCACCCTCTTCATCCAGCAGGTGCTGAACGGGCTGCTCGACGGGGTCTATTACCTCCTGATCGCGCTCGGCCTGTCGCTGATCTTTTCGCTGGGCGGCATCGTCAACCTGGCGCATGGCGCCTTCTATGCGATCGGCGCCTATCTCACGATCGTGCTGGCCCCGCATATCGGCTTCGGCGGCGCCATGGTGGCCTCGCCGGTGCTGGTGGCGCTGATCGGCATCGTCGTCGAGCGCGGGCTGTTCCAGCGCTTCTACCGCTCGGACCCGATCCTCTCGCTGCTGTTGACCTTCGGGCTCGCCATGGTGGCGGAGCAGTCGCTGCGGATGATCTTCGGGGCGCCGCCGCTCTCCTTCTCGATCCCGCCCGCCCTGCGCGGCCAGATCTTCATCGGCGACTTCATCTATTCGCGCTACCGGGCGATGCTGCTGCTGATCGCGGCGGGCTGCGTGCTAGGCCTGTGGTTCCTGCTGCAGCGCACCGCCTTCGGCCGCGTCGTGCGGGCTGGCGTCCAGAACCCCGACATGGTCGGCGCGCTCGGCATCTCTTTGCAGCCCTACATGGTCGCGGTCGCCGGCATCGGCATCGGGCTCGCGGGGCTGGCCGGCGTGCTGCTGGCGCCGATCTATTCGATCCATCCCGCCATGGGGCAGGAGATCATCACGCCGGCCTTCGTCGTCGTCGTCATCGGAGGCCTGGGTTCGTTCTGGGGCGTCGTGGTCGCCGCGCTGATGGTCGGGCTGGTGAAGGGCATCACGATCGGGCTCGGCTACACGCAATGGTCGACCGCCGTGATCTACCTGATGATGCTGCTCGTCCTGCTGTTTAGGCCCCGCGGCCTGTTCGGCGAACGCATCCAGCGTTTCGAGTGAGGCCGCGATGACACCCGCACAGCGCGACCACGCGCCTCTCTTCATCGCCGCGACCGGCCTCGTCGCCCTGCCCTTCCTGATGGACGTCATCGGGCTCGGCACGACCTCGGCGACCGAAATCGTCGTCTTCGCCATCGCCTGCATGGCACTGAACATCCTCGTCGGCACCACGGGGCTGGTCTCCTTCGGCCATGGCGCCTGGTTCGGGCTCGCCGCCTATGCGGCCGGGCTGATCCAGCGCAACTGGCTGCCGGGCCAGTTCGCCCTGCCCATCCTGCTGGCCGTGCTCTTCGTCGGGCTGATCGCCTTTGTCTTCGGGGCGCTGATCCTGCGCCGCAAGGGGGTCTATTTTTCGCTGCTGACGCTGGCGCTGGCGGCGATGACCTATTCGGTCGCCTTCCGCTGGACGGCCGTGACGGGCGGCGAGGACGGGCTCGGCGGCATCAAGCGGCCGCTCTTCCTCGGCATCGACTTCGAGCAGGCCTCGTCGTTCTACGTCCTCGTCGCGCTGATCGGCATGGCGGTGGTCTACGGCCTCTGGCGCTTCCATCGCTCGCCCGTCGGCACCGTGCTGGTCGCGATCCGGGAGAACGAGCAGCGCGCGCGTTTCCTCGGCTATGCCACCGACCGCTACAAGCTGATCGCCTTCACGCTCTCGGCCGCGCTGACGGGGTTGGCCGGCTCGCTGCTGCTGTTCAACAACCGCATGACCTCGGCCGAGCCGATCTCGGTCGCCTTCTCCGGCGAATTGCTGGCGATGGTCGTGATCGGCGGGATGCGCTCGTTTTTGGGGCCGGCGCTCGGCGCGCTGTTCTTCGTGATCTTCCGCGACTACCTCTCCAGCATCACGCCCAACTGGCTGTTCTGGTTCGGCCTGCTCTTCGTCGGCTTCATCGTCTTCTCGCCGACCGGCATCGTCGGCTTCGGCGAGCGCCTGCTGCGGCCCTTCCGCAAGGCGGTCGTGGGCGATGCGGCGATGTCGGAGCGCAAGGCCGGCACGGTGACGCTGCCCGCCTTCATGAAGCCGGGCGATCCCATCGACGGGCCGATCCTGACCGCGCGGGGGCTCGCCAAGAGCTTCGGCGGCATCAAGGCGGTCGAGGGCGTCGACATCACCATGGCCGACCGCCGGCTTCATGCGCTGATCGGCCCCAACGGCGCCGGCAAGACAACCGCGTTCAACCTGATCTCCGGGCTGTTTCCGCCCGATCGCGGCGAGGTGCGGCTGCGCGAGCGCGCGATCGGCGGGATGTCACCCGAGGCGATCACCCAGGCCGGCATCGGGCGCGCTTTCCAGATCACCAACCTGTTCCCGACGCTGTCGGTCGAGGAGAATGTGCGGCTGGCCGTCCAGGCCCGCGCCGAGGCGCGCTTCGGCTTCTGGCGGCCGGCCGGCGCGCTCGACGAGGTCAACGCCCAGACTGCGACGGTGATCGACACGATGGGCCTGCGCGGCATCGAGACGGCGGAGGCCGGATCGCTGAGCTATGGCGGCCAGCGCCTGCTCGACATGAGCCTCGCACTCGCGACCAAGCCGCGCGTTCTGCTGCTCGACGAACCGCTGGCGGGTCTCGCCGCGGCCGAGCGCGAGCGTGTCGGCAATCTGATCAAGTCGATCTCGACCGACCTGCCGGTGCTGCTGGTCGAGCACGACATCGACCGCGTCTTCGCCATCGCCGACCATGTCACCGTGATGAACGAGGGCTCGGTGCTGGTCGACGGCACGGTCGAGGATGCGCGCTCGTCGCCGCGCGTGCAGGAGATCTATATTGGCTCGGGCGCGCATGCGCTGGCCGAGAAGCCGCGCCAGAGCGCCGCGCGATCGGGCGTCCTGCTCGGCCTCGACAAGGTCGACACCTTCTACGGCAAGAGCCACATCCTGCGGCAGGTCTCGCTCGACGTGCATGAGAACGAGATCGTCGCGCTGCTCGGCCGCAACGGCGCCGGCAAGTCGACGCTGCTCAAGACCATCACCGGCATCTCTCCGCCGGCGAGCGGCACGATCACGCTGGCGGACCAGAACATCGCCGGGCAGCCGCCCGCCGCGATCGCGCGCGCCGGCATCGCCTATGTGCCGCAGGGCCGCGGGCTCTTCGCCGGCATGAGCGTCAAGGACAATATGGAGCTCGGCCGGCTCAAGCGCGTCACCGGCAACGGCACGCATTGGGACGACGAGAAGATCTTCGCCTTCTTCCCGCGCATCAAGCAGCGCTGGCATTCGCCGGCCGACTATCTGTCGGGCGGCGAGCAGCAGATGGTGGCGGTGGCGCGCGCGCTCTCGGGCGACACCCGCGTGCTCCTGCTCGACGAGCCCTTCGAGGGGCTGGCGCCGGCCGTCGTCGAGGAGCTGTTCGAGGCCTTCGACAAGCTCCGCCAGGAGATCGGGATCGTCATCGTCGACCATCATCTCGACCTGGCTCTGGCGCTGTCGGACCGCACCGTCGTGCTCGAGCGCGGAACGGTCGTCCATACCGGCCCCTCGCGTGCACTGAGCCAGGACCTCGCGCTGCGACGGCAGGTGTTGTGGCTGTGAGCCAGGCCGTTCTCTTCCTCAGCCCTCATCCTGAGGAGCCGCGCAGCGGCGTCTCGAAGGATGGTCCAGGAGGATCCGGAAGCATCTGGAGCATCCTTCGAGACGCGATCCTGCGGATCGCTCCTCAGGATGAGGCCGAAACATGATTTGCCCGAAGGATTGTCTCCCATGACCAGCATCGCCATCGTCGGTTCGGGCCTGATCGGCCGCGCCTGGGCCACCGTCTTCGCCAGCCATGGCTGTTCGGTCGCGCTGCATGACGTCGCGCCGGGCGCCGCGGAGGCCGCTCGAGCGCATATCGGCACCAATCTCGAGGAGCTTGCCGGCCATGGGCTGGTCGAGGACCCGAAGGGATCGCTGGCCCGCATCCGTGTCGCCGGCGACCTCGCCGATGTCCTGACGGGTGCCGACCTCGTGCAGGAGAACGGGCCTGAAACCGTCGCGGCGAAGCAGCAGCTCTTCGCCGAGATGGATGCGATCTGTCCGCCCTCGACCATCCTGGCCTCCTCGACCTCCTTTATCATGGCCTCGGTGTTCAGCGAGGCTCTCGCAGGCCGGGCGCGCTGCCTCGTCGCGCATCCGGTCAACCCGCCCCATCTCGTACCCATCGTCGAGTTGGCGCCGGCGCCCTGGACCGACCCGGTGGTGGTCGAGCGCGCACGGGTGATCTACGAGCAGGCCGGCCAGGTGCCGATCGTCCTGCGCAAGGAAAAGCCGGGCTTCGTGCTCAACCGGCTGCAGGCCGTGCTGCTGGCGGAGGCCTTCCGTATCGTCGGTGAGGGCGTCGCCAGCGCTGAGGATGTCGACAAGACGATCCGCGACGGCCTGGGCCTGCGCTGGTCCTTCATGGGGCCGTTCGAGACGATCGAGCTCAATGCGCCCGGCGGCATCCCCGATTACTGCGCGCGCTATTCCGCCTCGCTCGACCGCATGGTGAAATCCTCCGAAGGGCTCGGCAATCCGTTCGACGCCGCGACGGTCGAGACCGTGATGAGCGAATGGCGCGGCGCCCAGTCGCCCGAGCGGGTGAAGCGGCTGAGCGACTGGCGCGACACGCGGCTGGCCGCGCTGCAGGCGCATAAGCGCGCATCGAAAAGCAAGCCGGGATGAACGTTATCCTTCTCTCAGCCCTCATCCTGAGGAGCCGCGCAGCGGCGTCTCGAAGGATGGTCCAGAGCACGCTGGAACATCCTTCGAGACGCGGACTTGCAGTCCGCTCCTCAGGATGAGGGCCGAGGTGACCGAAGCCGATTCGAACTGAGAGGAAGCCCGACCATGGCCAAGAACCGCAAAGTCATCATCACCTGCGCGGTCACCGGCGCGATCCACACGCCTTCGATGTCGCCACATCTGCCGGTGACGCCGGACGAGATCATCGAGGCGGCTGTCGGAGCCGCAGAGGCCGGCGCCGCGCTGGTCCATGTCCATGCCCGAAACCCGGTCACCGGCCAGCCCGACCAGTCGCCCGAGGCCTTCGAGCCCTTCCTCAAGGTGATCAAGCAGCGCTCGGACTGCGTGATCAACATCACCACCGGCGGCGCCCCGACCATGGGGGTGGAGGAGCGGCTCGGCCCCTGTGCGCATTTCAAGCCAGAGGTCGCCTCGCTCAACATGGGCTCGATGAATTTCGGCCTCTACCCGATGCTGGCCCGGTTCAAGGAGTTCGAGCACGACTGGGAGCGGCCCTATCTCGAAGGCTCGAAGGACCGGATCTTCAAGAACACCTTCCAGGACATCGAGAACATCCTCACCACCTGCGCGGAGAACAACACGCGCTTCGAGATCGAGTGCTACGACATCGGCCATCTCTACACGCTGGCGCATTTTGTCGACCGCGGGCTGGTGAAGCCGCCCTTCTTCGTGCAGTCGGTCTTCGGCATCCTCGGCGGCATCGGGCCCCATCCCGAGGACGTCGTTCACATGAAGCGCACGGCTGACCGGCTGTTCGGCGACCAGTATCACTGGTCCGTCCTCGGCGCCGGCCGTCACCAGCTTCCCATCGCTGCGATGTCGGTCGCCATGGGCGCCAATCTGCGCGTGGGCTTGGAGGATTCGCTCTGGCTCGGCCCGGGGCAGCTCGCGAAGTCGAACGCCGACCAGGTCCGGGCCGCCCGTATGATCATCGAGGGGCTCGGGCTCGATGTGGCGACGCCTGCCGACGCCCGCGAGATGCTGCAGCTCAAGGGCGCCGACAAGGTCAATTTCTAGCCGGCATCCGCAACGCCCATCCGCGATGGTGCCTTCTCGGCCGGATGCGATCGGCTTAAGGTCGCTGCCGTGCGCCCATGGGCTCCGAGCGGATGGAACGATGACGACTGTCGATCTCAATGCGGATCTCGCCGAGGGCTTCGGCGCCTATCGCTGCGGCGACGACGCGGCGATGCTCCAGGTCGTGACCTCGGCCAATGTCGCCTGCGGGCTGCATGCCGGCGATCCCGAGATCATGGCGCAGACCTTCTCGGTCGCCCGCGAGCGCGGGGTCGCCGTCGGGGCGCATCCGGGCTTTCCGGATCTCTGGGGCTTCGGCCGGCGGCGCATCCCCTTCTCGACGGGCGAGATCGAGCGGCTCGTCGCCTATCAGATCGGCGCGGCGGCCGCGCTCGCCAGCTATGCCGGCCATCGCATCACCTATGTCAAACCCCATGGCGCGCTCGGCAACATCTCCTGCGAGGAGCGGCCGGTGGCCGATGCGATCGCACGGGCGATCAAGGCGGTCGATCCCGGCCTCGCCCTGCTGGGCACGGCGCTGACCGCCCAGGTTGCGGCCGGAGAAGCGGCCGGGCTGCGGGTCCATCAGGAGATTTTCGCCGACCGTGGCTATACAGAAGAGGGGCAACTGGTCGGGCGTCACCTGCCGGGCGCAATGATCACCGATGCCCGGGAGGCCGCCGAGCGCGTCGTCGCGATGGTGCAGGAAGGGGCGCTGATCACGCTCTCCGGGCGACGGCTGGCGACGGGGATCGACTCCATCTGCGTCCATGGCGATTCCGACCATGCGGTGGCGACGGCGCGCGCCGTCAGGCGGGCGCTGGAGCAGGCCGGCATCGGCATCGCCGCCTTCACATGAGCGACAGGACTGCCGCCGGCCCCGTCTTTCTTGATGCGGGCGAATCGGCGCTCGTGGTCGAATTCGGCCGCAGCGTCGATCCCGCTATCAGCGACCGCGTCCTGGCGCTCGATGCGGCGCTGGCCGCCGCGCCTCCCGAGGGCCTGCGCGAACTGGTGCCGACCTATCGCTCGCTGATGATCCATTACGATCCGCTCCGGCTCGATCGCGCCCGGCTCGTCGACCTGGTCGAAGAACGACTCGCAGCGCCATCTGCGGTCCCTCGCGCCGGCGCGCTCTGGACGATCCCCTGCTGCTATGCTCCGCCGCATGGCGAGGACCTCGCCGAGATGGCGGCGCTGCTGGGGATGCCGCCCGAGAGCGCCGCCGATCTGCATGCCGCAGCGCGCTATCGCATCTACATGTACGGGTTCTCGCCGGGCTTCACCTATCTCGGCGGGTTGCCGGAGCCGCTGGCGATCTCGCGGCGGGCCCGGCCGCGCCCGCCGCATGACAGCAAGGCGGTGCTGGTGGGAGGAGGCCTGAGCGCGATCGCCAGCTTCGCGATGCCCACGGGCTGGTATGTCGTCGGCCGCACGCCGGAACGGCTCTACGCCCCGGAGCGGGCAAGCGCCTTCCTGTTCGAGCCGGGCGACAGCCTGCGCTTCGAGGCGATCGATCCCGCCACCTTCGCGGCGCTGGAGGCGCGCGCGGATGCAGGCGAGGTCGTGGCCCGACAGACGCCGACATGACGGCCCTGCGCATTCTCTCCTGTGGCCCCGGCGTCACCGTGCAGGATGGCGGCCGCCACGGCTATCTCCGTTATGGCGTGACGGTGGCCGGCCCGATGGATGCCCTCGCCCATGCCGTCGCCAGCCGCGCCGTGGGGAACAGGCAGGACGGCGCGGCCCTCGAGGTCTCGCTCGGGGGCGTCGAGCTCACCGCCGAGGATGGGCCGCTGACGATCGCGGTGGCAGGAGGAACGTTCCAGACGACGCTCGACGACCAGCCCCTGCCGCCGGTGGTGGTCGTGACCCTCGAACCCGGCGCGAAGCTGCGGCTGCGCGCCGGTACGGCGGGCATGTGGTGCTATCTCGCCGTCGCAGGGGATCTCGCTCTCCCGGCGGTGCTGGGCTCGCGCGCAACCCATGCGCGCACCGGCATGGGGGGCCTCGACGGGCGGATGCTGCAGGCCGGCGACCGGATTGCGGTGTCGCCGAGCGCAGGCGCAGCGGACAGCGGGGCGATCGTCGCACCGCTGCTCGACCGACCGGCCGACATCATCAGGGTGCTGCCCGGCCCGCAGCAGGACTATTTTGCCGACGACCAGATGGCGGCCTTCCTCGCCGGACCCTGGCGGATCTCGCCGCGCGGCGACCGCATGGCCTGTTTTCTGGAAGGGCCGGTCCTGCGCCATGCGGGCGGCTTCAACATCCCCTCCGACGGCGTCGCCATGGGCGCGATCCAGGTTCCCGGCGAAGGCCAGCCCATCGTGCTGATGGCGGATCGCCAGTCGACCGGCGGCTACCCCAAGATCGCGACCGTCATCGGCGCCGATCTCGGCCGTCTCGCCCAGGCGCGGCCGGGGACCGAGATCGCCTTCCGGGCCGTGTCGCATGCGCAGGCCGTCCGTGCCCTGGCGGAGCAGAGGGCATTCCTCGACGCACCGATTCCGATCGAGCCGCTTCGGCGGGACCGGTTCAGCTCCGAATTCCTGCTCGGCCGGAACCTCGTCAGCGGCTGGATCGATGCGCGGCAGCCTAGCTGAACACGAGCCCCTCGCCTTTCAGGCTGCCTCTTCGATGAAGGTCGCGACGAAGCGCACGAGTTCGCTCTGGCGCGCCGTCCCCGTCTTGGCGAAGAGGCGCTGGAGATGGGTGCGGGCGGTCGTCCTGGCGATGCCGAGTTTCCTGGCGGCGACGACCGTGTCGAGGCCCTTGACGATGAGGCCGAGCATGCGGGCCTCGGTAGGAGTCAGCCCGCACGCCTCGGCGACCTCGTCGACCTTCCGGTCGATCATGCGCTGAGGATCGTCGACGGTCAGCACGAACAGGTCCATGCCCGCTCCGGCGAGATGGACGGCATCGACGATGGTCTGGCGGCCGCAGCGCAGAGCGAGCGGCAGGCGGATTTCTTCCGCGGCCGCGCCGGTGCAGCGGCGCTTGAGCCAGGTCTGCAACCGCGCCGCGAAGAGCTTGTCCGAACAGACGAGGCGCCCATCGCCGCCGAGGCCTTCCCGGGCCAGAGCCGCTGCGCTGGGATTGCTGAAGTGGACGCGCAGATCGGCGTCGATGATGAAGAGCGGCTTGGCGCTGCGGGCGCCGCCCTGCGAATGGTCGGGCCCCTGATTGATGCGGGGCTGGATCGGCTGCAGCGCCGCTGCGGATGGAATGCTGAAGATCATTGACATGCGAGAAGCATCCCCGGTTCCGAGCATCGTCGCGGTCTCCCATGGAACAGCCGGTCGAGCCCGGACCTGCCATTCAGCCTTGTTCGGCCTCCTTCCTTGGTCGCGGCAGGCTGCGCGGCGGTTCAACGGCCGCCGTCTCCACGCCGCCGCCCAGTGGGGCGCGGGCGCAGTCAGATGCGCAGCGAGAGCTTGTAGGTGTAGGTGTCGCCCCGAAAGAGGCCTTCGACATATTCGAGCATGTCGCCGTCACGCCCGAAACTGCGGCGCTTGATCAGCAGGCAGGGCAGCGGCGTGGCGAAGCCGAAGATGGCGCATTCCGCGGCCGTGGGGGCCGCCGCCTCGATGGTCTGCTCGCAATGGGCCAGCGGCACGCCCAACATCGCCAGCTGGGCATAGACGGATCCGGTGAGGTCCGCCTGCTCGAGCGCAGGCGCGCGTTCGAGATCGTACCAGGCGACCTCGCGCGACAGCGGGACGCCATCGCCACTGCGCACGCGCACGAGGTTGAGGAAGCGGGCCGAAGCGGGGCGGCCGAAGATCGATGCGACGGCCGCGTCGGTCACCACGGACTGCTCCAGGATGCGCGACGAGGGCACGCGGCCGAGGTCCCGCATCTCCTCGGTGAAGCCCTTGAGGCGGTCCATGCCGGAATGCAGCCGCGACCCGGGGCCCTGCACGATCGAGCCCAGCCGTCCCTGTGCGCTCAGCAGCTTGCGCTCGCGCAGCGCGTTATAGGCCCGCTGCACGGTGCTGCGGCTCAGCGCGAGCTTCTCGGCCAGTTGCCGCTCGGCCGGCAGCGTCGTCCCCGCCGGCAAAGTGCCATCCCCGATCAGCCGCGTCAGCTGGTCCACGAGCTGCTGATACAGGGGCTTGGCGGTGTCGTCGCGCAGTTCCAGGAGATCCTGGAACGGCGGCCTCGACAGAACGTTGGGGAGTTTGCGCGGAGTCATCGGCGACGGAGATGGGGCATCCGCCCTCCCGGAAGACAACAGGGATCACGAGCCATGGCCAAAGCGTCCGTGTTCGTTCTAGGCAGTTTCGTGGTGTCCTGCTCGGCCAAGGTCTCGCGCTTCCCACGCCCCGGAGAATCGCTTGCAGCCGATATCGTCACAATCGAGCCGGGAGGCAAGGGACTGAACCTCGCGATCGCCGCGCGACGCATCGGCGCAGAGGTCGACGGCGTGCTCGCCATCGGCGACGACCTCGCAGCCAGCTTCGCGGCACCGGCGCTCGAGCGGGCCGGCCTGCCGCCGGCCATGTCGATCCGCGTCGCCGGCAAGACCGGAAGCGGGGTCGGTTTCACCGATGCGCAGGGCGAGACCTGCCTCGCCATTGATCCCGGAGCCAACCGTTCCCTCAATGCGGAGCATGTGCGCGCGGCGGCCGACCGGTTGGCGGCGTCCGATCTGGTGATGGCGCAGTTCGAAATCGGCGATGCACCGATCCGCGAAGCCTTCGCGCTCGCACGGCAAGGCGGCATCGCGACGCTGCTCAACCCCTCGCCGTTCAGGCCGATCGCGCCGGATATCCTGGCCGATACGCATATTCTCGTGCTCAACCAGACGGAGGCGGAGGCGCTGGCTGCTGAGATCCTGCCCGAATGCGCAGACCCTGCCGAGCCGGCGCGCTTCGTCGCGGAATGGGGCCCCGCACTGCTTGCCCGCGGTCCCCGTCTCGTCGTCATGACGCTCGGCGCCGCCGGCGCGGTCGCGCTCTCCGCCGAGGGGGCGATCGGCCAGGCCGCGCTGCCGGTCGATCCAATCGATTCGCTCGGCGCGGGCGACGCGTTTGCCGCGACGCTCGGTGTCGCGCTGGCGCGGCACTGGAGCACGGCAGACGCGCTTCTCCACGCAGCCGCGGCGGGCGCCATCGCGACACGTCGGCCGGGTGTGTTCGAGGCGCTCGGGACACAGGCGGAGATCGATCAGTTGATCGGAATGCCACGCTGACCCCCCTCTGACAATGGACTGTTTTTGGACTTCCCGGCCACGCCGGGGGATGGTAGCTTCCCTGATCGGATCCGCCTGGACAGGCCGGCGAACGAGGAGCGGCCATGTCCGTGTCCAACATCGATGCAGTCATCGCGACCGTAGACAGCCTGCTCGATGGCGCGCTCGATCATGCCCGGATGCCGGCCGCCGTCGAGCGGCTGAGACAGCTCTTCGAGGGCTCGAAGGCGTGCCTCGCCTCGCTCGGCCCCGGCCTGTCGGCGGCTGACGCGGTGAGCACCAACAGCGACGAGGCCATGCAGCGCCGCTGCTACACGGATCTGTCCGAGGAGTTCTACCGCTTCGGCGAGGTGCTCCGCGCGGTGCCCGTCGGCACGGTCTATCGCGACGCGGATCTGTTCGGCCTCGAGGCGTTGCGGGCGAGCCGGGGCTGGCGCGAATGGATGGAACCGCAGGACATGTATGGCGGCATCGGCTGCCGGTTGGGGGATAGCGGGGCGCACCAACGGTTCTTCGACGTCCAGCGCGGGCGGCGCCAGGAGCCGTTCGGCGCCAGCGACGTCGCTTTGCTTCAGCGCCTGACGCCGGTGCTGCGCCGGGTCTCGATGCTCAGCCGCGAAGTCGGGCAGTTGCGCCTGCAGCGCGACGAGGCCCGCGGCGCGCTCGATGCGGTGACGCTCGCCATCATCCTCGTCGAGCGCGACGGGCGCGCGACCTATCTCAACCGCGGCGCCGACGATCTTCTGTCGGCGCCCTGCGGCCTCCTCGCCTTGAGACAGGGCCGCTTGGTCGCCCGGCAGCCCGGCGATCAGCGCGATTTCAAGCGGCTCCTGGACGGTGCATTCGCGCCGGGCGACGCCTTCGGCGAGCGCCGCAGCAGCCTCATCCTGCGCAGCGAACGGGGAGAAGTCGCGCCCCTGTCAATCTGCGTTGTTCCGGCGTCGCCGCGGCGCGCCGAAGGACCGCCGCCGGACCGACTGCTGGTCGCGCTGAAGCCGCTTGGGCAGGGCGACGAGATCGCGGCGAGCAGCCGGCAGCTGTTCGCCTTCACCGACTGCGAGTCCCGCATCGCCTCCGCTCTCGCCGGCGGCCTGTCGCTCGCCCAGGCGGCGGGGCTGCAGGGCATCAGGATTTCGACGGCCAGAACCCATCTCGCGCGGATTTTCCAGAAGACGGATACGCGGCAGCAGAGCCAACTCGTCGCGCTGCTGCAAAGCGCCGTCCTGCCCTTGCGCGGCCCACGCTGAGCAAGCGGCGGCAGCCAGTTCTTTTGACGTAAGCCCCGTTTTGGTGCTGACGTTCGTTTCCGGCTGCCCCCTGACGCAGCAACGCCCGCGGCTTTTGGGCTGCGGGCGTTTGGGATGGGATTTTGGTTGCGGGGGCCAGATTTGAACTGACGACCTTCAGGTTATGAGCCTGACGAGCTACCGGGCTGCTCCACCCCGCGGGGGTGTTGTGTGCATTGCCTTTGGGGGCATTGCGGAACGCGAACGCGGCGCTGGGGCTTTTTTGGCCCTGGCGCCGCGCGCGGTTTGTTTTGTGATGAGGGATATCCTTGACAGGCCCGGCAACGACCTACTCTCCCGGGTCTTGAGACACAGTACCATCAGCGCTGAGACGTTTAACGG
>NZ_JAUXYO010000004.1 GCF_030694325.1 Allobosea sp. | reverse complement strand
GGCGCCTCGCGGTGATGGCGAACTATTTCGAGCACGCGCTGACCCTGCCGCTCGCCTATCACACGCAGACCCATTCCGGCCGTGTGCTCAAGGTGATGCTGGAAGGCACCAGCGGCATGTGGGCGCTGTGGCTCTCCTTCTTCCGTGAACATTGCGCCAGCCTCGTCGCGCTCTTCGTGCTGCTGCCCTTCACCCTCTGGAAGAATTGGCAGCTCGGCCTCCTGCTGATCGCGCTGGTCGTGCTGTTCGGCACGCTGACGGCCTATGTGCTGCGCAAGACCGACAAGCTGCAGAGCAATGTCGAAGGCTATCATTCCAGCCTGGCCGAACGGGCCTCCGATGCGCTGGGCAACGTGCCGGTGATCCAGAGCTTCACGCGCATCGAGGCGGAGGTTCGCGGCCTGCGCTCGACCATCGCCAGCCTGCTCGAGGCGCAGCTGCCGGTCCTGTCCTGGTGGGCGATCGCGACGGTGGCGACGCGCGCCTCGGCGACGCTGACCGTGCTGGCGATCTTCGTCGTCGGTGCCTGGCTCCTGATGCAGGGCCTCACCACCGTCGGCGAGATCGTGACCTTCATGGGCTTCGCCACCATGCTGGTCGGCCGGCTGGAGCAGATCGTCGCCTTCGTGAACTTCATCTTCATGCAGGCGCCGAAGATGCGCGAGTTCTTCGAGGTTCTGGACACGCTGCCGGCGGTGCGCGACCTGCCCAGCGCGCCCGATGCGGGACGGCTTTCGGGCGCGGTCGCCTTCGAGAACGTATCGTTTTCCTATGACGGCAAGCGCACCGCGGTGCGAGACGTCTCCTTCTCCGTCTCGCCGGGCGAGACCATCGCCATCGTCGGTTCGACCGGCTCGGGCAAGTCGACCACGCTCGGCCTGCTGCATCGCGCCTTCGACCCGCAATCGGGGTCGATCACCGTCGACGGGCAGGACATCCGCGAGATCTCGCTGATCTCGCTGCGGCGGAACATCGGCGTCGTCTTCCAGGAGCCGATGCTGTTCGCCCGCACGATCCGCGAGAACCTGAGCGTCGGCAAGCCCGACGCGACGGAGGAGGAGATGATGGAGGCGCTCGACCGGGCGCAGGCGACCGAGGTGATGGCGCGCCAGACCGACGGGCTCGACACGCTGGTGGGGGAGCGCGGCCGCACCCTCTCGGGCGGCGAGCGCCAGCGTCTCTCGATCGCGCGGGCGCTGCTGAAGAACCCGCCGATCCTGATCCTCGACGAGGCGACCTCGGCGCTCGATGCCGCCACCGAGGTCAAGCTTCAGAAGGCGCTGGAGGAGGTGATGAAGGGCCGCACCACCTTCGTCATCGCCCACCGCCTCGCCACCATCCGCAATGCCGACCGCATCCTCGTCTTCGAACAGGGGCAGGTGATCGAGATGGGGTCGTTCGACGAACTGGTCGCCAAGGGCGGCCGCTTCGAGGCGCTGGCGCGGGCGCAGTATCTCGTCACCGACAAGGCGGCCGCGCTATCGGAGGAGGCTGCGAGTCCGCTGGCGCGGACCCTCGCGCTCGACTGATCCCGCAGGGTCCGCGCGCGGAGGCAACCGCGTCGCGGTCAATGCGTTGAGCCCGTGAGGGTCGCCGCGCGCGGCCCTTTCGTATTTCAGCACCTGACCGGGCGCCAGCCCCATCGATCGAGGACATCTTTCTCTTGCCCGTCACCATCCTCCGTCTCGCCTGCGCCTGGGCGACCGTCGCCGCATTCCTGCTGTTCGGAGAGGTCCTGCTCGCACGGCTCGGTGAACCGCTCGCCTCGGCGCTGATCTTCGCCTGGCTGCTCGGGATCATCATCTGGGCGGCCTTCGGCGTGGTGCATGAGGCTGAGGTTCTGGCCGGGCGGCTCGGCGAGCCGTTCGGCACGCTGATCCTGACGCTCTCGATCGTCATCATCGAGGTGGCGCTGATCTCGGCCGTCATGCTCGGCGCCAAGGGCGCCCCGACGCTCGGGCGCGACACGATGTTCGCGGTGCTGATGATCGTGCTCAACGGCGTGGTCGGCATCGGCCTGCTGGTCGGCGGGCTGCGCCATTTCGCGCAGAGCTACAACATGAAGGGCGCCTCGTCCTATCTGGTCGTGATCATTCCGCTGACGGTGATCCCGCTGGTACTGCCGAACTTCACCACCTCGACTGGCGAGGGCACGCTGACGATGCTGCAATCGGTCAGCTTTTCCATCTTCACGCTTGCTCTCTACGGAGCCTTCCTCGTGCTGCAGACCGGGCGGCATCGCTCCTTCTTCGTCGAGCCGACGAGCGAGCAGGCGCCGCCGATTCGCTCGGCCCCGCACGGCCGGGCGCCCGATTCAGAGGAAATCGAGATCGTCGAGCATGACGGGCACGAGGATCCCGGCGGCGCGACGTCGACGCATCTTCTCCTGCTGCTTGCCAACATCCTTCCCATCGTGATCCTGGCGAAGAGCCTCGCCGTGGTGCTCGATTTCGGCATCATCCAGCTCGGCGCCCCGGTGGCGCTCGGCGGCATCCTGATTGCGATGGTGGTGTTCACGCCGGAATGCATCGCGGCCTTGCGCGCGATCAGTGCCAACCAGCTCCAGCGCGCGATCAACCTCTGGCTCGGCTCCGCCGCCTCGACGCTGGGGCTGACCGTGCCGGCCGTGCTGGCGATCGGCCTGTTCACCGGTCAGGAGGTCGTGCTCGGTCTGTCCGACGCCAATATGATCATCCTGGCGATGACGCTGCTGCTGTCGACACTGACCTTCACCGGCACGCGCACGACGATGCTGGAGGGCGCCGTGCATCTGAGCGTGTTCTTCGTATTTCTGGTGCTGGTGTTCAGTCCGTAGGCGTCTTCGAACCACGTTCCGCCTGCCCGCCGAGCGGCAGAGACGCGCCTGCGACCCATCGGGAGCATGCGCGGTCGGGGCGAGCCGGCGACGCCCTGGACGATCAGGGCAAGGCGTCGAGCGCGGTCAATCGGTCGTGAGCGCCGCGATCGGCGCCGTCAGCGTGAAGACGACGCCCGCCGGCTCGTAGGCGATCTTCGAGATGCCCTGGACGGAGCTCGCCAGGGCCTTCTCGATCATGCGCGATCCGAAGCCCCTGTGGATGGGAAACGCGACAGGGGGGCCGCCGATCTCCTGCCAGCGGAAATGGAATTCGTCGGCGGTCATCGACCAGCCGATGGCGATGCGCCCGTCATCTCGGCTCAGGGCGCCGTATTTCGTGGCGTTGGTCGCCAATTCATGCAGCGCGAGAGCCATCGCCAGAGCCATTTTCGACGCGAGCTCGACCTCCGGCCCGTTCATGCTGAATTGCGCTGCGTTGCAGTGAGCTTTCAGCGTTTCGCCGATCAGGAAAGACAGGCTGGCGCGCGCCCAGGCCGACTGGGTCAGCACGTCCTGGGCGGCGCTCAACGTGCCCAGTCTGGCGAGAAACAGCGCCTTGACTTTCTCCGTCTCGTCGCCGCCCCGCAGGGTCTGGTTCGCGATCGCCTGAATCATGGCGATCGTGTTCTTCATGCGGTGCTTCAGCTCGAGCGCGAGCAGCCGCTGCTGCTCTTCGGCGGCCTTGATCGCGGAGATGTCCCGCGACACCGAAAGGATGTTCTCGACACGGCCCTGGGCGTCGAGGATCGGGGAGACCTGGACGTCCCAATAGCGCGGATTGCCGGCAGCCGTATTCGCTGCGCCTTGGAAGCGCGCGCTCCGGCCCGCCCTTGCTTCGTCGAGGGCATGCAGCGCATCCGCATTGCCCTGACCCTGCCAAAAATCCGGCCAGGGGCAGCCCTTGAGCGCATTGAAGTCGCTGACCTCCATGGTCCGCTGTCCACCTTCGCTCATGAAGGACAGCGTGCCATCGAGCGCGATGACCTTGATGCAGTCGTCCGAGGCCGCCAACAGGCTCCGCATAAAGCGGGCATCACTCAGTTCAGGTGTCACCAGGCCCCCAGTCCCACCATGCATGTCGCTATGCGGGCTTATCGCATGGGCCTGCCATGCCGCCAATTCGGCTGCGCTGTCATTTTACATATCGGTCGAACGCGTCCGCGCAGCCTTGTGCTGGCGCCTGTGCGATTCCACCGCGATGCGGCGTCTCACAAACAGACCAGCCCCGTTCTGATCAATGCGCCTGCCCGTTGGTGGCCAACTCCGCCTCGATGAACGCCGTGACCTCCTCCGCCGCGACGCCATGCGCGATGAAGCTCTGGCCGATGCCCCGCGTCAGAATGAAGGTCAGCACGCCGCGGCGGACCTTCTTGTCCTGGCCCATCGCGCCGACGATCTCCTGCGCCGTGCCGGCGCCGCCCGGCACCTGCTGGAGCGTCGAGGGCAGGCCGACGGCGTCGAGATGGCGCGCGACGCGGGTCGCGTCCTGGCCGGAGCAGAGCCCCAGACGTTGCGAGAAGCGGAAGGCGAGTGCCAGCCCGATCGCGACCGCCTCGCCATGGACGAGGCGGGTGGAGTCGTAGTTCGTGAGCCGCTCCAGCGCATGCGCGAAGGTGTGGCCGAGATTGAGCAAGGCGCGGTCGCCCTCCTCGCGCTCGTCGCGGGCGACGATCGCGGCCTTGGCCCGGCAGGAGACCGCGACGGCATGGTCGCGCTCGGGTCCGCCGGCGATGATGCGGCTCCAGTTGACCTCGCACCAGTCGAAGAAGGCGACGTCGTCGATCAGCCCGTATTTCACCACCTCGGCATAGCCGGCCTTGAACTCGCGCTCGCTCAGCGTATCGAGCAGGGCGGTGTCGGCGATCACCAGCGCCGGCTGGTGGAAGGCGCCGATCAGGTTCTTGCCATGGCCCGAATTGATCCCGGTCTTGCCGCCGACGGAGGAATCGACCTGCGCCAAAAGCGTCGTCGGGATCTGCACGAAGCGCACGCCCCGGCGCAGCACCGCCGCCGCGAAGCCGGTGAGGTCGCCCACCACGCCGCCGCCGAGCGCGATGACGAGGTCGTCGCGCTCGATCTTGGCCGCCAGCAGCGCGTCGCAGAGGGCGGTGAACTGGGCATAGGATTTGGTCGCCTCGCCCGGCGGCACGGTGATGCGGGTGAAGCCGATGCCCTCCTGCTGCAGGCAGGCCTCCAGCGCCGGGGCGTGGAGCGGGCCGACGCGCTCGTCGGTGACGACAGCGACCTTGGCGCCCGGCGCCATCGCGGCGATCAGGGCTGCGGCCTCGCAGAGCTGGTGGCGGCCGATATGGATGTCATAGGCGCGGCCCTCCAGCGCGACCGGAACCGTGATCCTGGCGCCGGGCGTCGGGGCGGGGGTGGTCATGGTGCGGATATCCGGTCGGGAGGGATGCGCAGATGCCGGTCGAGCGCAGCCAGCGCCGCCGTCACCACGACGTCATGGGGGTCGTCGCGCGAGAGCAAGGTGAGATCGGAGAGCGCATAGACCGGCTCGCGCTCGGCCAGCATCCGCCGCAGCGTCGCCTCGGGGTCGGCGGTCTGCAGCAGGGGCCGGTTGGAGCGCTTGCGGACGCGGCGCATCAGCACCTCGGGCTCGGCCTTGAGCCAGATCGAGATGCCGAGATCGGCGATGCGCGCGCGGGTCTCGGCGTTCAGGAAGGCGCCGCCGCCGGTCGCGAGCACGAGCGGCGCGCGCGTCGTCAGGATGCGGCTGATGACGCGGCGCTCGCCGTCGCGGAACTCGCTCTCGCCGCGCTGCGCGAAGATCTCCGGGATCGTCATGCCGGCGGCGGTCTCGATTTCGGTATCGGCATCGACGAAGGGCAGGCCGAGCCGCGTCGCCAGGCGGCGCCCGACGGAGCTCTTGCCCGAGCCCATCATGCCGACGAGCACGATCGCCCGCGGGCCGATCGCCGCCCGCAGGGCCGCCGGGTCCGGGCCGATATCCTCACCTCGTGGCTGGTCGAGCGTCTCGACGATCGTCATAGCGATGGAAGCCTTGTCTTCAGCGCCCTTTAACATGAGCCGTCACACAACGTCAGGCCCCGTGCCGCATTTTGCGGCGCTTGTGGCCTTGCCGTCCTTGCCGGCATCCGCCATCTCCCGAAAGATGGCCGGCGCCATTGCAGCCACAGCCTCAAGGGTTCGCCTCACCGTGCCGACGCTGTTTCGATTCGTCGCCTTCCTGGCCCTGCTCGGCGGACTCGTCTTCGGCGGCATGGTCGCCCTCGTCGCCTTCGTCAAACCGGAGCCGCGCGAGATGATCGAGGTCGTGCCGCCCTCGCGGCTGCAGCCGAAATGAGCCGGATCGCGCAGGCGCGGCGCAACGGCTTCCTCGACATGCTCGCCGCCGAGCGCGGCGCCGCCCGCAACACGCTCGACGCCTATCAGCGCGACATCGACGACTATCTGGAGTTTCTCGGCGGGCGGGCGCTGGAGGCCGCGACGGCCGACGACATCCGCGGCTGGCTGGCCGATCTCTCGGCGAGGGGGCTCAAGGCCTCCTCCGCCGCACGCCGGCTCTCGGCGGTGCGGCAGTTCCACCGCTTCCTCTACACGGAAGGGTTCGCCCCCAACGACCCGACAGCGTCGATCCAGGGGCCCCGGCTCGGGCGGCCGCTGCCGAAGGTGATCTCGGTCGCCGATGTCGAGCGGCTGATCGCGACCGCGCGGGAGGCCTGCGGGCGCGAGGGGTTGACGCCGGCCGCGCGGCTGCGGGCACTGCGAATGCGCTGCCTCATCGAGATGCTCTACGCCACGGGCCTGCGCGTCTCCGAGCTGATCGCGCTGCCGCTCTCGGCCGCGACCACGCGCGAGCGCTTCCTGGTGGTGCGCGGCAAGGGCGGCAAGGATCGGCTGGTGCCGCTGAACGAGCCGTCTCGCGAGGCGGCGCGGCTCTGGCTCGCGGCGCTGCGCGAGGCCGGGGCTGCGGAGACGCGCTGGCTCTTCCCCGCCGAGGGCGAGAGCGGGCATCTCACCCGCCAGGCCTTCGGACGCGATCTCAAGGCGCTGGGCGGGGCGGCCGGGCTGTCGGGCGACGCCTTGAGCCCGCATGTGCTGCGTCACGCCTTCGCCAGCCATCTGCTCCAGAACGGCGCCGATCTGCGCGTCGTGCAGGAGCTGCTGGGGCATTCCGACATCGCGACCACGCAGATCTACACCCATGTCCTCGACGACCGCCTGAAGAGCCTGGTGCGGGACCTCCACCCGCTGGCGGACGAAGCCTGAGAGAGCCCCATGACGACGACGCGCCTCACACCGCTCCCGCCCGAGAGCTTCCGCAGCAAGCCCTGGAAGAATGGCGGCGGCGTCACGCACGACATCGCCGATGCGACCGCGCCCGGTGCCGACCCGTCGGGCTGGGAGGGCATGGTCTGGCGGCTCGGGCGGACGGCGATCGTCCAGCCCGGCCCGTTCTCGGACCTCACCGGCTATGAGCGGCTGCAGGCGGTGATCGTCGGCTCGGGGCTGGTGCTGGAGGGCGCGTCGGGCGAGATCGACCTGCGCCGGCCCTTTGTGCCGGTGCGCTATGATGGCGGGCGGCCGTTGGTCAGCCGGCTGGAGAACGGGCCGGTCGAGGTCGTCAACCTGATCGTCGACCGGGCGCTGTGCAGCGCCGATCTCGCGGTACCCGAGCCGGGCGCAACGATCAGGCTGACGCCCGGCATCCACATCCTCTACGCGCCGGGCGAGGCCGTCACCGCTCGCTGCGACGATGCGGAGGTCACGGTTCCCGGCGGGCATGCTCTGCAGATCGATGCGGAGGCGGGCGTCTCGCTGACGGTCGAGGCGGGTCAGGGCCTCCTGGCGTCGATCCGCCTGCGCTAGAGCATGACCCGTAGGCTCTGAAACGCGCCGTCATCCCGGCCGTAGCGAAGCGGAGCGCCGGGATCCATCGGAGGGCGCACCGCTTTACGATGGATCCCGGATCAGCGCGGCTACGCCGCTTGTCCGGGATGACGACCCGTTTCGGGATGCCAAATGACCGTCGTCAGTCGCAGCGCAGCGGCACGGCCTTGCGCGGCAGTTCGCCGATGGCTGGGACAAACTGGCCCGTGACGGGGTCGAGCAGCATCAGCACGCCGGTGGCGACGGCGAAATAGGCGCCGTGCAGGTGCAGCCGGCCCTTGCTCTCGAGGATCTGCACGCAGGGGAAGGTGCGCAGGTTGGCCAGCGATTGCTGGATCGAGGAAAAGGCGAGGCGCTCGACATAGCCGTCCAGCGTCTCGTGGCGGCCGCGCCCGCCGGTGCGCTCGGCCGCGGGCGCGATCAGCGTGATCCATTTGCCGATGAAGTCGCCCGAGGAGAGCGGGCCCTGGGCATCGTCGGCGAAGGCGCGGATGCCGCCGCAGCGGCCATGGCCGAGCACGACGATGTGCTCCACCTTCAGCGCCTGCACGGCGTATTCGAGCGCCGCGGAGGTGCCGTGGAGCTGGTCGTCGGGCGAGAAGGGCGGGACGAGATTGGCGACGTTACGGACGACGAACATCTCGCCGGGCCGGGCATCGAAGATCACCTCCGGCGAGACGCGCGAATCGCAGCAGCCGATCAGCATGATCTTCGGCGTCTGGCCGGTCTCGGCGAGCTGCTCGTAGCGGTCCTTTTCGCGGTCGAAGCGATCGTCGAGGAAGGTGCGGTAACCCTCGGTCAGCCGCTCGGGGAAAGGGGATGCGGGCGTGTCCATGCCGTCTTCGAACAGGAGGCGAGCTCTTTCGTCAAGCGGATGCTGCGCTGCAGGAGGTGGCCTGCGTGCTCATCGCCGGGCGGCGATCGCCTCGAGACGGGCGCCGAGAGCCGTGGGGTCGCCGGCGATCGCCACCGTCTTGAGCCGTGCGCTGGCGCCGGCCGCCAGCGTCACCGCCGAGCGCGGCAGGTCGAGCGTGCGGGCGATCAGGGCGAGCAGGGAGGCATTGGCCTCGCCCTCGCTCGGGGCGGCCCGCACGCGTGCCTTCAGCACGGGCCGGCCGTCCGACAGGATCTCGATACCGTCGATCGCGTCGCGCCCGCCGCGTGGCGTCAGCCGCACGGACAGGCGCAGGCCGTCGACGGCAGCGGTCCAGGGCCGGGCCCCGGCCGCGGACGCCACCTCAGAAGACGGCCGGGTAGAGATACAGGACGATGACGCGCTCGATGAAGAAGATGAGCAGCAGCAGGATGATCGGCGAGATGTCGATGCCGCCCATGTTGGGCAGCATGTTGCGGATCGGGCGCAGCAGCGGCTCGGTGATCCGGTAGAGCATGTCCCAGACGGTCGAGACGAACTGGTTGCGCGTGTTGACGACGTTGAAGGCGATCAGCCAGCTCAGCACGGCCGAAATGATCAGCAGCCATGTGTAGATCTGCAGGGCCAGCAACACCACGTCGAGAACGGCACGCATCGGGAATCCTCTGGATCGTCGTTGGCCGGTGCCCGCCGCCGCGTGCGCCGCAAAACTCATGGCGCAAGCGATTGACAGACACGCGACGCAGGGCCTAGAAGGCCAGCGCCTCGGGGCTGTAGCTCAGTTGGGAGAGCGCTGCAATCGCACTGCAGAGGTCAGGGGTTCGAATCCCCTCAGCTCCACCAAGGCTTTCGAAACGGGCCCTTCGCGCCGGTTCCGTGGTCTTGGTGGGAGCCCCCACCCCAGCTTCATTCCGCTGTTGTCCGTACCGTTGCGGCGCCCTTCCGGGCGCCTGAGACGGTTGCCCGCGCGCGGGCTCAGGCGCGCTCGAACTCGGCGTCATAGGCTGCCGCCAGCATGGCGTGGCAGGCCCGGGCCTGTTCGCGCACGGCGTCCAGCGTGACATGGTTGGCGATGTCGATCAGGTCGCGCAGGGCGAAATCGACCGCCGAGAGCAGATCGATCTCGGCGCCGGGCAGAACCTCGTCCCGGGCCGGCGGAAGCCGAAACTGCAAAACCTGTCCCATATCACTCTCACTGTTGGCGAATCGCCTGCAGTGTGGCGCGAGCGGGGTCAGCAATCGGTTAATGCGGCGCCGATGCTTCAGTTCTGGATGAAGTTCGTCGGCAGCGGCCTGACCGCCGGGCCGCTGAACGAGCCGGTGCGGGCGTCGCTGGGCTCGGCATGGCTGAAGCCGAGCGCCGCGGCCGGGCTCGGGCCGGCGATCGGCGCGGTCACGGGCGCCGTCGTCCGGGCGCGGGCGACGGTGACGCTGCGCCCGGCGGGCGCGGG
>NZ_JAUXYO010000007.1 GCF_030694325.1 Allobosea sp. | reverse complement strand
GTGCGCCGCGAGCGCCTCGGGACGGCAGGCGACAGTCACCAGTCCCGCCCCGAGCCGCAGCGCGGCGCTTGCTCCCAGACGCGGCGCGCCGACGCCGGCGAGGCCGCCGGCGACCACCAGCACCGCGCCCCGGCGATATTTATGCGTGTCGGGCGCGTGGGACGGCCAGGCTTCGCACCAAAGCGGCGGCGCGTTGCGAAACAGCGTCGGCGGGCTGGCGGGCGTGAAGACGAGCGCGGGGTCGATGCCGATATCGGCCAGCGTGACGGTGCCGCAGAGGCCACGCCCCGGCCAGAGCAGATGCCCGGGCTTGAGCCGGAAGAAGGTGACCGTCTCCATAGCCGCGACGACGGGCCCGATGGCGCATCCCGTGTCGCCGGAGAGCCCGCTGGGAACATCGACCGCCACGACCGGCCGCTGCGCCGCGTTGATCGCCGCGACCAGCGCGGCCGCCTCCCCGTCGAGGGGGCGGTTCAGCCCGGCACCGAACAGCGCATCGACGATCAGACCATAGGCCTCTGGCTCGAGCGAACCGGGCGTTTCCACCGGCCCGCTCCAGGCCGCCGCCATGGCGGCGGCATCGCCGGAGACCTTCGCCCGGTCTCCCAGCAGCGCCAGCGTCACGGGGCGGCCTCGCCGTGCCAGCAACCGCGCCGCCACGAAGCCGTCGCCGCCATTGTTGCCGGGCCCGCAGAGCACCAGGATGCGCGCGCCCGGCGGCGTCCGGCGATCGACAGCGTCGGCCACCGCCTTGCCAGCGCGCTCCATCAGGATGGCCCCCGGCGTGCCGGCCGCGATGACGGCGCGATCGGCCCGAGCCATGCCGGCCACATCGAGCAGAGCGAGGTCGGATCGAGCGTAGCGGGTCATCCAGACATCATCAGGCAGCGCGGAAGGCGCAGCAAGGGCAGAGCAGCAGAGCCAATCTGACTATCGATTGACCATTTGCCTATTTTATAATCTGTTTTCTGCCCGATGAACGCGCATCCGGCGGGAGGGCTGCGCGTAGCGAGAGACGGGCGCCGATGCTATGAGCAGAGGTGAGGATGTTGCCGTCGGCCCCGCCGGGCCGGTCCGAGCCTGCCGGCCGGGCCAACCCCAGCGGGCCGGACGACGGTGGCAGAGGGTTCCGGCGTCCTGCCGGAGTCGAGTTCGGCGCAAGGGAGGCCGGTCCGCGCATGAAGAAGATCGAAGCGATCATCAAGCCGTTCAAGCTGGACGAGGTGAAGGAGGCGCTTCAGGAGGTCGGCCTGCAGGGCATCACCGTTCTCGAGGCCAAGGGCTTCGGGCGGCAGAAGGGCCACACCGAACTCTATCGCGGCGCCGAATACGTCGTCGACTTCCTGCCGAAGGTCAAAATCGAGATCGTGCTGGCCGACGAGATGGTCGACGGCGCCATCGAGGCCATCATGAAAGCCGCCCAGACCGGCCGGATCGGCGATGGCAAGATTTTTGTATCGACGGTGGAGGGGGCGATCCGCATCCGCACCGGAGAAACCGGCGCGGACGCGATCTGAGGGCTCATCCCGACCCGCAAGTTCGTCGGCCCGGCGGTCAAAAGGCCCCGCGGATCGCGTGAGTTGAGAAACGACCATAAGAGGAATGCTGAGATGAAGAACGCCAAGGATGTCCTCAAGGCGATCAAGGACAACGACGTCAAATATGTCGACTTCCGCTTCACCGACCCGCGCGGCAAGTGGCAGCATGTGACCTTCGACGTCACGATGATCGACGAGGACATCTTCGCCGAAGGCACGATGTTCGACGGCTCTTCGATCGCCGGGTGGAAGGCGATCAACGAATCCGACATGCTGCTGATGCCCGACCCGACGACGGCCGTGATGGACCCGTTCTTCTCGGCGGCGACCATGGTCATCACCTGCGACGTGCTCGAGCCCGCGACCGGCGAGCCCTATGGCCGCGACCCGCGCGGCATCGCCAAGAAGGCCGAGGCCTATCTCAAGTCGACCGGCATCGGCGACACGATCTATGTCGGCCCCGAGGCCGAATTCTTCGTCTTCGACGACGTGAAGATCGCGGCCGACCCGTACAACACCGGCTTCAAGCTCGACAATGTCGAGCTGCCGATCAACGGCATGACCGAGTATGAGGGCGGCAATCTCGGCCACCGCATCGCCACCAAGGGCGGCTACTTCCCCGTCCCGCCGCAGGATTCGGCGCAGGACATGCGCGGCGAGATGCTGGCGGCCATGGCGGCGATGGGCGCCAAGGTCGAGAAGCACCACCACGAGGTCGCTTCCGCCCAGCATGAGCTCGGCCTGAAGTTCGACACGCTGACGCTGATGGCCGACACGATGCAGGTCTACAAGTACTGCATCCACAACGTCGCCCAGAGCTACGGCAAGACCGCGACCTTCATGCCGAAGCCGATCTATGGCGACAACGGCTCGGGCATGCATGTCCACCAGTCGATCTGGAAGAACGACAAGCCGATCATGGCCGGCAACAAGTATGCCGACCTCTCGCAGGAGTGCCTGTGGTACATCGGCGGCATCATCAAGCACGCCAAGTCCCTGAACGCCTTCACCAACCCGTCGACGAACTCCTACAAGCGTCTCGTCCCGGGCTATGAGGCGCCGGTGCTGCTGGCCTATTCGGCCCGCAACCGCTCGGCCTCCTGCCGTATTCCGTGGACGACCTCGCCGAAGGCCAAGCGCGTCGAGGTCCGCTTCCCCGATCCGATGGCGAACCCCTATCTCGCCTTCGCGGCCATGCTGATGGCCGGCATCGACGGAATCGTGAACAAGATCGATCCGGGCCCGGCCATGGACAAGGATCTCTACGACCTGCCGCCGCGCGAGCTGAAGAAGATCCCGACGGTCTGCGGTTCGCTGCGCGAGGCCCTAGAGTCGCTCAAGAAGGACAACGCCTATCTCAAGGCCGGCGGCGTCTTCAACGACGACTTCATCGAGAGCTACATCGAACTCAAGATGCAGGACGTGGCGCGTTTCGAGATGACGCCGCACCCGGTCGAGTTCGCGATGTACTACTCCTACTGAGGATTTCGGCCGGCCCGAGCGGCCGGCCGCGAGCTTCCTCCCGACCGCCGTTCGCGGTCCACCTTTGCAGCCGGGGTGGCGACACCCCGGCTGTTTTTTCGAGCCGGGGCGAGTTTTCCGGGCCGGCGCGGCGGCTGAGCCCGAGGCGGCGATCGCGGCGCCTATCCGGCGGCGTTGGCCGCCTGAGGTGCGTGGGCCAGCGTCTCATAGGCGGCGAGCATGCGCGCGACATGGCGCTCGACCGTCAGCGGGTCGGCCCAGTAGCGCCTGTAGGCGGCCTCTCCCATCCGACGCGCCGTGTCGTCGTCCTGAAGCTGCGCGAGCGCCGCCGCCAGACCCGCGACATCGCCGCCATCGACCAAGATCCCGTCCTCGCCATCGCGGATCCAGCCGGCCGGCCCGGTCGTGCGGGCGAGCACGACGGGCACGCCGCGCGAGCGCGCCTCGGCCACGACCAGCGGCCCGGGCTCGTACCAGAGCGAAGGCAGGACGAGGCAGCGGGCGCGCTCGATCTCTTCGAAGACGCGCTCGGCGGGAAGCCAGGCGGCGATATCGGCGGCTGGATTGGCCTTCAAGATCTCGTCGCGCAGCGGTCCCTCGCCGACGAACCGCACCTGCATGCCCGCCTCGCGCGCCGCCGCAGCCAGGATGTTACCGGCCTTTTCCTGTGTAAAGCGACCGAGGAAGAGCGCATGCCGGTTGTCGGCGACGTCGGCGGGCGGCCGCATCTCGGCCTCCATCATGTTCTCGACCACGACATGGCGCGCCTGCCGCGGCAGGAACGGACGCGCGACGTCGCGCGCGAAATCGCTGACATGGATGAACAGCGGCTGGGCGAGCGCCCGCAGCGCCTCGTCGGAGCGCCATTGCCGGGCGACGCGGACGAGCTTGTGGGCATAGCTCTCGCGGTCGCAATTCGCCGCCATGCAGCCGCCCGACATCGGCCGTCGCGCGCAGGGCGCCCCGGCCTTGAAGTCGAAATAGCCGCCGGTCGGGCAGAACGAGAAATAGTCGTGCAGGGTGATCGCCACCGGCAGCCCGCTTTCGCTCGCCGCTGCGATCGCCGCGGGGCTGAAGGCCTTGGTCCACTGATGCAGATGGACGATCGTCCCGGCCGGCTGGCGCGCGAGCAGCGCCGTCAGGAAGGCATGCGCAGCCGCGTTCCAGATGCCTTGGCGGGCGGCCGCGATGCGGCCCCCGACCTTCCAGATCTCCTCGCCCTCGAAGCGCTGGACGTCGATGCGGGGATGGTCGAGCCGCGGCGAGACGGGCCCGATCGCACAGGCGAAGACAACATCGACGCCGGCCTCGGCCAAACCGCGCGCGCTCTCGATGGCCACCTTGGCTGCGCCGCCATTAACGGCACCGAAATCGCTGACGATGACGCATCGCATGGGCAAGATACCTTTCCGCTCGCACGCTAGGGCGAAAAGGTTGATGTTTTGCCGTGACTGCGCGGCGGTGCCGTCAGGCCCGCTCGGGGTTCAGCGGGTGCCGGGCACCAGACGTCCGAGCATGGCGGAGAAACCCGCGCTCAGCCGCGCCCGCCAACCGGACTGGAAGGCCGCGTCGCCATAGCCAGCCAGTTCCTCATGGCCGAAGGCTTCGCCAGCGCAGCGCGCCGCCCGCTCCAGCCCCGCGATCGTCACGCGCGATCCCATGCTCGCCATGTCGTTGGTCGCCATGTCGTTCCCCCTCACTTCCGCGCCAATGTCGCAGCCACCGCAGCGGCGCGCCTGTCGCATTCCCGCCAGCATGGCCGACCTCGCCTTAACGCGGCTTGAACAGGGCCGGTTCCCAGCAGCACGGCATCGCTGTAGGACAAGATCCGGACGCGTCGGCAACCCATCTGGGCTATGATCGAACGTTGCGAATCGGGGACTTTCAGGCGGATCATGGTGGACAACGGCGATCTTTTCGGCGGCCAGCCCGGCGAGCCGGCCTCCATGGCC
>NZ_JAUXYO010000353.1 GCF_030694325.1 Allobosea sp. | reverse complement strand
CTCCGATCATCCGCAAGACCGAGCTCGCCGGCGGCAAGACCGTCTATCGCCTGCGCGTCGGTCCCTATTCCCGCGACGATGCGACATCGATGTGCACGGCGCTTCAGTCCGCGGGCGGACAGTGCTTCATCGCGAAGAACTGATCTCGAAACGTTGACCGCCGCCGGATCGGCGGCGGCGAGGAAACGAGCCGGTGGCCCCTGTGCCGCCGGCTTTTTCGTCGCGTGGCGCGCAGGGCGGCCCCGGCGGGACCGCCGTGGTTTCGCCACGGCTTTCGTGCCATGACCCCGTCCAAGGGCTGCCGCGGTCGTTTCCACCGACGCACGGGGCCCGAGCCAAAACCAGACAAGCCTACCGGAGGACACCATGGATCGTCGTCGTTTCGTCAAGACCGCCGCGGGCGGCGCAGCCGGCAGCGCACTCGTCGCCGCACCCGCCATCGCCCAGGCGCAGCCGAAGATCACGTGGCGGCTGACCTCGAGCTATCCCAAGAGCCTCGACACGCTGTTCGGGCTCTCGACCCAGGTCGCCAAGCGCGTGGCCGAGGCGACGGACGGGAACTTCCAGATCCAGGTCTTCGCGCCCGGCGAGATCGTGCCCGGCCTCCAGGCGCTCGACGCCGTGCAGAACGGCACGGTCGAGTGCAGCCATACCTTGTCGAGCTTCTACATCGGCAAGGACCCGGCCTTCGCCTTCGAGACCTCGCTGCCCTTCGGCTTCAACACCCGCCAGCAGAATGCCTGGCTCTATGCCGGCGGCGGGCTGGAGCTCTGCCGCGCCTTCATGAAGAAGCAGGGCCTCTACACCATCCCCTCGGGTAACACCGGCGCTCAGATGGGCGGCTGGTTCCGCAAGGAAATCAAGACGCTGGAGGATCTGAAGGGCTTGAAGATGCGCATCGCGGGCATGGGCGGGCAGATCATGGCCAAGCTCGGCGTCGTCCCGCAGCAGATCGCCGGCGGCGACATCTATCCTGCGCTGGAGCGCGGCACGCTCGACGCGGTCGAGTTCTCCGGGCCCTATGACGACGAGAAGCTCGGCTTCCAGCGGGTCGCGAAGTATTACTACTACCCCGGCTTCTGGGAGGGGAACGCCAATGTCAGCTTCCTCGTCAACCTGGAGAAGTGGAACGCGCTGCCGGCCGCCTACAAGGCGATCGTCGAGGCGGCCTGCGCCGAGGCCAACGCGCTCTGCGTGGCGAAATACGACCACGGCAACCCCGACGCGCTGATTCGCCTCGCCGGAGCGGGTGCCGAGCTGCGGCCCTTCCCGCAGGAGGTGATGGCGGCGGCCTTCAAGGAGGCCTTCGCGATGTATGCCGACCTCGCTTCGAAGAACGCCGAGTTCAAGACGTTCTACGATTCCTTCCTGCCGTACTGGAAGAAGGAGAACCTCTGGTTCCGCGTCGCCGAGCTGCCCTTCGACGCCTTCAACGCGCAGATGTCGCAGCAGATGCGCTGAGGGGGGTCTCTCCCGAACCTCGACCGTCATCCTGGGCGACCGCAGGTCGACCGGGATCCATCCTGG
>NZ_JAUXYO010000348.1 GCF_030694325.1 Allobosea sp. | reverse complement strand
CTTCGCGCTCCTGGCGCTCGCGCTCGGCGGCCAGCGCACGGGCGCGGGCCTCTTCCTCGGCGATGCGGCGGGCCTCAGCCTCACGGCCACGCGAGTCGGACAGTGCGCGCTGGCGCGCCTCCTTCTCGTCCTCTGACAGGGTGCGCAGCAGCATGCCGGAGGCAGGGCGGGGCGGCGGGGTCGGTGCCGCGGGAGCCGGACGCGGCGCGGCCTGCTGGACCTGCGGCGCGGGCGCGCGGGGTGCCACGGGCTCCTTGACCTCAGGTCCGGCGACGCGCCGCTTGACCTCGACGACGACCTGCTTGGAGCGCCCATGCGAGAAGCTCTGCCGGACAGTGCTCTGCTCGACAGGACGCTTCAGGGTCAGGGTCTTCGGAGGGCTGACGGTCAAGGTCTTGTCGCCCGGGGTCTTGGTATCGCTCATTCTGTGCTCGGTCCTGCCGCGTTCGGTCCAGCCGGTTCGGTCGTTCGATGGTCTACGGAATCGTCACCTGCGGGGTCGGAGCCGGTGGGCTCCTCCGGGGCGGTTGCACCAGCGTCGTTCGTCCGATAGCGAACGAGCCGACGCCAGCGGGAGAGGAAACCCTCGGCCGCTGGTCCTGGAGCAAGCGCCGCATGTATCACATGTGCGCGCCCCAACGCCAATTCCAAATCCGCTGCCGCGAAAATTGCCACGACGGGCACCTTCCGTGGCTTCAGCCGGGCTTCCTCGCGCGCGATTTCAGCTCGTCGCAGGGCCTGGCCGATCTTGCGGCGCCCGTCCTCGGCGCCGTCGCTGGCCTCGATCACGGCAGCACAGCGGCCGGAACCGATCACCGCCTCGACCTTGGCGAAGCCGGCCTGGACCAGCCCCGCCTTGTTGGCCATCGCCAGCGCCTGCAGCGCATCCTTCAGCATCAGAGCGTCGATCATGTCACCCAAATCGGGCGGGACGACGACCTTCGTCTTCAGCGAGCGTTCGAAGGCCCGCCGCCTGACGGCCTCGGCGACGGTCGCGGCGCTGAGGCTGGCCCAGACGCCGCGGCCGGGCAGCTTGCGCCGCAGATCCGGCACCAGCACGCCCTCCGGCCCGACGACGAAGCGGATCAGGTCGTCGGGGGACTTGACCGTCCGCGTCACGACGCAGCTCCGCTCCGGCCCGTCCCTGCGGGCCTGTGGCGTCTCGCGCGCGCCGCGCGCCGCGGCCGGTTTCATCGCGGGCTCCGGCCTCAGGCCTCGGCCGTCTCCTCGGCGGCGGGCTCGGCGTCGTCAGAGGGCGCCTCGACCCAGCCGGCCTGGACGCGGGCGGCCATGACGATCGCCTCGGCGTCCTGCCGCGACAGGTCGAAGCCGTCGAGATAGCCGGAATGACGCGTCGTCTCGCCATCCTTGCGCTCGGTCCAGCCGACGAGATCGTCGGTGGCGCAGCCGGCGAGATCCTCGACGCTCTTCACGTCGTTCTCGCCCAGCGCCACCATCATCGCGGTGGTGATGCCGGGAACTTCGCGTAGCGCGTCCTCGACGCCCAGCGCGCGACGCTTCTCGTCGAACTCGGCCTCGACCGCGGCGAGATAGTCCTGCGCACGGGACTGGATCTCCGCACCCGTCTCCTCGTCGAAGCCCTCGATCGAGGCCAGTTCCGCGAGATCGACATAGGCGACCTCCTCGACGCTGCGGAAACCTTCCGAGGCGAGCAGCTGGCCGACCGTCTCGTCGACGTTCAGCGCGTTCATGAAGATGTCGGTGCGGCTGACGAATTCCTTCTGGCGCCGCTCGGACTCCTCCGCCTCGGTCAGGATGTCGATGTCCCAGCCGGTGAGCTGCGAGGCCAGGCGGACATTCTGGCCGCGGCGGCCGATCGCGAGCGAGAGCTGCTCGTCGGGCACCACGACCTCGATCTTGTCGGCCTCCTCGTCGAGCACGACCTTGGCGACTTCCGCCGGCTGCAGCGCATTGACGACGAAGGTCGCGACGTCGGGCGACCACGGGATGATGTCGATCTTCTCGCCCTGGAGCTCGCCGACCACGGCCTGCACGCGCGAGCCGCGCATGCCGACGCAGGCGCCGACGGGATCGATCGAGGAATCGCGGGAGATGACGGCGATCTTGGCGCGCGAGCCGGGGTCGCGGGCGACCGCCTTCACCTCGACGATGCCGTCGTAGATTTCCGGCACTTCCTGGCCGAAGAGCTTGGCCATGAACTGCGGATGGGTGCGGGAGAGGAAGATCTGCGGGCCGCGGGGCTCGCGGCGCACGTCGTAGACATAGGCGCGGGCGCGGTCGCCGACCTTGAAGGTCTCGCGCGGGATCATCTCGTCGCGGCGGATGATCGCCTCGCCGCGGCCGAGATCGACGAAGACGTTGCCGTATTCGACGCGCTTGACCGCGCCGTTGACGATCTCGCCGATGCGATCCTTGTACTCGTCGTACTGGCGGTCGCGCTCGGCCTCGCGCACCTTCTGCACGATGACCTGCTTGGCGGCCTGGGCGGCGATGCGGCCGAAATCGAAGGGCGGCAGCGGATCGGCGATCACGTCGCCGACCTGGGCGGCCGGGTTGTGGCGCTTGGCCTCGTCGACCGTGATCTCGACGGCCGGGTTCTCGACGCTGTCGACCACCTGGAGATGGCGCGCCAGGCGCAGTTCGCCGGTCTTGGTGCTGATCTCGGCGTGGACATCGGTCTCGGCGCCGTAGCGCGAGCGGGCGGCACGGGCGATGGCGTCCTCCATCGCATCCAGCACGATCTGCCGGTCGATGGATTTCTCGCGGGCGACGGCGTCCGCGATCTGAAGCCATTCGAGCCTGTTGGCTGCGACCACCATGGCGCTCACTCCTCTTCGGTTGTGTCTGGCGGAATCTGTCCGCGTGTCTTGTCGGGGCGCGGCCCCAGCGATTTCTTCCGGCCCTTGGGCGGCGCGGCGATCTCGTCAGCGGTCGGCATTTCGGGAGGCAGTCCGGCCTTGCCGCGGCGCAACGATTCCGTGACGAGCGCGTCGGTCAGCACCAGCCGGGCATCGCTGATCAGCGTGATCGGGATCGCGACGTCGCGCTCCTCCTCGGATTTCGCGTCGTCGCGCGCGAGCAGGGCGTTCTCGCCCTCGACGCCGCGCAGGATGCCGCGGAAGCGCTTGCGGCCATGCACGGGTGTCTCGGTCTCGATCTTGGCGAGATGCCCGGCCCAGCGCGCGAAGTCGCCCGCCCGCACCAGCGGCCGGTCGATTCCGGGCGAGGACACTTCGAGATGATAGGGCACCTGGATCGGATCGTCGACGTCGAGCGCCGGAGAGACCGCCTGGCTGACCTCCTCGCACCCCTCGACATTCATCGTGCCGTCGGGCCGCTCGGCCATGATCTGCACGGTGCAGCCGTTCTGGCCGGTGACGCGCACGCGCACCAGACGGTAGCCGAGATCGACGATCGCCGGCTCGATGATCGCGGCGACGCGTGCGGCGACGCCGCTCTCGACGACGAGGCGCCGGTCGTTGTCCTGTTCCGTGGCGTTCGGCTCGTTCATGCCCTGGCTGCCTTGCCTTCGGCCGGTCGAGCCGGCCGCGATCGAAGGATGGTGCATGATCGCGTGGTGCCGCATCGGCCCGCTCGGCCCGCGTCATGCTCCGGCTCGGGCAGGGCTGTGGCCAACAAAAAAGAGCGGGCCTTCCGGCCCGCTCTTGATCATCGGCTTACACCGGAACCAGAGCTGTTACGCGCTATTTAGTCCGCATCGGCCCGGCTGGCAAGAGTTCTTCCCGCCAGGCTCTGTCACACCCCCGGTACCAGGGCGGGACGCCGCTAACGCGCTGGTCATCCTTCTGCGCCATGGTGAGGCTGCTGCGCGTTGTTTGGGGATCGGGTATGAGTTCTGTCAGTTCGCTGTTGCGCGATCTCGAGACGACGATGGTGCGCGGCTCCGCCGACGAACGGACGCAGATCCTGTCGCGCCTGACCGATCTGTTCCTCAGCACTGCCGCCGTGATGGACGAGGACCAGGTCGGCATCTTCGACGTCGTGATCGGTCGGCTTTCGCGGGCGATCGAGCTCAGGGCGCGCATCGAACTCTCGGAGCGGCTGGCCCCGGTTCCCAACGCGCCGGCCGGCGTGGTCCGCCAGCTCGCCTTGGACGAGATCGCGGTGGCCCGCCCGGTCCTGGTCGCCTCGCCCCGCCTCACCGACCAGGATCTCGTCGCCATTTCCGCGGCGAAGGGGCGCGATCACATGCTCGCCATCTCCGAGCGCGACGACATCGCCGAGCCGGTCACCGATTTCCTGATCCTGCGCGGCGGGCGGCTGGTGACCCATGCCATCGCCGCCAATCACAAGGCGCGTTTCTCCCATCACGGCATGGGCGTGCTCGTCATGCGCGCAAACCAGGACGATGCGCTGCAGACGGCCCTCGGGGACCGCAGCGACCTGCCGGCCGAACTCGCCGCCCAGTTGATGGCGGCGGCGAAGAACTCGGCCCGGCGTCGCCTCTTCGCCGACCTCGATCCGGACATGGCCGCGGCCATCGGGGACGCGGTCGAGCGTGGCGCGCGGGCCGTCGCCGCGGATGCGGAAATCCAGGGCAACCTCGAAACGGTCAACGAAGCACTGACGGAGATCAACCGTCTCCATCAGGCGAAGGAACTCGACGAGGCCGCCATCATCCGCTTCGCCGCGGCAGGGGCCGCCGAGCATGCGATATGCGCCGTCGCGGTGCTGTCGGAGCTGAGCCTGCCCGCGGCCGAACAGGCCATTCGCGGGCCGGATCGCGACGCGGTCCTGCTCCTCGCCCGCGGTCTCGGCTGGTCCTGGGATACGGCGGCGGCCCTCATTGGGCTGCGCAAGGATTTCGGCAAGTCGGACGCCGCGGTCGAGCGGGCCCGGCAGCATTTCCGGACGATCCCCAAGGAGACCGCTCAGCGCGTGCTCGGCTTCCTCAGGATGCGCGACGCACAGCCGTGAGATAGCTCGGCACCCGGCCGGCCGCCACGGCCTTGGCCTCGTAGCGGGTCCGGATCCAGCCCGGATAGGGCTGCCGCCAATCGTCGGCCCTGGCGTCGGTCCAGTCGAAATCCGGCGAGCGTGCCAGCCGCGCCAGCGTCCACCCGACATAGTCGTCGATGTCGCTGGCGAAGCGGAAGCGCCCGCCCGGACGCAGCGTCCGCGCGAACAGCCCCAGCGTGCGGTCGGAGACGAAACGGCGCTTGCGCTGACGCCGCTTCGGCCAGGGGTCGGGATAGAGCAGGTCGATCGCGTCGAGGGAGCCCGCCGGCAGGCGCGGCAGCATCAGCGCCGCATCGCCGTCCCAGATGCGAATGTTGGTCAGGCCCTCGCGTTCGATCACCGCGAGGAATTTTGCCATGCCGTTGATGAAGGGCTCGACGCCGATGAAGCCGATCTGCGGGCTTTCCCGCATGCGATGGAGCAGGTGTTCGCCGCCGCCGAAGCCGATCTCCAGCCGCACGGCGTCCACGGCCTGCGGGAACAGGGCCGCAAGGTCGGGGATGTCCGCCTCGGGCAGCCGCAGCTTGGGCAGCACGGTGTCGATCATCGTGCTCTGGCCGTCGCGCAGGGCTTTGCCCTTGCGCCGGCCGAAGAAGGCGCGGTCGGCATCGTAGTCGTGTGTCATGAGCGGTCTTTGAAAATGTCTCAGGGAAACGCGCGTCATCCTGGACAAGCGGCGAAGCCGCGCAGTTCCGGGATCCATCATGAGTCGCCGATGCTGCCCGATGACGGATCCCGGCGCTCCGCTTCGCTACGGCCAGGATGACGGCGCGTTTCTAGCGCAATCCGCCAAAAGAAAAAGGCCGGGACTGAGCCCGGCCTTTATCGATGTCAGTTCGAAGCCTGCGCTCAGGCGACGGCCTTCTTCAGCGCGTCGACCAGATCGGTCTTCTCCCAGGAGAAGCTGCCGTCGCGGCCGGCCTTGCGGCCGAAATGGCCATAGGCCGCCGACTTGGCGTAGATCGGCTTGTTGAGCTGCAGATGGGTGCGGATGCCGCGCGGGGTCAGGTCCATGACCTCGCCGAGCACCTTCTCCAGCTTGGCCTCGTCGACCTTCCCGGTGCCGTGCAGGTCGACATAGATCGACAGCGGCTTGGCGACGCCGATGGCGTAGGAGAGCTGGATCGTGCAGCGCTCGGCGAGCTTGGACGCGACGACGTTCTTGGCGAGATAGCGCGCCGCATAGGCCGCCGAACGGTCGACCTTGGTCGGGTCCTTGCCGGAGAAGGCGCCGCCGCCATGGGGCGCAGCACCACCATAGGTGTCGACGATGATCTTGCGGCCGGTCAGGCCGGCATCGCCGTCGGGGCCGCCGATGACGAACTTGCCGGTCGGGTTGACGTGCCAGACGGTCTCCTTCGAGATCCAGCCCTCGGGCAGGGTCGCGCGGATATAGGGTTCGACGATCTTGCGGACGTCGGCCGAGGACAGGCTCTCGTCGGTGTGCTGGGTCGAGAGCACGATCTGGGTCACGCCGACCGGCTTGCCGTTCTCGTACTTGACCGTGACCTGGCTCTTGGCGTCCGGGCCGAGCTTGGCTGCGCCGCCTTCCTTCGCGTGGCGGGCCTTGGCCAGCACTTCGAGGATCTTGTGCGAATAGTAGATCGGCGCCGGCATCAGCTCCGGCGTCTCGCGGCAGGCGTAGCCGAACATGATGCCCTGGTCGCCGGCACCCTCGTCCTTGTTGCCGGAGGCGTCGACGCCCTGGGCGATGTCGGCCGACTGGGCGTGCAGCAGAACGTCGATCTTGCACTTCTTCCAGTGGAAGCCGTCCTGCTCGTAGCCGATCGCCTTGATCGCGCGGCGGGCGGCCGACTTGACCTTGCTCTTCATCGCCTTTTCGTCGAGCGAGGTGCGGACCTCGCCGGCGATGACGACGCGGTTGGTCGTGGCCAGCGTCTCGCAGGCGACGCGCACCTGGGCGGCATCCATGCCGGCCTTGGCGGCTTCCTTGAAGAACAGGTCGACGACCTCGTCGGAGATCCGGTCGCAGATCTTGTCGGGATGGCCCTCGCCGACGGATTCGCTGGTGAACAGGTAATTCTGGCGTGACACGGTCGGACAGCCCTTGATCAGCGGTGGGACGGAGACCGGCACGAAGAAGGGCCGATCGACGGAAAAGCGGCATCCTCTTTGCAGTGGACGCGTTCGCCGTCAAGCACGACAATCCGTTTATCGGGAGCCTCGTTCGGCAAGCAGAACGCGCAGCGAGCAAAAATCAGCCGTTTGCGCCGTCTTCCTCCGCCAGCGTCTCGACGAGGTCGATGATCCGGCGCCGGACCTTGGCGCTCTTGATGCGGACGAAGGCCTTGGTCAGCTGCACGCCTTCGCTGCTGGACATGAAGTCCGAGACATAGGCATTGGCGGCGGAATCGGAGAAGCCCCCGGTCGGCATGTCGCCCGTGGGGGCGCCCTCGAAGAAGAAGGAAACGGGCACGTCGAGCATCTTGGCGATCTGCTGCAGCCGGCTCGCGCTGATCCGGTTCGACCCCTTCTCGTATTTCTGGACCTGCTGGAACGTCAGCCCCAAGGCGTCGCCGAGCTTTTCCTGGCTCACGCCGGCCAGCATCCGCTGCATGCGGACACGACTGCCGACATGACGGTCGATCGGGTTGGGGACTTTCTTCAACATGGTGTTGGCCTTGGCTAGGGGCGCCGGCTGGGATGCATGATCGCGCGGGCCGGCACAGTCAATTGGTTCGAGGCGGCGGAGGCGAGGACCTTACCCGGTCGGTTTACAAGTTCCAAATGGGATTAGTGGCGGCGCAGGCTGCGGGACAGGAGCAGGAATCCTGCGAGCATGGCGGCATAGATGAGGTCGCCGAACCGGCTGTAGGACGTGGCGGGGCCAGCGCGCGGCAGGCCCATGTCGAGGACGCCTTCGCTGCCGAGAGGCAGGCTGCCGAGAACCCGGCCATAGCCGTCCGTCACGGCGGAAATGCCCGTATTCGCGACCCGCACCAGTGGCAGCCCCTCCTCGATCGCGCGCAGTCTGGCCTGGGCGAAATGCTGGTACGGGCCGCTGGTCCGGCCGAACCAGCCGTCATTGGTCAGGTTGAGCATGAAGCCGGGCCGGGGACCTTGCGGCGCCACCTCGGCCGGGAAGACGACCTCGTAGCAGATCAGCGGGGCGGCCGGCGGCAGGCCGCGGATCGCCAGGGGCAGCCGGCGCGTCCCCGCCGCGAAACCGCCGGGCACGGAGACGAAT
Source organism: Allobosea sp. (assembly GCF_030694325.1). GTDB lineage: Bacteria > Pseudomonadota > Alphaproteobacteria > Rhizobiales > Beijerinckiaceae > Allobosea. Next base: position 2,877 of record NZ_JAUXYO010000348.1, on the reverse strand, counting down.
TCGGACAGCCCGACGCTCCGGATCAGCCGTTCCAGCACCGCCGGCAGATATTCGCCGAAGGGGACGAGATGCACCTTGTCGTAGCTCGAGACGATCGCGCCCTCGTCGTCGACGACCTGGATCGCGTTGAAGATCGGCGGGCGGCTCTCGCCGGGCAGTGTCTCGCCGGCACGGGCTGCGCCGGTGATCAGCGTCGTGCCGGGCGGCAGCAATGCGCCAATGCGCGACAGCGCCTGGGGCGTGCGCCCGAGCAGGAAGGGAAAGGCCGATTCCGGCCAGATCAGATGGGTCACGGCCTGGACGCCCGGCGTGGCGGGGCTCGTCGCCCGGTCGCTCAGTGCCAGATACTGGTTCAGGATCGCTTCGCCGTTGCGGGCGTTGAATTTCGCGTCCTGCGGCAGGTTGGGCTGCATCAGCCGCAGCTTGACGCCGGCGACCAACGGCACTGCATCGGCCGGGACGCGCCACAGCCCGAAGCCGATCAGCCCGGCCAGCGCGACGAGCGCCATGACGGGCGCCTGCCACCGTGCCCGGGGGCGCTCGGCCGTGCCCAGCGTCGCGGGCGCGGCCCCGATCGCGACGGAGAGAAGCGTCAGCCCATACAGGCCGATGACCGAGGCGATCTGGGCGATGTGCGGCTGCCCGGCCAGCATCATCCCGTAGACGTTCCAGGGAAAACCGGTCAGGACATGCCCGCGCAGCCATTCGCTGAGCGAAAGCATGATGGCGAGGATCAGGATCCGCCCGGTGCCGCTGGGCCAGAGCAGCCGCGCGCAGCCGAAGGCGAGCGCCGGGAAGAACGCGAGCAGGGCCGGCAGCGCCACCACGCCCAGCGGCATCGCCCAGGCGAACTTGTCCGCTTCGACGAGGAAGGCGGCGCCCAGCCACCACAGCCCGGCCAGGAAGAAGCCGAAACCCCACCACCAGCCGGCCGCGGCGGCCGCGCGGAACCGCGCGGCCGTGCCGGTGCCGACCGCACCGTCGATCAGCCAGATCGCGGCGGTCATCGGCACGACGATCAGCGGCCAGAGGTCCAGCGGCGGGAGGGCGAGCGCACCGCTCGCCCCGGCGGCGAGCGCGATCAGTCGTCTGCGCCATCCCCAGGCGAGAATGACGCCGTCCGCCAGGCCGGCGAAGCCCATCAACTCGCTTCCGCCGCTCTGTCGCCGCTCTCGCCGGAGACTCGCTGGACGATGCTCAGGCGCTTGACCCGGCGCTGATCGGCTTCGAGGATCTCGAAGGTGAGGCCGCCCGGCCCCTCGACGATCTCGCCGCTGGCGGGAACATGGCCCGCTAGCGTGACGATCAGTCCGCCCAGCGTGTCGACGTCTTCGGCCACTGGATCGTCCGACAGATCGATCCCCGTCGCCTCCTTCAGCTCGTCGAGGGTCGCGCGGGCATCGGCGGTGAAGCGGCCATTGCCGTCGGGCGCGATCGTCGGCGCCTCCTCCAGATCATGCTCGTCCTCGATGTCGCCGACGACGATCTCGATCAGGTCCTCGATGGTGACGAGGCCGTCCGTGCCGCCATATTCGTCGATGACCAGCGCGATATGGGTCCGCGTCGCCTGCATCCGTACCAGGAGATCGACCGCCGGCATGGAGGGCGGTACGTAGAGCACGGGCCGCATGATCTTCGTATCGGCCAGCGTCCGCGTCAGATCGACCGCCGCGAGGTCGTGGAAGGCGGGCTCAGACAGGCCCGCCGTCGGCTCGGCCCTCGCCTGACCGGCGATGAACTCGAGGAAGTCGCGGATATGGACCATGCCGCGGGGGTCGTCGAGGGAATCGTCGAAGACCGGCAGGCGAGAATGGCCCGCGGTCCGAAACCGGGCCAGGACCTCGTCCAGCGTGGCGTCCGCCGGCACGGCGATGATGTCGGCGCGGGGGATCATGACGTCGCCGACACGGCGCTCACGCAGGCTGAGCACATTCGAGAGCATGGCGCGCTCCTGCGCGCTGAGATCGGCGAGCTGGCCGCTGCCCTGGGCCAGGGCGTCGGTGATCTCTTCGCGGATCGTCCCGCCGCCACGCAGGCCGAGCCTGTCGAGGAAATGGCTGAGCCAATGGGTGAGGCCGCGTCCGGCGGCTTCGTGCTGGGTCTGTCGACTGTCGTCGCTCATGATCGGTGGGGTTGGTCCGGGGTTGAAAAGGGCGTGGGCGCGGCTGCAGCCTCGTCCGCGCCGACGAGGTCGCCGTCGGCATAGGGGTCTGCGATGCGCAGCCGCGCGAGGGCCGCCACTTCGAGCGCCTCCATGCGCTGCGCGTCGGCGTCGGTCTCGTGATCCTCGCCGAGCAGATGCAGCAGGCCGTGGATCACCAGATGGCTGAAATGGTCGGCGAGGGCCTTGCCCTCGGCCTCGGCCTCGGCCGCGACGGTCTCGAAGGCGATGACGATGTCGCCCAGGACGGGGCTCGCCGCGATCCTGTCCGCCGACGCGGCCGGAAAGGAGAGAACATTGGTCGCCTTGTCGAAGCCGCGCCAGTCCCGGTTGACGATGCGGATGCGACGATCATCGGTCAGCAGCAGGCTGAGTTCGGCGCCCGCCGCCGGCTGGACCGGCGCCACGGCCAGCCCGGCCTCGATCGCCCGCAGCGTCTGCGCGCGCAGGGCAGCGAGATCGCCGAGCGCACGCCATTGCCGTGATTGCGCCCTCAGGGCGATCACCGGGCAGGCGGGCGATGTCGCGGGTCGCGGCGCCGAACGCCGCCCGCGAGGTCGGTCGTTCATCGCGGCCGCTCCCGCGAGAGCGTGCGCTTCAGGCCCTCGGTCTCGCTCTCGATCGGCGCTTCGGGCAGGGGAGCGCGCATCCGCTCCTCGCGTTCCTCGCGCTCGCGCCGGGCCGCGCTCTCATAGGCCATGACGATACGGCGCACG
>NZ_JAUXYO010000347.1 GCF_030694325.1 Allobosea sp. | reverse complement strand
ATCCGCAAGGCGATCAGAAGCCGCGCTGGTTGAGTTCGACGTTGAGACCCAGCGAGCGCAGTTCCTTGACGAGCACGTTGAAGGATTCCGGGATGCCCGCCTCGAAGTTGTCCTCGCCGCGCACGATCGACTCGTAGACCTTGGTGCGGCCCGCGACGTCGTCCGACTTCACCGTCAGCATCTCCTGCAGCGTGTAGGCGGCGCCATAGGCCTCCAGTGCCCAGACCTCCATCTCGCCGAAGCGCTGGCCGCCGAACTGCGCCTTGCCGCCCAGCGGTTGCTGGGTGACGAGCGAGTACGGGCCGATCGAACGCGCATGGATCTTGTCGTCGACCAGATGATGCAGCTTCAGCATGTAGATGTAGCCGACGGTGACCTTGCGATCGAAGGGCTCACCCGTGCGCCCGTCATACAGCGTTGACTGACCCGAGGAATGCAGCCCCGCCTGCTCCAGAAGCCGCTCGATATCGGCCTCCTTGGCGCCGTTGAACACCGGCGTCGCGATCGGAACGCCGCGGCGCAGGTTCTGGCCCATCTCGACCAGCTCGTTCTCGTCCATCGAGGCGATGATCTCGTTGTCCTCGTAGACGGCGTCGAACGAAGCCCGCAGAGCCTTGATGTCGTGGCCCTTGCGATAGGCGTCGAGCGCGGCGCCGATCTGCTTGCCGAGACCCGCGGCCGCCCATCCCAGATGGGTCTCCAGGATCTGCCCGACATTCATGCGCGAGGGCACGCCGAGCGGGTTGAGCACGATGTCGGCATGGGTGCCGTCCTCGAGGAACGGCATGTCCTCCACCGGCACGATGCGCGAGACCACGCCCTTGTTGCCGTGGCGGCCGGCCATCTTGTCGCCCGGCTGGATCTTGCGCTTCACCGCGACGAAGACCTTGACCATCTTCATCACGCCGGGCGGCAGCTCGTCGCCGCGCTGCAGCTTCTCGACCTTGTCGAGGAAGCGCTGCTCGAGGCGCTTCTTCGACTCGTCGTACTGCTTCCGCATCGCCTCGATTTCGGTCATCAGGGCGTCGTCGCCGGTGGCGAACAGCCACCACTGCGAACGCGGGAACTCGGACATGCCCTCGCGGGTGATGACCGTGTCCTTCTTGAAGCCCTTCGGGCCGGCGAGACCCGTCTTGCCGGTCAGGATGTCGGCCAGACGCGCGAAGGTGTTGCGGTCCAGGATCGCCTGCTCGTCGTCGCGGTCCTTCGCGAGACGCTCGATCTCCTCGCGCTCGATCGCCTGGGCACGCTCGTCCTTGTCGACGCCGTGGCGGTTGAACACGCGCACCTCGACGATCGTGCCCTGCACGCCTGGGGGCACCCGCAGCGAGGTGTCGCGAACGTCGGAGGCCTTCTCGCCGAAGATGGCGCGCAGCAGCTTCTCTTCCGGCGTCATCGGGCTTTCGCCCTTCGGCGTGATCTTGCCGACGAGGATGTCGCCCGCCGCCACTTCCGCGCCGATGTAGACGATGCCGGCTTCGTCGAGATTCTTCAGCGCCTCTTCCGAAACGTTGGGAATGTCGCGCGTGATCTCCTCCGGGCCCAGCTTGGTGTCGCGGGCCATGACCTCGAACTCCTCGATGTGGATCGAGGTGAAGACGTCGTCCGAGACGATCTTCTCCGAGAGCAGGATCGAGTCCTCGAAGTTGTAGCCGTTCCACGGCATGAACGCGACGAGCACGTTGCGGCCGAGCGCGAGCTCGCCGAACTCGGTCGACGGGCCGTCCGCGACGATGTCACCCTTCTTGATGACGTCGCCGACGCGCACCAGCGGCCGCTGCGTGATGCAGGTCGACTGGTTGGAGCGCTGGAACTTCTGCAGCCGGTAGATGTCGACGCCCGGCTTCGTCGGATCCATCTCGTCGGAAGCGCGGATGACGATACGCGTCGCGTCGACCTGGTCGACGATGCCGGCGCGGCGGGCCGCGATCGCGGCACCCGAGTCACGGGCGACGACGGCTTCCATGCCGGTGCCGACGAAGGGGGCGTCGGCGCGAACCAGCGGCACCGCCTGGCGCTGCATGTTCGAGCCCATCAGCGCGCGGTTCGCGTCGTCGTTCTCGAGGAACGGGATCAGCGCCGCGGCGACCGAGACGAGCTGCTTGGGCGACACGTCCTGGAAGTCGACCTTGTCGACCGGCGTCACGATCACTTCACCGGCGCGGCGGCAGACGATCAGGTCGTCGGTCAGACGGCCTTCCTTATCGACGGCGGCATTGGCCTGGGCGACGTTGTACTTCGCCTCCTCCATCGCCGAGAGATAGATGATCTCGTCAGTCTGCTTGCCGTCGCGGATGCGGCGATAGGGGCTCTCGATGAAGCCGTATTTGTTCACCCGCGCGAAGGTGGCGAGCGAGTTGATCAGGCCGATATTCGGCCCTTCCGGCGTCTCGATCGGGCAGATGCGGCCGTAATGGGTCGGGTGCACGTCGCGCACCTCGAAGCCGGCGCGCTCACGGGTCAGACCGCCCGGGCCGAGCGCCGAAAGACGACGCTTATGCGTGACTTCCGAGAGTGGGTTCGTCTGGTCCATGAACTGCGAGAGCTGCGACGAGCCGAAGAATTCGCGCACGGCGGCGGCCGCGGGCTTCGCGTTGATCAGGTCCTGCGGCATCACCGTGTCGATGTCGACCGAGGACATGCGCTCCTTGATGGCGCGCTCCATGCGCAGCAGGCCGAGGCGGTACTGGTTCTCCATCAGCTCGCCGACCGAGCGGACGCGGCGGTTGCCGAGATGGTCGATGTCGTCGATCTCGCCCTTGCCGTCGCGGATGCGGCGATAGGGGCTCTCGATGAAGCCGTATTTGTTCACCCGCGCGAAGGTGGCGAGCGAGTTGATCAGGCCGATATTCGGCCC
>NZ_JAUXYO010000343.1 GCF_030694325.1 Allobosea sp. | reverse complement strand
AGGCTGCTGCTGGTCTATGCGGTGGTGACGCCCGTCATCATCGTCGTGCTGCTGCTCGCCGGGCGCGTCGGTTCGGGCCCGCATCCCCTGGCTGGCCTGCTGCTGTTGTCGGGGCTCGTGGCGCTGCTGTTCAAGCTGTGGTGGTTCTACGACATGCGCCACGACCTCGCCGTGCTGATCCTGAAGGGGTCGACGGCCCCCGGTCCCTGGCGGCGCCTGACCGCGCTGGCCGCTCCCTGGTTCTACATGGCGACGGCGGTCGCGCTCTGGGCGGTCGGACGTGCCGCGGCGATGATGTCCGACGGGGCGCGCTGGGCGGAAGCCGCGGCCCTGACCCAGACGGCGATCGTGATCATTCCGATCCTCGCCGTCGGCATCGGCAGCTGGCTCGACTGCCGGTCCGCACGCCACGCCATGGCCGAAGGCGAGACACCCCTCTCGCGGGCGACCGGGGCGGCGCTGCGCGCGGCCGCGGTCGGCATCCTCTGGGCCGCCGGGTTCTTTATCCTGGCTCGGCTGTGGGCGGGTCTGCTCGTCGGTATGAGCACCACGCAGTTCACCGCCTTCTCGCGGCAGGCGGCAGGCGTCGCCGTCTTCGGCTTCGCCGGCTGGGTGGCGCTCGTCTTCCTGCGCGTCTTCTTCGACGCCTGCGCGCCCAAACCCCGCGCGTCCGGCCACGCGGACGAGGAGGAGGGCACCGGCGACAGCGTGCCCTCCCGGCTTGCGACCGTGCTGCCCGTCCTGCGCGGGGTCGTGCTGGGCGCAGTGCTCGGCCTCACCATCCTGATCGTGCTGTCGCGCATGGGCGTCGACATCGGCCCGCTGCTCGCCGGCTTCGGCATTCTCGGCCTGGCCATTTCCTTCGGCTCGCAGGCGCTTGTCCGGGACATCGTCTCCGGCGTTTTCTTCATGCTTGAAGATGCCTTCCGCGTCGGCGAATATGTCGACACCGGGCGGCTGAAGGGCACGGTCGAGAAGATTTCGCTGCGCTCGATGCAGTTGCGCCACCAGAGCGGGCAGATCCACACCATCCCCTTCGGCCAGATCCAGCAGCTGACCAACGCCAGTCGCGACTGGGCGACGGTCAAGTTCAACGTCCGGCTCGACCACTCGGCCGATATCGAGCAGGCGCGCAAGACGATCAAGAAGGTCGGGCTGGCCCTGTTGGAGGACCCCGAATTCGGGCCTCACTTCATCGCCCAGCTGAAGATGCAGGGCGTCGCCGACATCACCGACAGCGCCGTCGTGATCCGGCTGAAATTCACGGCCAAGCCGGCCCAGGCCTCGACGCTGCAGCGCGAGGCCCTCAAGCGCGTCTACCGCGCGCTGAACGAGGCCAAAGTGCCCTTCGCCTCGAATCTGGTGACGGTGCGCGGCGGCGAGGGCGGCTCGGCCTCGAGC
>NZ_JAUXYO010000335.1 GCF_030694325.1 Allobosea sp. | reverse complement strand
AAGGATGGTCCAGGAGGCTCCGCACATCTCTGGAGCATCCTTCGAGACGCCGCTGCGCGGCTCCTCAGGATGAGGGCTGTGGGCTGGATGAGGGCTTGCGAGAGGCGGTCGGCCGCCCATGAAACTGCGCGTCGGCACCTTCAATGTCGAGAACCTGCTGACGCGTCATCGCTTCTCCTCGGGCGAGCGCGGTGACACCGCGGCCGCCATGTCGCTGTTCCATTTTCCGCGCGTCGACGAGCGTGACGCGGTCGAGCGTTCGCTGGCGGTCGCGCTGGAGGACGACAAGCGCCAGATGACGGCGCTCGCTCTGGCGGAGGCGCGGGCCGATCTCTGGATGCTGCAGGAGGTCGATTCGCTGGCGAGCCTGCAGGCCTTCTTCGCCAATTACGTCCACCGCATCGCCGACCACCGCTACGGCCATTTCACGCTGCTCGACGGCAATGACCGGCGCAACATCGATATCGGCTTCGCGGCGCGGCGCGATCTGCTCGCGCCGCAGCGGGTCAGCCTGCGCTCGCACAAGGATCTCAGCTTCGCGGCGGCCGGGGTGCATGACCGCGATCTCGCCGCGCTCGGGATCGGGCCCGACGGCAAGGTCTTCGCGCGCGACTGCCTGCAGGTCGAGCTCGATTTCGGCGACCGCAGCCTCGCTCTGTTCGGCTGCCACTTCAAATCGATGAACAACGGCCGCGACGACGGGCGGGTGGCGACGCTGCCGGTGCGCCGGGCCGAGGCGCGGGCGGTGAAGGGACTGATCCGGCAGCGCTTCGGCGCGGGCTGGCGCGAGGCGAACTGGATCGTGCTCGGCGACCTCAACGCCTATCGCCATGGGCTCGGGCCGCTGGCCGAAATCGTCGACGAAGGCGAAAGCGGCATCGAGCCGCTGCTCGACGGTTTCGCCGTCGACCCGATGGACACGCTGCCGCCGCATGAGCGCTGGACGCATTTCCGTCGCTACTGGTCGGAGGCGCGCCAGCAATTGGTCGAGACGCATATGCCGCTCGACCATATCCTGCTCTCGCCGGCACTGGCGGCGGTCAATCCGCATCCGGCGCTGCAGATGATCCGGCGCGGGCTGCCCTATCGCGTGCCGCTCGACCCGCGCGAGCCCGACCGCTCGATGGCGCGGCTGGCGACTGCGGCCGACCGCTATCCGCGCGTCGGCTGGGACCGGCCCAAGGCCTCCGACCATTGTCCTCTGACGATCGACCTGACCATTCCGAGGAACTGACAGCCATGGCCCGCCGCTTCGTCACGCTCGACGTCTTCACCGCTACGCCCCATGCCGGCAACCCGCTGGCGGTGGTGCTCGACGCGGACGGGCTCGATACGGCAGCGATGCAGGCGATCGCGCGCGAGTTCAACCTGTCGGAGACGGTGTTCGTGCAGCCGCCTGCGGATACCGGCCACCGCGCGGCGCTGCGAATCTTTACGCCCGGCCGCGAGCTGCCCTTCGCCGGCCATCCGACCGTCGGCACCGCCGTTTTGCTCGCACTGCGCGACCGGGCCGAGGGGCGCGGCGCCGACATCCTGGTGCTGGAGGAGACGATCGGTCGCGTGCCCTGCGCCGTCGCCGTGAGTGGAGAGCGCTCGGGGCAGGCCACCTTCACCCTGCCACGCCTGCCGCTGGAGGGCGAGCCGGCGCCGGATGCCGCCGCCATCGCCTCCGTGCTCGGGCTGGATCCCGGCCGCATCGGCCTGCCCGGTCACCGCCCGGCCGTGTTCTCGGCCGGCGTGCCCTTCACCATGGTGCCGGTGGCGGATCTCGCCGCGATCGGTTCGATCGCACTCGATCTCGGGCGCTGGGACGCGGTGATGACGCCGGCTGCCCATCCCAACGCCTTCGTTTATTGCCGCGAGACGGTCGCGGCCGGGCATCATTATCACGCCCGCATGTTCTGGCCCGGCGCGGGCATCGTCGAGGACCCGGCGACGGGCGGTGCTTCGGCGGCTTTCGCCGGGGCGATCATGGCCTTCGACAGGCCCGGCGACGGAGAGCACCGCTTCGTCATCGAGCAGGGCTACGAGATGGGCCGGCCCTCGCAGATCACGCTGGAGCTGACGGTGGCGGAGGGCGCGCTGGCCTCGGCGCGGATCGGCGGCGCGGCCGTGGTCATCAGCGAGGGTGTGCTGCTGTGACGGGTGCGGCGAGCCCGGGCGGCAACGACATCGAGCGCTTTGCGGACGGGCACATCGCCCGGGTCGACCGGGTCGATGCCCGGATCGCGCCCTATGATTGGGCTTTCGGCCGCGAGAACGAGGTCGAGATCGCGGCGCATTGGGCGCAGATCAGCGCCGGCAAGCCCGCCATGTTCAACGGGCGCATCCTGCTGCAGCACCGCGCAGCGATCGTCGACGGCGTCTTCCACGCACGTTATTTCGAGACCGACTATGCCGCCTTCATGACGTGGCGCGACAGCGGCCATCCCGGCCCCGCGCTGCGCAACGGCTTCGCCATGGGCGCCTTGCGGGCCCGCGACGGTGCCTTCCTCTGCGGGCGGATGGGCGGGCATACCGCCAATGGCGGCATGGTCTATTTCGCCGCCGGCACGCCCGACCGCAGCGATGTCCGCGCCGACGGCACGGTCGATCTCGCCGGCAGCGTGCTGCGCGAACTCGCGGAGGAGACCGGCCTGGTCGCGAGCGAGGTTCGGGTCGGGGAGGGCTGGCATACGGTGTTTTCCCCCGGCCGCGTCGCCTTCATGCGCCCGCTCACCATCGACCTGCCGGCGGAAGAGGCGCGCGCGCTGATGCTATCGCGGATGGCCGGGCTCGCGGAGCAGGAACTCGACGACATCGTGATCCTGCGCAGCCCCGCCGATTGCGACCGCCACAAGATGGCGGTCTTCATGAAGCCCTATCTCACGCATATCTTCGCGCAGGACTGATCGGATCCCGATCCGTCCGCCGCCGCCAGCCGAAAGCCCTGCCATGACCGCGACCGAAGCCCTTGCTCCCGAAGCACTCGCTCCCGAAGCGCTTGCTCCCGAGGCCCTGCCGCTTCCGGCCGACAACCCCTTCGCGGCGCGCTGGGACACGCCCTTCGGTCTGCCGCCCTTCGCGGCGATCCGGCCCGAGCATATCCAGCCGGCCTTCGAGGCGGCGCTCGCCAAGCACAAGGACGAGATGGCGGCGATCGTGGCCGATCCGGCGGCGCCGGATTTCGCCAACACGATCGAGGCTCTGGAACGCGCGGGCCGTGCCCTCTCGCGGGTCGGCGGCGTGTTCTACAATCTGGCGGGCGCCGATACGAACGAGGCTCTCCAGGCGATCGAGCGCGCTCTCTCGCCGCTGACCTCGCGCCACTGGTCGGCGATCATGATGGATGAGGGCCTGTTCGCGCGGGTCGATGCGGTCTTTGCGCAGCGCGAGGCGCTTGGGCTCGATCCCGAGCAGACGCGGCTGCTGGAGCGCACGCATCGCGGCTTCATCCGCTCGGGCGCGCAGCTCGGCGCGGAGGACAAGGCGCGGCTGGCGGCGATCAATGAGCGGCTGGCGGCGCTTGGCACCCAGTTCAGCCAGAACGTGCTGAAGGATGAATCCTCCTACGCCCTGATGATCGAGGACGAGGCGGGGCTCGACGGGCTGCCGCCCTTCCTGCTGGCCGCGATGGCGCGGGCGGCGGCCGATCGCGGCCATCCCGGCCAGCATGCGGTGACGCTGTCGCGCTCGGTGATCGAGCCCTTCCTGACCTTCTCGACCCGCCGCGATCTGCGCGAAGAGGCCTTCGCCGCCTGGGGCAAGCGCGGCGAGAACGGCAATGACAGCGACAACCGCCTGATCGTCGCCGAAATGGTCAAGCTGCGCGCCGAAAAGGCGAAGCTTCTGGGCTACGCGACCTTCGCGCATTTCAAGCTCGACGACACCATGGCCAAGACGCCGGAAAACGTCCGCGAGCTGCTCGAGCTGGTCTGGAAGCCGGCCAAGGCGCGCACGGCGCAGGAGGCAGCCGATCTCGCGGCGCTGGCGCAGGCGGAAGGCGAAAACGGCCCGATCCGCCCCTTCGACTGGCGCCACTATGCCGAGAAGGTGCGCCAGAAGACCTATGCGCTCGATGAAGCCGTGCTGAAGCCGTATCTCCAGCTCGACCGGATCATCGCCGCCGCCTTCGACGTCGCCGGCAAGCTGTTTGGGCTGTCCTTCACGGCGCGGACGGATCTTGCCGGCTATCACCCCGATGTCCGGATCTGGGAGGTGACGGAGACGGCCAGCGGCCGGCATATCGGCCTGTTCATCGGCGATTATTTCGCCCGCGCCTCGAAGCGATCGGGCGCCTGGATGAGCGCCTTCCGCGGCCAGCGCAAGCTCGGCGGCGAGATCCGCCCGATCATCGTCAATGTCTGCAATTTCGCCAAGCCGGCGCAGGCGCAGCCCGCGCTGCTCTCGATCGACGATGCGCGCACGCTGTTCCACGAATTCGGCCATGCGCTGCACGGCCTGCTTTCGGACGTCACCTACGGATCGCTCGCGGGCACGGCGGTGTCGCGCGATTTCGTCGAACTGCCCTCGCAGCTTTACGAGCACTGGTTCCTGACCAGGGAGGTGATGCAGCGCTACTGCCTGCACGCCGAGACGGGCGAGCCGATTCCAGACGCATTGATCGAGACGATCAAGCGCGCCCAGACCTTCAACCAGGGTTGCGCCACGGTCGAATACACCTCGTCGGCGCTGGTCGACCTCGCCTTCCATTCGCTGGAGGACCCCGGCGAGATCGATGCGCTGGCCTTCGAGAAGGCGGAGCTTGCGCGGCTCGGCATGCCCGAGGGCATGGTGATGCGGCACCGCACGCCGCATTTCACCCATGTCTTCTCGGGCGACGGCTATTCGGCCGGCTATTACAGCTATCTCTGGTCGGAGGTGATGGACGCCGACGCCTTCAACGCCTTCCTGGAGACCGGCGACGTGTTTTCGCCGGAGCTGGCCGGCAAGTTGAAGCGCTACATCTATTCCGCCGGCGACACGCGCGACGCGGCGGAGGCCTACAGGCTCTTCCGCGGCCGGCTGCCGACGCCGGACGCGCTGCTGGAGAAGCGGGGGCTGGCGGCGTAGGGCCTTTCCGGCCGCGCGAGGGCACGCGCCGTCATCCCGGGCGACCGCAGGTCGTCCCGGGATCCATCATAGGGCGATGTCCCACCCTCCGATGGATCCCGGAGCGGCGCCGCTTCGCGGCTTGTTCGGGATGACGCGGAGGTTCCGCAGCCAATCCTTACCCCGGATAGCCGAACCGCGCCTTCGTCGCCCGGATCTGGCTGATCGCGCCGCCCTCGTTGCCGGCGGCGCAGGTCGAGCGGGCGGTCGAAATCTCGGCCGAAACCCGGGTGTGAACGCCCTTGGTGGTGTGGCCGGTGGCGAGGTCGTTGTCCATCACCGCCTGGAAACGCTCGACCTCGCCGGAGCAGCCCGAGCCCGTGGGCATGCGGAAGGTGTTGGGCGTGACGCCGGCGCCGGCCTGCTCGGGCGGCGGGGCCGGCGGCGTCGAGACCGTGGCGGTCTGGCAGGCGGCGAGGCCGAAGGCGAGGGCGGCGAGGGGCAGGGCAAAGGCGCGCATGGCGGGCTCCGGCATCGGGTGACCGCGAAGATGACCGATTCCCGCGAGCGGGCAAAGCGGTGGCTGGTTTAGCATCTTTCAGCACCCCACAGCCCTCATCCTGAGGAGCGATCCGCAGGATCGCGTCTCGAAGGATGCCCCAGGAGGCTCCGGAGACATCGGGAGCATCCTTCGAGACGCCGCGTGCGCGGCTCCTCGGGATGAGGGCTGAACTCAGCCCGCTCAATCGTCCAGCGGCAGGAAGGGCAAGGCGAGCGCGAAGATGGCAGCCGCCAGCGCCGCCAGCCAGACCGCGCCCTGGCCGACGAGGTAATGCGCGACGGCGCCGTTGATGCAGCCGGTCAGCAGGCCGATCCAGAGCACGAAATGGCGGACCCAGGCGAGTTTCGGCCCGCCGAGCAGGGCGCCCGCCATGCGCTGGCCCATCTTCACCAGCGTCCCGGTCATGTAGGTCAGCGCGATCGTGACCTCGCCATCGCGCTGGAAGACGCCGTTCTCCGCGCCCATGGCGAAGGCGAGCATGGCGGCGCCGGCGAAGCTCAGTCCGATCAGGTCGAGGCTCGCGGCGACGACGAGCGCCAGCGCCACGACCCAGAGCACGGCCGATTTGCGCCGCCGGCCGCCAAAATGGCCGGCGACCGAGCCGCAGATCACGCCGATGACGAAGAGGACGAGGATCAGCGCGGCGGTGGCGATCCCGCCGCCCTTCAGCCCGGCGAGCTCGATGCCGAGCCGCGTGGTGTTGCCGCTCATGAAGGAGACGAAGAAGCCACCGAGGCTGATGAAGCCGATCGTGTCGATATAGCCGGCGAGCCCCGATAGGCAGAAGGCGAGCCCGATCGCCCAGCGGTTATAGGTCAGCATCGCGCCATCATCCCCCGTCGCGCCGAGTCGGGACCGGCACGCCCGGTCCTGATGATAGGGGCATCCTCGCCGTGCTCCCAACCCTGCTGCTGCCTGCGACATATGCTTGCGCGCGGCTCCCGTTTTCGGCTACATCGTTCCACGGTCTTCGAGGATTCCGTTTGCCCCAGACGTTTGCCCCCGCTTCGCCTTCCGGCCGCGCCATTGCGCGGATCGCGGGCCTGCGCGCGCGTCCCGTCTCCTGCCTCGGTCTGCTTCTTCTCCTTAGCCGCCCCTGAGGGCCGGCCGGGCATGCATGCCTGGGCGCTCAGGGGAGTGACGAGAACGACCTTCCCGATCTGAGGCGCCTGCATCCGACGAGAGCGGCGCCAGCTCTTTCAGGACCACGATCATGACCGACTCGACCAACAGCCACGGCTCTTCGACGCCCGCTTCCCAAAAGGACCGCGTGCTGATCTTCGACACCACGCTGCGCGACGGAGAGCAGTGCCCCGGCGCCACCATGACCTTCGAGGAGAAGCTCGAGGTCGCCGAGATGCTGGATTTGATGGGCGTCGACATCATCGAGGCCGGCTTCCCGATCGCCTCGGAGGGTGATTTCGAGGCGGTCTCCGAGATCGCGCGGCGCAGCAAGCGCTCGACCATCGCCGGCCTGGCCCGCGCCATCTCTGGTGACATCGCGCGGGCGGGCGAGGCGGTGCGCCATGCGGGCAAGCCGCGCATCCACACCTTCGTCTCGACCTCGCCGATCCATCTCGAGCACCAGATGCGCAAGTCGCAGGAGGAGGTGCTGGAGATCATCACCAGGACGGTCGCGCAGGCGCGCAACCTGGTCGAGGATGTCGAATGGTCGGCGATGGACGCTACCCGCACGCCGATCGACTATCTCTGCCGCGCCACCGAGGCCGCGATCCGCGCCGGCGCGACCACGATCAACCTGCCCGACACGGTCGGCTACGCCACGCCCGACGAGTACCGCGCCATGTTCCGGCAGGTGCGCGAGCGGGTGCCCAATGCCGACAAGGCGATCTTCTCGGTGCATTGCCACAATGATCTGGGACTGGCGGTCGCCAATTCGATCGCCGGCATCGAGGGCGGGGCGCGGCAGGTCGAATGCACCATCAACGGCATCGGCGAGCGCGCCGGCAATGCCGCGCTGGAAGAGGTGGTGATGGCGCTGCGCGTGCGCGGAGACGTGCTGCCCTACGATACCGGCATCGACTCGACGCTGCTGATGAAGACCTCTCGGGCCGTCTCCGGCGCTTGCGCCTTCCCGGTGCAGTACAACAAGGCGATCGTCGGGCGGAACGCTTTCGCCCATGAGAGCGGCATCCACCAGGACGGGATGCTGAAGAACCAGACCACCTACGAGATCATGACCCCGGCCTCGGTCGGCGTAACCAAGACCTCGCTGGTGATGGGCAAGCATTCCGGCCGCGCCGCCTTCCGCTCGAAGCTGAAGGACATGGGCTACGATCTGGGCGAGAATCAGATGGAGGACGCCTTCACCCGCTTCAAGGCGCTCGCCGACCGCAAGAAGCACGTCTATGACGAGGATATCGAGGCGCTGGTCGACGAGAACCTGGCCTCCGCCCATGACCGGGTGAAGCTGGTCTCGCTGACGGTGATGGCCGGCACGCGTGGCCCGCAGCGCGCGACGATGAAGCTCGATGTCGATGGCCGCTTCGTCACCGAGGAGGTCGAGGGCAACGGGCCGGTCGACGCGATCTTCAACGCGATCAAGGCGATCGTGCCGCATGAGGCGACGCTGGAGCTCTACGACGTCCACGCCGTCACGCAGGGCACCGACGCGCAGGCGGAGGTCACGGTGCGGCTGACCCATGACGGCTCGTCGGTGACCGGCCGCGGCGCCGATCCCGATACGCTGGTCTCCTCGGCCAAGGCCTATCTGGTGGCGCTCAACAAGCTGATGGCCAAGGGCTCGCGCCTGCACGCCCAGGCCGCGGCGGAGTAGGTTTCCAGCCGCGCCGTCATCCCGGACAAGCCGCGTCAGCGGCGCCGATCCGGGATCCATTCCTGAACCGTTCCGGCATGGATCCGGGGTCTGCGCTGCGCTTCGCCCGGGATGACGGCGCGTTTTCGACCCATACAGGTCCGATTCCGGTGGATGACCGCGCCCCGATCTGGCGCGGGCCTGCATCTTGCCTTCATCTCGCTTCATCAGCGGCCGCCCGGCGGCGGCCGCAACCCACCTGCGTGGAGCGATGGCGATGGCCGGCTACTTTCCGAACTGGACCCTGAAGACCTCTGGCGCGGTGATGCCCGACGAGCGCATGCCGGTCGGCCAGACCGTCATCGCCGGGCTGCAGCATGTCGTCGCCATGTTCGGCGCGACCGCGCTGGCGCCGATCCTGATGGGGTTCGATCCGAACGTCGCGATCTTCTTCTCCGGCGTCGCGACACTTCTGTTCTTCATCGTCACGCGCGGGCAGTTGCCGAGCTATCTCGGCTCCTCCTTCGCCTTCATCGGCGTGGTGATTGCGGCCACGGGCTATGCCGGCTCCGGGCCGAATGCGAATATCGGCGTGGCGCTGGGCGGCATCATCGCCTGCGGCGCGGTCTATGCCGCCATCGGCCTGCTGGTTCAGGCTGTCGGCACGGCCTGGATCGAGAAGCTGCTGCCGCCGGTGGTGACCGGGGCGGTCGTGGCCGCGATCGGCCTCAATCTGACCGGCGTGGCGATGAACATGATCTCGGCCAGCCCCTACACCAAGTGGATCGCGCTGTTCACCGTGGTCTCGGTCGCGGTCGTCGCCGTCTACAGCCGCGGGCTGGCCCAGCGTCTGCCGATCCTGATCGGCGGCCTGCTCGCCTATGTCGTCTATGCGCTGACGGCCGCGACTTTCGGTGCGCCGCCGGTCGATTTCGGCCGCGTCGCGGCGGCCGCCTGGTTCGGCTTGCCGAATTTCGTCGCGCCGGTCTTCGACGGCCGGGCGATCGCGCTGATCGCCCCGGTCGCGATCATCCTGGTCGCGGAGAATCTCGGGCACATCAAGGGCATCGCGGTGATGACCGGGCGCAATCTCGACCCGCTGATCGGCCGCGCCTTCATGGCCGACGGCGTCGCCACCATGATCGCGGGGTCGGGCGGCGGCACGGGCGTGACGACCTATGCCGAGAACATGGGCGTGATGGCGGTGACGCGGGTCTATTCGACGCTCGTCTTCGTCGCGGCTGGCATCATCGCATTGGCGCTGGGCTTCTCGCCGAAATTCGGTGCGGTCATCGGCACGATTCCCGTGGCCGTGCTCGGCGGGCTGGCGATCGTGGTCTTCGGCCTGATCGCGGCCACGGCCGGGCGCATCTGGGTCGAGAGCAAGGTCGATTTCGCGCAGCCGAAGAACCTGCTGACGGTCGCCACCGCGCTGATTCTGGGCGCGGGCGACCTGAAGCTGCCGATCTTCGGCTTCGAGCTCGGCGGCATCGGCACCGCCACCTTCGGCGCGATCGCGCTCTATCACCTTTTGAACCGCAAGGCCGACTGAGCGGCGCCGTTAACCGCGTCGCCAGAGCCCGCGGCGGCCGCGCCGCGGGCCTCGCATATTTCTGTCGCAGATGGGTGGACAGGGGCAGGGGGCTTTGCTACATCGCCGGCCTGCCTGACGCGGCCTTCGCCGCGAAACGGCGTGCGCTTCGTGGCGTATGGGTGATTAGCTCAGTTGGTAGAGCAGCTGACTCTTAATCAGCGGGTCGTAGGTTCGAGCCCTACATCACCCACCACGAACCCTTCCTCCTGACATCGTCGCTCGTTTGGGCAGGCCGACAGCCTGCCGGCCCGGCGGGCCATCAGGCGGCCTACGGGGCGACACCACCCGCTGCATCGTCGTGCCGAAAATCCCGGCACCCGGCCTTTTGGATAAGGGTTGCGGGCGCTTGTGCGCGGCTGGGCCTTCCTATAACCGAAACGCGGATGGGGCCTGCTTGCAGAACAAGGCGCCGCACGGGAACTGGGAGCACCATTGTGAAGGGACTACTCCGGATCAGCAGTGTCATCGACGCGGTTAATACGCAGATCGGCAAGAAGATCGCCTGGTTGATTCTGGTCGCCGTGCTGGTGGCCGCCATCAACGCGATCATCCGCAAGGTCTTCAACATGTCGTCGAACGCCTGGCTCGAGCTGCAGTGGATGCTGTTCGGCGCGGTCTTCCTGATGTGTGCGCCGTGGACGCTGAAGGTGAAGGAGCATATCCGCATCGACATCGTGAACAGCCTGCTGCCCAAGAGCGTGCAGCGCTGGATCGACCTGATCGGCCATACGCTGTTCCTGATGCCGTTCTGCCTGCTGATGATCTACCATTCCTGGCCGTTCTTCGTGCGTTCCTATGCGATCAACGAGCAGTCGTTGTCGGCCGGCGGTCTGGCGCAGTGGCCGGCCAAGGGGCTCGTCGTCATCGGCTTCGTGATGCTGGCGATCCAGGGCGTCTCCGAGATCATCAAGCAGGTCGCGATCATGCGCGGCCATCTCGAGGATGACGAGACGTTGCGCGGGCATGCCGCCGCGGCGGAAGCCGAGGCTCATCGCCTGCTCGAACAGGCCAAGCAGCAGGGGGTGGCTTCGTGAGCACCCCGAACGATCGCCGGATTCCCGCCATGACCCTGTCCCGTTTCTCCCGCGCTGCCGGCCTGCTGCTGGCGCTCTCGCTCGTCGCCTTCCTCGGGCTTCACACCGGCGATGCCCATGCCGCCGGCATCGGCGACTTCCTGCGCGTCAACATGGCGCCGGTGATGTTCGCCGCGCTCGTGTTCTTCCTCTTGCTCGGCTATCCGGTGGCTTTCGCGCTGGCCGCCAACGGGCTGCTCTTCGCGATCGTCGGCATCGAACTCGGCCTGTTCCAGGAGAACTTCCTGCAGGCGATGCCGGAGCGCATCTACGGCACGATGAACAACGACGTGCTGCTGGCGATCCCGTTCTTCACCTTCATGGGCCTCATTCTCGAGCGCTCGGGCATGGCGGAGGATCTTCTGGACACGATCGGCCAGCTCTTCGGGCCGATCCGCGGCGGTCTCGCCTATGCCGTCATCTTCGTCGGCGCGCTGCTCGCGGCGACCACCGGCGTCGTCGCGGCCTCCGTCATCTCGATGGGCCTGATCTCGCTGCCGATCATGCTGCGTTACGGCTATGACCGGCGCCTCGCCACCGGCGTCATCGCGGCCTCCGGGACGCTGGCGCAGATCATCCCGCCCTCGCTGGTGCTGATCGTGCTGGCCGACCAGCTCGGCCGCTCCGTCGGCGACATGTATGAGGGCGCCTTCATCCCCGGCCTCGTGCTGTCGGCGATGTATGCGGGCTATGTCTTCCTCGTCACGATGATCTATCCGAAGCGGGCACCCGGCCTGCCGCCCGAGGCGCAGACCCTGCGTGACGCCGACGGCGAAACGCGGCGGCGTTCGCTGCTGGTGATCACGATCCTCGCCTTTGGCCTGGCCTATGCCTACATGAAGACCTTCACCAAGGTGCAGGCGGGTGCCGATTTCGTCATCCTGACGATGTCGATCGCGGTGGGCGTCGCCTTCGTCATCGCCATCGTCAACAAGCTGCTCGGCCTCAACCTGCTGTCGCGGATGACCGAACAGGTGATCTTCGTGATGGTGCCGCCGCTGGCGCTGATCTTCCTGGTGCTCGGCACGATCTTCATCGGCGTCGCGACGCCGACGGAAGGCGGAGCGATGGGGGCGACCGGTGCGATCCTGCTCGCCTATGGCAAGAAGCGGATGACCTTCGACCTGCTGAAGCAGGCGGTGGAATCGACGGCCAAGCTCTCGGCCTTCGTGCTCTTCATCCTCGTCGGCGCGCGCGTGTTCTCGCTGACCTTCTACGGCGTCAACGGCCATCTTTGGGTCGAGCATCTTCTGATCGGTCTGCCGGGCGGTGCGACGGGCTTCCTGATCGTCGTCAACGTGATGGTCTTCCTGCTCGCCTTCTTCCTCGACTTCTTCGAGCTCGCCTTCATCATCGTGCCGCTGCTGGGGCCGGCGGCCGAGAAGCTCGGCATCGACCTGATCTGGTTCGGCGTCATCCTGGGCGTGAACATGCAGACCTCGTTCATGCACCCGCCTTTCGGCTTCGCGCTGTTCTTCCTGCGCTCGGTCGCACCGAAGGACCGCTATCGCGACAAGGTCACGGGCACGATGATGGAGCCGGTGACCACGGGCCAGATCTACTGGGGTGCGGTGCCCTTCGTGGTGATCCAGTGCATCATGGTGGCGCTGGTCGTGACGTTCCCGCAGATGGTGATGCACTACAAAGCATCCGCGGTGCAGCTCGACCAGAAGGCGATCGACAAGCAGTTCGACTCGATCCAGATCCCGGGTCTGGGTGGTCCGGGCGGCTTGCCGGGTCTCGATCTGAACGCGCCGCCCTCCTTCAAGTAGACGGCTCGAAACAACGTCTCATCGACACGACGCCGGCGCGAGCCGGCGTCGTTTTCGTTCGGGCATGATCAGGCCGCCGAACCATGCCGGCGCCGGCGCGTTGTGTCTGCGAAGCGAGGAGCGACGCATGACCGATTTTGTTCAGGCGCAGACCGATCCGGGCAGTACGCCCGCCATTCCGACGCCGCCGCCCGAGGCGCCGCCGCTGACGCCCAGCGAGGTGCCGCCGGCGCCGCCGGTCGAGATGCCGCCGGACGAGGCGCCGCAGGGCATTCCGACCGAGCCGCCGCAGGAGCTGCCGCCAGACGCGCCGCCCGAGGCGCCACCGGCGACGCCCTACGACATGCCCCCGGATCGCGGCCCGCGGCAGCCGATGGAGTAGGGCCTCAGACCGGCGGGGCCTCGCCCGAGCCGATGTCCCAGTAGAGTCCCGCCATCAGGCCCAGCGCCTCGCGCGCGAGCTCGACGGGCAGGTGCTCGTCGGGCGCATGCTGCGAGCAGCCGGGATAGGAATGCGGCACCCAGATCGTCTTCAGGCCGAGGATTTCGGCGAAGATGTCGTTGGGCAGCGAGCCGCCGAGATTGGGCAGCAGCGCCGGCTTCTTGTTGGTGCTGCGCGCGATCGAGGCGATGGTGAAGCGCACCCAGTCATCCTCGGGGTCGAGCCGAGTCGCGCCGAAGCGCTCGGCGCCGGGCATGACGATCTCGACCATCGGAAAGCCATGGCGGTCGAGATGGCGGCGCAGTGCCGGCACCACATCGGCCGGGTCGATGCCGACGACGAAGCGCAGCGCGCAGCGCGCCCAGGCGCTGGGCGGGACGGCATTGACCGGCGTCTCCGGCACGCCCGACTTCATCGCCAGCACGTCGAAGGAGCACCAGCCGAAGACCTGTTCGGCCGGCGACAGATCGGGCTCGCCCCAGCCGGGGTCGATCACCGGCCCGTCGGGGCCGCCATCGACGACACAGTCCGCCACCGCCTCGCGCACGGCGCGCGGCAGTTCGCGCGGCACCCATTCATGGATGCGGATCTGGCCGGTCGGGGAGGTGATCGAGGCGATGGCGTGGGCAAGCTGAATCGCCGGGTCGGAGAGAATGCCGCCCCAGTTCCCGGAATGATGGCCGCCGTCGCGGGCGACGATCGAGAGATCGAAGGTGATGACGCCGCGTGCGCCCAGGAACACGGTCGGCCGCTCGGCATTGAGCCGCGGTCCGTCCGAGGCGATCAGCACGTCGGATTTGAACAGTTCCGCCTCGTCGGCGCAGAGTTCGCGCAGGCCGGGCGAACCCGATTCTTCCCCCATCTCGATCAGATATTTGGCGTTGAAGCCGAGCTTTCCGCGTGATTCAAGAACAGCGCGCAAGGCATTGATGTTGATGACGTGCTGGCCCTTGTTGTCGACGACGCCGCGGCCATACCAGCGGCCGTCGCGCTCGGTCAGGGTCCAGGGCGAGAGGCCTTCGCTCCATTGCGCGTCGAGCCCGCGGATGACGTCGCCATGGCCGTAGCCGAAGATCGTCGGCAGGCTCTCGTCCTCGATGCGCTGGGCGAAGAGGAAAGGTCCCTTGGCCTTGGGATGGTGCAGGATGCGGCACTCGAAACCCAGCCCCTCGAAGAGCGGGCGCATCTCGCGCTCGAGGTATTCCGTAAGGACCGGTGCGCGATCCGGGTTCTGGCTTTCGGTCGGTATCGCGATGAGGCGGCCGAGGTCGTTTTTGAGGGCGCCGCTGTCGAAATAATCTTGCGCATGCGCGATGGCTTGGGCGCGGGTCATGGAAGCTCGCTGTCTGTCAGGCTGCTGGAAGGGGCGGTCCCGTTGCCGGTGCCGCAACGTATTGATACTGGCATGCCCATGCAGGAATCGGCCACCGGCGATGGCGCGCGACGGATGTGCGCCCGATGACGGGCGCAGAGCGGCCGATGGTGCCGCATGAGCATCAGCGCACGGCCTGCGCGGCCATCCTCGCAGCGCGCGCCGGCGGAGCCCCTGGCTTCCTGCTCGGCGACCTGACGGGGCTCGGCAAGACGCTCTCGGCCTGGCTCGCACTCTCGGCGATGCCGGAGGACGAGATCCTGGTGATCTGCCCCAAGGGTGCGATCCCGCAATGGCGGCGCACCATGGCGCTGTCGGGCCTGCCGCCCAAGCGCGTCACGCTGATGAATTTCGAGAAGACGAAGTCGCTGCTGGCGCCGCCGCCGGATTCGAAGAAGCGCTCGGTGCGGGCGAAGAACAACGAGCTGGCCAAGCTCGGCGTGCCCAGGCGCATCTGGCCGCTCGTCGTGATCGACGAGGCGCATCGCATCCGCAATCCCAACTCGCAGCAGGGGCTGGTCTGCCGGCAGATGGCGGCCGCCGCCTCCTTCACGATCTATATGAGCGCGACGGCCGGCCAGTCGCCGCACGAACTGTCCTATCTCGGGCCGCTGCTGGCGCGCGCGGCCGACATGCCGAGCGCCGATCTCGACGGGTTCCGCCAGCTGATGAAGCGGCTGAAGATGGGCCGGGCGAGGGGACGCTGGAAGAACTGGAGCTGGGAGCCCAACGAGGCCGACCGGGCCCGGATGGCAGGCCTGCTCTATCGCGGCCCGCGCGCGATCGGCTTGCGGCGCCGTCCGGAGGAGATCGCGGGCTGGCCGGAGGTTCAGCGCGAGCTCGCCCCAGTTGCGCTGGATACCGCCGCGCGCAAGCTCTACGAGGCGACCTGGCGCGAATTCCGCAAGGAACTGGGCCTCGCCGGCGGCTCGACGCGCAAGCCGCAGGGCTGGGCGGCCGATCTCCGTTTCCGCCAGAAGGCGAGCCTGCTGCGCATCCAAGGCACGGTCGATTTTTGCGACGACCTGCTCGGCAATGACGAGCAGATCGCGGTCTCCGTCGCCTTTCTCGAGACCAGCGCGATGCTGGCCGATGCCCTGCGCGGGCGCGGCTGGCGGGTCGGCGAGATCAATGGCGAGCGCAGCGGCCTCCAGAACGAGGAGACGCGGCTGTCCTTCCAGACCGGGCAGATCGACGCCGTGATCTTCACCGTGACGGAGTCGATCTCGCTGCATCGCGGCGAGATGCCGGGCGGCGAGCGCGAGCGCTCGCTCGTCATCCACGACATGCGCCACAGCGCGATCCAGTTGCAGCAGATCGAGGGGCGCTGCCACCGCGACGGCCAGCATGCGACGATCTTCTATGCCTATGCCGAGGACACGGTGGAGGAGGCGGTGGCCGCTACCGTGATCCAGCGCATGGCGGCCATGGAAGGGCTGGCGGGCGACGACACGCGGATGCTCGATGCGATCGCGGAGATCGTGGAGGGGAGGAGCTAACCCCGTCATTGCGAGCGCAGCGAGCCAATCCAGGAGAACTGCGTCGAACGGTCTGCCCAGTCCTTCTGGATTGCTTCGTCGCTGCGCTCCTCGCAATGACGGTGCTGTTCAGCCCTCCGAGCGCGGCGGCGCGAGATCCGCGAGGCGCCGCCTGACGCGCTCGTCGTCCAGCAGCGTGCCGGCCTCGCCGTCGAGCCGGTGGCGCCAGTTCGGCTTTTCGGTCGTGGTGCCCGGCACGTTCGGCTGGGTGCGGATGCCGAGCGCGTCCTCGATCGGCAGCAGCTTCAGCGTGCTGGGCGTGCGGGCGATGAAGCGGATCGCGGCGTCGACCACCGGGTCGGTGTCTTCCGGTGCGGGCCGTTCGCCCTCGGCGACGCCGGCCTCCTGGAAGGCGCCCCAGAGCAGGCCACGGTCCCAGGCTCGGATGCCCTCATGGTCGACGCCGTCAACCGCCGGTTCCATATCGCTGCCGGCCCACCAGCCCGCAGTGGGGACGAGGTCATGCGTCGTGGTGAGCGCGACGGCGCCGGCATCCCAATGCTCGGGCGGGATATAGCCGTGATCGGTCCGCTCGAAACGCAGCACGCGCAGTCCGGCCACGCCCTGCCGACGCAGATCGTCGCGGAAACCGTCGGGGAGGGTGCCCAGATCCTCGCCGATGACGATGGCGCCATGGCGCCAGGATTCGAGCGCGACGAGCCGGAACAGCGTCTCGGAGGGGAAGGCGACATAGGCGCCATCCAGCGCGGACGCCCCCTCCGGCACCAGCCAGAGCCGGCTGAGCCCCATGACGTGGTCGATACGGATGCCGCCGACATGGCGCAGGCTCGCCCGCAAGGTCTCGATGAAGGGCGCGAAGCCTGACGCGGCCAGCCCGCGCGGCGAGAAGGTGGTCAGGCCCCAGCTCTGCCCCTCGGCGGAATAGTAATCGGGCGGAGCGCCGACGCTGAGCCCGCCGAGCACCTCGTGCTGGCGGCTCCAGGCATGGCTGCCCGACGCATCCATGCCGATGGCGAGATCGGCGATCAACCCGACCTTCATGCCCGCCTCGCGGCAGGCGCTCTGGGCGGCGCCATAGGAAGAAGCGGTGAGCCATTGCAGGAAGATCTGGTAGTCGACCTCCGTGACGTGCTCGGACGCGAAGGCCGCGACCGCCGGTCCGTCGGGGTCGCGGAAGGGCGCATCCCAGCTGCGCCAGCTCCAGGCGTGGGGATCCCGGCGCAACTGGGTGGCGTGCAGCACCTCGAAGACGGCATGGGAGCGCAACAGCGGTGAGGCCTCCGCCCGGACGCGATCCAGCGCTGCGCGCGCTTCGCCGCCAGGGCCGTCGGGCGCGCGCAGCGCCTCGAACAGGGCCCGCAGCAGCCGCTGGCGCAGCGGCGTCGCGGCGGGCCAGTCGATCTGGCGGAGCGTCGCGAGACGTTCCATCTCCTCGCCCAGGCCCTCGCGCGCGATCACCTCGCGCAGCATCGCTTCGGGCAGGACCGCGGAAGGGTCGGCGTGGAGCGGGTTGTAGAAAAGGCGGGTCGAGGGCGAATAGGGGCTGAAATGCTCTGGCGAGGCGCCATAGAGCGCATGGACCGGGCTGATCGCCAGCGCATCGGCCCCATGCGCGGCAGCCGCGCGTCCGAGCGCGGCGACGCCGGCGAAGTTGCCGATGCCGCCATCGTCCGGTGACCGCAGCGAGTAGATCTGGGCGGCGAGTCCGAAGCCGGCGTTGCCGCCGTTCAGATCCGCGAAGGTGATGCAGCGTTCGGGACCCGTCGCAATGGTGAAATCACCGTCGTCGAGATGAACCGTGTGATAGCCGGGCCGGTCGAAGGCCGGCAGGGTCAGCGAGCCGTCATAGCCCTCCTCGGAGCGCACGGTGCGGCGGGTGCCGTCCTCGAGCGTCAATTCGACGGGGCTTCCCGCCTGCGCCGCGATCGGCAGCACGACGGTCTGCCCGGTGCGGGCCGTGGTGAAGCGCGACTGGGCGGAAAGGTTCGCGCCCGCCTCGACGGTCGCGAGTGATTGCCGCAGCTCCGCGTCGGTGCCGGCCGGCAGGCCGAGCGCCTGCAGGATGAAGCGCAAACTCTGGGCCGAGACCTCGCGCTCCGCCCCGGTCTGCTCGGTCCAGCGCGGCGCGATCCCGGCCTTGACGGCAAGCTGGCGGAGAATGTCGTCGCTCATGCGGGGCTCCGCTCGCAGGTTCGGTCAGGGCAGGGGGGCGGCAAGCGGGGGCGAGACGGACGGCGCCACCTGCGCATCGTGCTCCAGCACCAGCAAGCCGAGCGGCGGCAGCGTCAGCGACAGGCTCTGCGCACTGCCATGGGCCGCGACCGCTTGCGTCTCCACAGCGCCGCCATTGCCGAGGCCTGACCCGCCATAGATCTGCGCATCACTGTTCAGCCGCTCCCGCCAGAGCCCGGCCCGGGGCACGCCGATGCGATAGTCGTGGCGGGGCACCGGCGTCATGTTGGCGACGACCAGCACCTCGGCCGCGCCGGGCCGGCTGGTGCGGCTGAAGGCGAAGACGGCATTGGTGCTGTCGTCTGCGACGATCCAGGCGAAGCCGTCGGGCCTGTGGTCGAGCCGGTGCAGGGCCGGCGTCGCGCGATAGAGCGCATTGAGGTCCCGCACCAGCCGCGAGACGCCCTGTCGGCGCTCATCGAATGGGTGCGGCCAGGGGAAGGGGGCGTCGACCGACCATTCGTCTTCGGCCCCGAACTCGCAGCCCATGAAGAGCAGCTTCTTGCCCGGGTGGGCCCACATCATCGCGAGATAGAGCCGCAGATTGGCGAAGCGCTGCCAGTCGTCGCCCGGCATGCGCGAGATCAGCGAGCCTTTTCCGTGCACGACCTCGTCATGGGAGATCGGCAGCACGAAATTCTCGGAGAAGGCATAGACGAGGCCGAAGGTGACGTCGTCGCCATGATAGCCGCGATGGACGGGATCATGCGCGATGTAGCGCAGCGTGTCGTGCATCCAGCCCATGTTCCATTTGAAATGGAAGCCGAGGCCTCCGTGATGCACCGGCCGGGTTACGCCCGGCCAGGCGGTCGATTCCTCGGCGATGGTGACGGCACCCCGGCCGCGCGCGCCGACCAGCGTGTTCAGCTCCTGGAAGAAGCCCACCGCCTCCAGGTTCTCGCGGCCGCCGAGATGGTTCGGCACCCATTCGCCCGGCTTGCGGCTGTAGTCGCGGTAGAGCATCGAGGCGACCGCGTCGACCCTCAGGCCGTCGAGATGGAAGGTCTCGATCCAGAACAGCGCCGAGGCGATCAGGAAGCCGCGGACCTCGCTGCGCCCGACATTGTAGATCAGCGTGTTCCAGTCGATGTGGAAGCCTTGGCGCGGGTCTTCATGCTCGTAGAGCGCCGTGCCGTCGAAGCGGGCGAGGCCGTGCTCGTCGGAGGGGAAATGTGCCGGCACCCAGTCGAGGATGACGCCGATGCCGGCGGCATGGCAGCGATCGACGAAGCGGGCGAAGGCCTCGGGCGGGCCGAGCCTTGCGGTCGGCGCGAAGAGGGCGAGCGGCTGATAACCCCAGGAGCCTCCGAACGGGTGCTCGGTGATCGGCATCAGCTCGACATGGCTGAAGCCCATATGCTGGAGATAGGGGATCAGCCGTTCGCTGGCCTCGTCCCAGGAGCCCATCTGGCCCCATTCGGTCCTGAGCCAGGAGCCGACATGGACCTCGTAGATGGTCATCGGCGCCGTCATCGGGTCGGCGTTCTCGCGGGCCTCCAGCCAGTCGGCATCGCTCCAGGCGAGATCGGGCGCCTCGGCGACGACCGAGCCGGTGCGCGGCGGCAGTTCGGTGCGTCGCGCGAGCGGGTCCGCCTTCCAGGGCAGGGCCTCGCCCGTGCCGGAGACCAGCGCGTACTTGTAGACCGCCCCGGCCTCGACGCCGGGGATGAACAGCTCCCAGATGCCAGCACCGAGCCGGCGGCGCATCGGGTGGCGGGTCGCGTTCCAGCCATTGAAGTCGCCGACGACCGCGACATGGGCGGCGTTGGGCGCCCAGACGGCAAAAAGCACGCCGGCGACGCCGTCTATTTCGCGCAGATTGGCGCCGAGCCGCGTCGCGAGATCGAAATGGCGCCCCTCGGCGGCAAGGTGGAGATCGTCGTCGGAGAGCAGCAGTCCGAAGCCGTAGGGATCGGCCGTTTCGGTGATGCCGCCCGGCCAGGCGGTGCGGATGCGGTAGGCGGCGCCCTGCGGCAGCGCCGCCTCGAACAGGCCGTCGCCCTGTGCGACCATCGGCAGCGCCCGGCGCTGCCCGTGCTCGTCGACGATCAGCTCGACATAGTTCGCTCCCGGCAGGAAGGCGCGCACGACATCGATCTCTTCGACGCGATGGCGGCCGAGGACCGCGAAGGGATCGGGGTGGCGTCCTGCGACGAGCCGCTCGAGGTCGCGTGCCGGAAGGCGGGGCAGGCGGGGCGGCATCGGTCGCGTCATTCGGTCGGGCTCCAGCGCAAATGCGACTCCACCCGCGGCGGGGAATCGTCGATGATGCAACGCAGCGAAGCCCGCCCGCGTTCCGCGCCACGGCCTGCATTCTCCGGCGATTCCCGGCGCGCTCCAAGCGGCTCTGGAACCATCGGCATCCGGCCCGGTTGTCGCACTGCAACGCTGGCATTTGAGAGGGAGGATGCCGAATGAGCCGGGAGCAGACCATCCGCGACGTGGCCTACGCGATCTGGGAGGCCGAGGGCAAACCCCAGGGTCGCGATGCCCAGCATTGGCGGATGGCGGAGGAACGTGTCGCTGCAGGCGCTGGCAAGGATAGGGGCGCTAAACAAGCCGGCGCCAAACAAGCCGGCGCCAAGGCGAAAAGCCCGGCCAAGGGGCCAGCCAAGAGCGCTGCGACGTCTGAGGCTCCCGCCATGGGCAAGACGGCGGCCCGCAAGGCTCCCGATACTGCGCCCGCCAAGGCTGCTGCCAAGAGCCCTGCCAAGGCTGCCGCGACGAAGCCCAAGTCCGCCAGCACCGGCAAGTCCGCTAGCGCCAGCAAGTCTGCCAGCGCCAAGAAGTAGGACGGTCGCCCCATGCTTCAAAGCCGGCCGTCCGTTGACGCGCCGGCTTTGGTTCATTCGTCCGCAGCCCGAGCGCCAGGACTGGCCGGGCGGTGGTCCGGCGCCGCCTGAGAGCGAGCCGGTCACGCCGACCTCCACGCTTGTCCGCTCAGGACCGTGGACGGTGCGCGGCGGTTCCAGGACGAGCGGTCGCCAGATATCCCCTGGCGCCGTCCGTCTGGCCTTCAGCTGGCGAGCGCCTGCGCGTAGACGGCGGCGTAGCGGTCCGTCGGGCGGCTCCAGTCGAAGCGCTTGGCCATGGCGTGCTGGCGCATCTGCAGAAAGGCTGCCTTGGAGCGGAAGGCGTCGAGTGCGCGCATCACCGCGGAGGACAGGCCGGCACCCGTCAGCGACGAGAACAGGAAGCCCGATTGTCCATCCTCGATCGTGTCCACGAGCCCGCCGGTGCGGTAGGCGATCGGCAGTGCGCCCGAGCGCTGGGCATACATCTGGCTGAGGCCGCAGGGCTCGAAGCGCGATGGCATCAGCAGGAAGTCGCTCGCCGCGAAGATGCGCCGTGCCTCGGCATCGTCGAAACCGATGCGGGCCGCGACCGACTGCGGATGCTGGCGCGCCAGGCGCTCGATCGCATCTTCGAGGCGCGGCTCGCCGCGCCCGGTGACGACGAGCTGGCCGCCATTGCCGATGATGGTCTCCGCGGCCTCGATCGAGAGGTCGATCCCCTTCTGGTGGACGAGGCGCGAGATGATCGAGAACAACGGCCCGCGCGAGGGTGGCAGCTCGAAGCTCTTGCGGATATCGGCGGCGCTGCGGCGCTTCCACTGGCGGATGCCGCGCGTCGGGTCGGCGAGCGGAGAGGCCCAGCTGTCGTCGATGCCGTTGACGATTCCGGTCAGCCGCCCTTCCTGCATGCGCAGTCGGAGCAGCCCGTCGAGCCCGCAGCCATGCTCGGCCGTGGTGATCTCGTGGGCATAGGTCTCGCTGACGGTGGTGACGTGCGAGCTGTAATAGATTCCGCCCTTGAGGAAGGAGATCTTGCCGTGGAACTCGGCGCCGTTCACCGAGAAGGCGAGGTCCGGAATGCCGAGCGCGGCCATGCGGCTGGGCTGGTAGAGCCCCTGATAGGCGAGGTTGTGGATGGTGAGGATCGAGGGCGTGGCGAGCCCCTTCCAGCGCATATAGCCGGGCGCCAGAGCCGAGGGCCAGTCGTTGACATGGGCGACGTCGGGCTTCCAGTTCGGGTCGGCCTCGCCGGCTGCGATCTCGGCGGCCGCCAGCGAAAGACGGGCGAAGCGGATGTCGTTGTCCGGGAAATCGCCGCCCGAATAGGGACCGTAGGGCGAGCCCTCGCGATCATAGAGTTCGTCGCAGAGCACCGCATAGATCGTCAGCCCGTCAGCGGTCCTGAACCGGCCCAGAGACCAGGGCGGCAGGCCCGCCGTTCGCGGCATTTCGCGGACGATGTCCATGACGGGGCTCGCCGCGCGCACCTGACGGAAGCCGGGTAGCAGGACGCGGACGTCGCAAAGCGTGCGCAGCTGTCGGGGCAGGGCCGTGGAGACTTCGCCGAGGCCGCCCGCCTTGATGAAATCGCCCATTTCCGAGGTGACGAAGAGCAGGCGCGTGGATCCCGGCAGCTTCGGTGGGGCTTCGGGCACCCCGTCCTTGACGACCGGCGCATAGGTCAGCGCATGGCCAGAGGTAGCGGGGCCGTTATCGGTCCCCGGGTCCTTCAGCGTCTCGGCCATTTCGCGATCCCCAGGCAGCTGAGACCTCCAACTCGTTTTGCGGTGCAATGTTCCCAGTGCACTGCAAAAATTTCATGCAATTCGGGTGCCGCTCTCCGGAACCACGCAGGTCCCGTCACGTTGACCGGTCTGCGGCAGGCTCGCGACATAGATGTGACGGGAATTGGTGCGGCATGACGCCGCCGCCGCCCGTCCGGCCTGAACCGTACAGGGGATCTCATGTCCGACGGCAAGGCCACGCAATTCGACGTCCGGGCGGGCGACTGCGCCGATCTGGGCGCTGTCCATGATGGTGACGGCACCAATTTCGCGATTTTCTCGGCCCATGCCGAACGGGTCGAACTCTGCCTCTTCGACGAGACCGGCAAGACCGAGACCGCGCGGATCACGCTGCCCGAGTACACCAACGAGATCTGGCACGGCTATCTGCCGGGGGTGAAGCCTGGCCAGCGCTACGGCTACCGCGTCCATGGCCGTTTCGCGCCGGAGGAGGGACATCGCTTCAACCCCAATAAGCTCCTGCTCGACCCCTATGCCAAGGAGTATTCCGGTTCGGTCGACTGGAACGACGCCCATTACGGCTATGTCGTCGATGCCGAGGGCGAGAAGGACCTCACCTTCAGCGAACTCGACAGCGCGCCCTTCATGCCCAAATGCGTGGTCTGCGACTGGCGCGCGGACCCCAACCCGCCGGCGCGTCCCAACATTCCGTGGGACCGGACGGTCTTCTACGAGACCCATGTTCGCGGCTTCACCAAGCTCCACCCGGCGGTGCCGGAGGACCTGCGCGGCACCTTCGACGGGCTCGGCGAGAAGGCGATCGTCGATTACATCAAGAGGCTCGGCGTCACCTCGGTCGAGCTGCTGCCGGTCCATGCCTATCTCGACGACCATCACCTCGCCGCCAAGAACCTGACCAATTACTGGGGCTACAACACGATCGGCTTCTTCGCGCCGATGCAGCGCTACGAGGGCAAGGCGCGGCTGGCCTCCTTCCGCGACATGGTGCGCAAATTCCACGATGCGGGTCTCGAGGTCATCCTCGACGTGGTCTACAACCACACCGCCGAAGGCAACGAGATGGGGCCGACGCTCTCCTTCAAGGGCATCGACAACTTCGCCTATTACCGAACGATGCCCGACGAGCCGCGCTTCTACATCAACGACACCGGCACCGGGAACACGGTCAACACCAGCCATCCGCGCGTGCTGCAGATGATCCTCGACTCGCTGCGCTACTGGGTCGAGGTCATGGAAGTCGACGGCTTCCGTTTCGATCTCGGCACCATCCTCGGGCGCGAGCCGCATGGCTTCGACCAGCGCGGCGGCTTCTTCGACGCGATCGGTCAGGACCCGGTGCTGCGCAAGGTCAAGCTGGTCGGCGAGCCCTGGGACATCGGCCCGGGCGGCTACCAGGTCGGCGGCTTTC
The DNA here is from genome assembly GCF_030694325.1 of Allobosea sp. Classification (GTDB taxonomy): domain Bacteria; phylum Pseudomonadota; class Alphaproteobacteria; order Rhizobiales; family Beijerinckiaceae; genus Allobosea. Next base: position 1,289 of record NZ_JAUXYO010000335.1, on the reverse strand, counting down.
CGCCGGGCTGGGGCGAGTGGAACGACAAGTATCGTGACACCACCCGCGCCTATTGGAAGGGCGAGCCTGGCATCATCCGCGATCTCGCCGCTCGGGTCACCGGTTCGGGCGACATCTACGATCTTCGCGGCCGACGGCCCTGGGCGGGCGTCAACTTCCTGACCGCTCATGACGGTTTCACGCTGAACGATCTCGTCTCCTACAACGAGAAGCACAACGAGGCGAATGGCGAGGACAACAAGGACGGCCACGGCCACAACCTGTCCTTCAATTTCGGCGCCGAGGGCCCGACCGAGGACGAGGGCATCCTCGCCGCCCGCGAGCGCCAGAAGCGCAACCTGCTCGCCACGCTGCTGCTCTCGCACGGCACGCCGATGCTGCTGGCGGGCGACGAGCACGGACACTCGAACCACGGCAACAACAACGTCTACTGCCAGGACAACGAGATTGCCTGGATGCGCTGGGAAGAGCTGACCGAGCGCGACCATGCGCTCACCCGCTTCGTCCAGCGCGTGACCCAGCTGCGGGCGGAGCACCCGATCTTCCGTCGCGCTTCCTTCCGCGACGGCTGCCTGCTGCGCTGGGTCAATCCGGCCGGCGGCGATCAGCAGGAGGAGCACTGGGACGACGAGGGCGTCCTCGCCATCGGCCTCCTGATGCACATGCCCGACGTCGAGCAGGGCGGCGACGAAGCCCTGATTCTATTCAACGCCTTCGACGGCGATGTTCCCTTCAAGATTCCGCCGCGGGTGAAGAAAGGGTCGTGGTCAGTGGTCCTCGACACCGATAACGGGCCGGGGTCCGACGAGGGCCGAAAAGGCCTCAAGGCCGATGCCGAGCTGAACCTGTCGCCGCGCTCGCTGATCGTGCTAATGTGAGCAATTGCGCGTAGCTGCATCTGTAGCTACAGTGGTCCATGGGCTTCCAATGGGACGAGGCGAAGAGCAAGGCCAACGAGGCCAAGCACGGGCTCTCGTTCCTGCAGGCGGCGCAGATGTTTCGCGGCTTCGTCGTCCTGACCGTAGACCGGCGGCGCGATTACGGTGAAGTTCGGCAATGGGCGCTTGGGCTATATGATGGTGAGATCCTTTGTGTCGTGCTGACGGAACGGGGCGGCGACATCCGCATCATCTCGGCGTGTAAGGCAGGCCAACGTGAACGACAGCGATACGAACAGGCCCGAAAAGCTCGTGCGCTATGAGAGCCTTGACGATCTGCCCCAAGCTCCGCCTCTGTCCGCGGCGTTCAAGGCTATGACCGACGAGGAGATCGAGCGCCGCGCGGCGGAG
>NZ_JAUXYO010000334.1 GCF_030694325.1 Allobosea sp. | reverse complement strand
GCCTATGAACTCAACGATACGGGCGCGCGGGCCATCCTTTGCCTCGATAGCCTGATGCCGACGCTCAGGCAGGTGCGCGACCAGGCGCAGGTGGAAGCCGTCTTCGTCACGAGCCTCGCCGAGATGCTGCCCGCGGCACCGAGCTTTCCCGTGCCCCCTGCGCTGCTGCAGCCCAAAATCGCCTGTGACGATGCCATCGACCTGCTGCCGGCGCTGGCCCGGGTGGAGGCGCCGGCTCCCGCGGTCGCGCCGGATCTGGATGCGGTCGCGGCGCTGAACTACACCGGCGGCACGACGGGCATGCCGAAGGGCTGCATCCACACCCAGCGCGACATGCTCTACACCGCCGGGACATCGCTGGCGGCGAGTTTCCAGCTGTCGCCCGATGATGTCGTGCTCAATTTCGTGCCGATCTTCTGGATCGCCGGCGAGGATACCGGGCTGCTCTTCCCGCTGGTGGCGGGCGCGACCGTCGTTCTGATGGCGCGCTGGGATGCGGTCGGCTTCATGGCGGCGGCGGAGCGCTACAAGGCGAGCTTCGCCTATCTGCTCGTCGACAACGCCGTGGAGATTCTCGACCATCCCCGGACGCCGTCCTTCGACCTGAGTTCGCTGCGCAAGGTGCGCGTCTCCTCCTTCGTGAAGAAGCTCAATCCGGACTTTCGGGCCCGCTGGCGTGCACTCACGGGGGCCGACATGATCGAAGCCGCCTGGGGGATGACCGAAACCCATACGATGGACAGCTTCACCATCGGCCTGCAGCAGGACGATTTCGACCTCCTGTCGCAGCCGGTCTTCGTCGGGCTGCCGGTGCCCGGCACCGACTTCAAGATCTGTGATTTCGACAGCGGCGCGCTGATGCCGCTGGGCGAGACCGGCGAAATCTGCGTGCGCACGCCCTCGCTGTTCAAGGGCTACTGGAACAAGCCCGAAGCCACCGCGGAGGCGATCCGCAACGGCTTCCTGCATACGGGCGACATCGGCGTCATCGACGAGCAGGGCTATCTGCACTTTCTCGGGCGCCGCAAGGAGATGCTCAAGGTCAAGGGCATGAGCGTCTTCCCCGCCGAGATCGAGGCCATGCTCGGCCAGCATCCCGATATCGCCGGATCGGGCGTGATCGGACGCGAAGACGCCGAGCGCGGGCAGGTGCCGGTCGCCTTCATCGTGCTGGGCGAACAGGCGACGGGGCTGGACGAAGCGACGCTCTCGGCCTGGTGCCGCGAGCGCATGGCCGGCTACAAGGTGCCCGAGATCAGGCTGGTCAAGGCCTTGCCGATGACGGCGACCGGCAAGGTCAAGAAGGAGGAATTGCGGGCGCTGCTTTGACGGGCCAAGGCCGGCCAACACGCCGCCGCTTCATCGCAGTTCGTCAGGAGAGGGGAGTTGGAGCGGGCGATCGGGATCGAACCGACGACATTCAGCTTGGGAAGCGGTATTAACTGCTTGATTTGTTGAGCCTACGTTCCCTCTTTGAACGAAAAGGAACGCGGATGACATCACAATTTCATAGAGTCCTCCTTGGACGGAAAGAGGATAGCGAACCGTATTTCACCTGGATAGGCTGGAGCTCGTCTCGCCAGCATGCGGATGAAGCGGCACACGATGCCATGCGCTCCGCATGGCGTTTCGCCACCGGGTTGAAAGATCCGGAAACAATCTTATGGGAATCGCAGATAGAGACTAAACAAAACACACCAATGGATGGTGAATATCAGGAGTTCGCGGAACCCGGTAGCGTTAAATGGCTAATCAGCGGAGCCATGAAACTTCGTATGGAAAAAATATTCAACGCGAGATTCAAAGGCGTACATGTTAATGAACTCTACGAAGCCGCCAAAAATATACTTTTGGGCGATATTTCCATCCAGTCTATACCCCCAGAATCCACTATCGTCATGGTCACCCTAAATCAGGATATATATTCATTCGAGATCTCTATATCTCTGTATGCACACCATAACAATGAAGTATTCGACTTAAAGTTGGAAGACTGCACTTTGTTCGCGCTAATGACTCTCAGTTCGGTCTTTAACTTTGGCGACCGCGATAGCCCAGCCAGACACAGCTTCGCTATTGAGGCTCCTCAGTCATCCGTGATGAGGGCCGCTCGGGCGATGGACACCCAAGATAATGTTAAACGGGCTGCCAACTTTCTCAGAGGATGGGGGGCTGAAGACGCCGCAGATCGCCTGGTGAGCCGCCGAAGCGACAGCGGGGGTTAGGATCATGCAGACGCCGTGCGCGCGCAGTCGCCAGGCCGTTCCCGAGCTGGCGCGGTGATGACGATGGTCCAGACATCGGTGCTGGCCCATGGGAAACCAGGGTCAGAGCTTTCCCTCGGCGAGCAGCTCGCGGGTGCGTTTCAGCGTGGACAGGAGGGCGGCCTTGTAGCCCTTGTCGCTGTCGAACTGGGCCTGCTCGGCCTGTTCCTCGGGGCCGCCGGGCTGTTTGTCGCGAAGTCCTAGATAGCAGTAGAATTTCAGCTGCAGCGCGCCGGATTCATCCTCGAACAGTTCGTTGACGATCGCGCCTTCGCGCGGCCCGGTGGCCTGAAAGAAGGTCATCTTGCGCTGCGGTTCGAGGGTAATGATCTCGCGCAGGTCGGCGCCGGCGATCGTGGCCTCGCGGACGAAGTGCGTCGCGCTCTCCTCTGTGACGTGGCATCGGGTACACAAGCCCGGCGGCAGGAACAGGCGCGCGTCGCGGGCCTTCAGCTCGAGGCCCTTCCAGACCTGCTCTCGGGTGAGCGGGATTTCGCCTGCCGGATTCACCGGGACGGTGGCGGTCGAATAGATCATGACGATGGTCCTTGTCGGTGTGGTTGGAATCGCGGATGTCAGCCGGCGATTTGCGCGACATAGTCGCGGTAGGAGCGCAGCGGCCTGCCCAGCAGGGTGGTGAGGCGGTCGACGTCGCCGCTCTCGGGGAGCATGCCGTCGGTCAGGAAGCGCTCGGCCATCAGGCGCATGTCGAAGGCCATCCAGCTCGGCATGAACTGGCGCAGGTTCTGCTCGAACGCAGCGGTGTCGTTGCCGGGGAAGGCGATCGCGCGGCCGAGCACGTCGCTCCAGATCGCGGCGGCGCCTGCACCGGTCAGCGTGTCGGGGCCGACCAGGTTGATGCGGTTGAGCGGCAGCGGCGTCGCGGACTGCTCGCGCCGGATCAGCTCGATGGCGGCGATCTCGCCGACATCGCGGGCGTCGACCATGGCGAGGCCCTTGTCGCCGATCGGCATCGGGTAGATGCCGTAGCCGGTGACCACGTCCTTGATCGTGATCTCGTTGTCCATGTAGTAGGCCGGGCGCAGGATGGTGGCATTCAAACCCATCTGCTCGATCATCCGCTCGACGCCGAACTTGCCGGCAAAGTGCGGCACGTTCACATAGACGTCGCTGTGGATCACCGAGAGGTACACGATCCGCTCGATCCCGGCCTCGCGGGCAACGTTGAGGGCGATCAGCGCCTGGGTGTATTCGTCGGCGACGACCCCGTTCAGCAGGAACAGCGTCGAGACGCCCGACATGGCGCTTCGAAGCGAGTCGACATCGAGGAAATCGCCCTGGACGACGGCGACGCCGGCCGGGAAATTGGCTTTGACGGGATCCCGGACGAGGGCGCGCACATCGGCGCCGCGCTTGACGAGCTGTTCGATGACGTTACGGCCGACATTGCCGGTCGCGCCGGTCACGAGGATGGTCATGGGGTCACTCCTAGGTTGAGCCGTCTGGCTAACCCGAACTTAGCGATCCACATCCGCTGCCATAGACGCTATATCTGGACAGACCGTCTCGCTGGTGGAACATATGGACCTCCTCGCCCTCGCCGATTTCAACTTGGTCGCCCGCTATGGTGGCTTCGGCAAAGCCTCGCGCGCCGCAGGTCGGCCGAAGGCGACTCTCTCCCGTCGCGTGTCGGAACTGGAGGCGAGCCTCGACCTACGCCTGTTCGAGCGTGGGGCGCGTGTCTTGAAGCTGACCGAGGAAGGACGGGCGCTTTTCGAGCGGACGGGCCAGTTGCTGACCGAACTCGACGAGACGGCCGCGGCGATCGCCTCGGGCGGACACAGACCGCGCGGCCGGTTGCGGATCAGCGCGCCCTTGCTCTTCTCGCAAACCGCGATGGGAAAGCTCGCCGCGGGCTTTGCGCTCAAATACCCAGAGGTGCGGCTCGAGGTCACGACCGAGGACCGCTCCGTCGATATGATCGAGGAGGCCTATGACCTCGTCATCCGGGTCAACCCCGAGCCCGATGAAAGCCTTGTCGGACGGGTCTTCCTCCGTGACCGGCTTATGGTGGTGGCGAGCCCGGGTCTGGCGCGGCCGTCGGATGGCTCGGCCGTCACGGCCGTCGTGCGCGGACCAGCCCGCCAAGGCGAAGCGTGGAGCGTGACGACGCTGACGGCAAAATCCAGGATCGCCGTTAATCCGGTTCTGAGCCTATCGTCGCTCGTCATGGTACGCGATGCCGTAAGGATGGGAGTTGGCGCCGGGCGTCTCCCGGTGTCGCTCGTCAGTCACGATCTCGCCGCCGGCACGCTGGTGAACTGGGGTGATGTGGAAGGACCTGAGATCGCCCTGTGGGCACTTTATCCGACACGACGGCTACTGAGCGCTCGCGTTTCGGCATTCCTTGATCATTTAAAAGACGCGTTTCCCAACGGAACGCCCGATGAGCTTGCCGCTTACGTCCGGTGATGACGGTGCCGACGCGGTCACGACGGCATCCCATTTCAAACTCGACCATTCTTCCTTGATTTAACGCCAATGTCGCTGTCAGCTTATCTAGACGGGTCTGAACCGCCTCAAGGTTCGTCGTAGGCTCCGACGACGGAATGAGTTTCGATCTTCGAGGAGCGAAGGTGGCCGCTTAGGGCTGAAATAGGTACCTGGGGCAAGTGAGATATCCTCGACACTTGACGCTGTGCTTTGCAGGGCCATCGGCGTCTATCGCACCGCTTGTCGGTCACGCCTTGGGCGCCCTCGCGGCGGGGACGCAACCCCGGCGTCTTGCAGGACTTCGCTGATCAGTCTTCTCGATGTGCCGAGAGCCTTGGCCGCCGCGACAACCGATCCTCTTTCACATAGGGCAACCAGCACCGCCTGCTGAGAAAACGTCTTTCGTGGGCGCCCTCCGCGCTGTTGCTTGATTCCCTTCTTAACAACCCTTGAAGGGAAAGAGCCGTCGTCCGCGCCGCCGCCGTGTTCGAGGTTTCGTTCCAATTCCTGCGCGAAATCCAGTGAACCATGTTCAGGAGATGAACCAAGTTCATCGAGAAGAGAAAGATATGCGGCGCCACACGGTGTCTCATGAGGCGCTGCCTGTATGGGCGTAAGAGGGAAGTGGCTGATGTCGGATACAACCGGCGAAACTGTCGCTCCCGCTGCCTTGTGCACAGGAGCCTGTGCTGTTGGCGTAGCGCGCCAGGCCTTGGACTGACGAAAGCTGATAACACGTCGCCGCGTGTCATCTTTGAGGAGCAGGGCGATTCTCCTCGCGCCGAGAGCCTTCTGCTCGCTGTTGACCTCGAATATCCTGGGTAGGGCCTGATCCCACGCTCGCCCTATCTGGTCCCTGTAGTCTTCAACTTCGAGCGGGCAGCTAAGCGTTGGAGCACAAGTCCAGCGCGGCATGTCCCGCTCAGTGAAGACCCGCGTGACGTAGGCCAGCGCCATAATCCAGGCCTCCTGTCTGTCGGCCAGGTCCAATGGCTTGCGGCGGCGGTCACCCTCCTGCCAATCACAGTGCCCGACGTCCATAAGGCCTTCCCCGCCTCTGAAGACGCCGAACCTGAGGTCCCCGATGTCATCGTAGAAGGCCTCGGCGAGGTCACTCGGGATGATGCAAAGGAGGTGGTAGTGCGGATGCCGGTTATTCTTGGCGACGCTGATATCCAGCTGCCAGGAATACCAGTTCGCGTAGGGTCGGACGCGTGCGACGACCCGGTCGCGGAGTTCATCCAGCGCCCGCTTATAAGGGACCATCGCGATATCGGGTCGACGGCTAATTCCGATCGAAACGAGCCGATGGTCATGCAGCGATGCGACGTTGGACCAGACCTCCCAACACTTTAGGAAACGCGACCACGCTTGTTGACACACCATGTCGCTGATCGAAGAGTATACGGTCCCAATCTTCGCAGCGTAGCTGGCATGCTGCGGGTCGGTCTTCAGGCTCCACAACAGGGCTCGGATGCCTGAATCTGAGCCTGGGTCCGATCCGAGGTCAGTGCACTTATTCCGCATGGTGAGAAGTGCGTCTGCCAATGTACCATGACCATGCTCTCCAAGCAGCTGCTCAGCGAAACGCATCCGCGACAGATTTCGTCCAAGGCGCTCGGCTTCCAGCTTTTCGAGATGATCGAGCTCGAGGCTGTCGAAGCGTAAGCGCTCTGCCTCCTGGAAAATCGAGGCAGGCGGAGGGAGACTTGTTGCGGCAGGCGTAATGTACATCGCGTCGTGTCGGCCCTGATTCGGCTTCTGTGACGATCATGGCAGGGCGGACGCCGAACGCAGATGAAATTACCGATATCCTTAATGGCTCTGCGTTCTGTAGCTCGTTCCTGACTCCTAAGTGACACGGGGCGTTACCGCCAGTTGAAGGCAAGACCATCAAACACCGTCGATTGACGGACCTTTCTTTACGGCCCAGATTAATCAGGTCGGACAGGCCGGGAGGTCTTAGGTGTTGCTCGGTCTTCACCGACTATCGCCAGAAAGGACGCGCCGACTTTCGCGCCGGGATACGCTCGCGGCGCTGGCGGGCCTTATGGTGACCGCCCACCCTCCCACCGTCCGCGCTGCACAGCCATTCCGGTTCGGCCTGACGCCCGTTTTCCTCAACTCCGATCTCGATCTGCTCGAGGCGCTCCAGAAATATCTCAGCGCTGCGATGGGGACCGAGGTGCAACTCGTCCTCAAGCGGACCTATCAGGAGATCACGTCGCAACTTCTGTCCGGGCTTCTCGACGCCGCTTGGATCTGCGGATTCCCATTCGTCGCATACCGCCGCGAGTTGGAACTTGTGGCCGTGCCGATATGGCGCGGTAAGACAACATATCAGAGCTACCTGATCGTATCCGAAGGGCGGGAGGCATCCACGATCAGCGACCTGCGCGGTGACATCCATGCTTTCTCCGATCCGGACTCGAACTCCGGCTACCTCGTAACGCGCGCGCTCCTGGCCGAGAACGGAGTCAAGCCGCAGGACTTCTTCCAGCGAACGTTCTTCACCTATGGCCATCGCAACGTCGTTCGAGCCGTAGCCGCAGGCCTCGCCCAGTCCGGCAGTGTTGACGGGTACGTTTGGGAGGTCATGACGGAAACCGAAGCGGCCCTCACGCGTCAGACGAGGCCGGCTTGGCGCTCGGACTGGATGGGCTTCCCGCCGATCGCCACGGCAAGGGAAAACGCCAGCAGCAACAACATAGCGAGGCTGCGTCAGGCCCTTTGGGGCATGCCGCAAGACCGTGTCGGCCGTGAGGTCCTCAACCTGCTTCGCCTGGATGGTTTCGCGCCCGGCGACCCCTCCCTGTTCGACAGCATAGCAAGCCGCGTCGATCTGGTGAGGACGCTGGGATGAAGGCATCGTCCCTCGATCCAAGGCGCTGGTCGCTCGCATTCAAGGCGCCACTCTTCGTGGCAGCCTTCATGCTCGTCGTCAGCATCGTGATGACGAACGCGGTCCTTTCTCGCCTGCGTGAAACGCAGGAGCGGCACCTGTCAGCCTTGTCCACGATCTACCTCAACGGCTTGGCGGCAACTCTGATCCCCCATGTCCTAAGGGACGACATCTGGGAGATCTTCGACGCCATCGATCGGGGAGCCAGCCTAGAAGCCGGCTTTGGTCGCGCGACCATCGTCGTCGTCGACGCGAAGGGCCAAACCCTCGCCGCCAGCGTCCCCAAGCTCGCTCCGGTCCTTAGCCAGCAGGTCGGTAGGGACCAGGCGTTTCAGGGTGACAGCTCGCTGATCGTGGACATCGACAAGGCGCGGGCCTTCGCCAGGCGCTCCCTCATCTATCAAGGACGCCGCATCGGCGCGATCTATGTCGACTACGATGTCAGTCATCTCCTGCGTGAACGCGCTGACGTCCTACGAACGCTCATCGGGACGAATGCGGCGATCGCTGTCTTCCTGGCAGCGTTCGGATACTGGGTGATCCGGTGGATGCTCGGGCCTCTACGCACGCTCACCCGCCACCTTGACCTCGGCGTTGCCGGCACCGTCCAGCCGATCCCGGCACATGCCGTTGCCGCCTCCACCCAGGAATTCGGGCGGCTGTTTCGGCGCTTCAACGTCATGGCGGAAGCCGTCAATGACCGCGAGGTCATCGCCAAGGAACTGGCGAACGAGGAACGGCTGGCGAGCCTAGGCCGGCTCGCATCGGGCATGGCCCATGAGATCAACAACCCGCTCGGAGGGCTCTTCAACGCGATCGACACCTTGAAGCGTCACGGGGACAAGCCAAACGTTCGAAGCTCGTCTCTCGATCTGATCGAGCGTGGTTTGAAGGGAATCCGCGACGTTGTTCGGTCCGCGCTGACTGTGTATCGGGCCGATCGCAACCCCCGAAACCTCGTCACCGCCGATCTCGACGACCTCAAGCTCCTGATCCGCCCTGAGATCGAGCGCAGGTCCCTAAGGCTCGACTGGAGAAACCATCTCGAGGCAGATTTACCTCTTCCGGCTTCCGCGATCAGGCAGGTCGTCCTGAACCTTCTCTTGAACGCCATCCAGGTCTCTTCGCTAGGCTCTCAGGTTCGGCTCGAGGCTGCAGTTGTCGGCGGCGATCTGGTGATCGAAGTGCTCGACTGCGGACCCGGCTTCGATGAAGAGGCGCGGTCTGTGCTGACGGGGGAGGCCGACCGCCCGCCTCCCATTCACTCCCGTACAGGTTCGGGCCTCGGCTTGTGGATGACCCACAGGCTGGTCCATGATCTCAACGGACGTACCGTCATCGACACCCAACTCGATGGAGGCTCGCTTGTCCGGGTCGTCATTCCGCTAACGCCTGCCGAGGAGTTGCGCGATGTCGCTTGACCGCCGGTCGATAGGGATCATCGAGGACGATCCCATCATGGGGGAGTCGCTGGTGCAGCGGCTCGCTCTGGAGGGTGCTGAAGTCACCTGGTGGCGGACTAAGGCGGAGGCCGTCACGGGACTAGCGCGCCGCCGCCATCACGCCGTGATCTGCGACCTGAAGCTGCCTGACGGTGCCGGCGAAGACATTTTCCTCGAAGCCGTGAAGTCCGAAGGTGCACCGCCGTTCCTGTTCATGACCGCGTTTGGCGAAATCGATCAGGCGGTTCGGCTGATGCGTTGCGGGGCGGGCGACTACGTCACCAAACCCTTCGACATGACGTCCTTCCTGGAGCGACTCGAGACGCTGGTCGATCCTTTTGAAGGGGATGGGCAGGGTGTTCTGGGCGTATCGCCTGCGATCCGCGCCGTTGAGCGCACGTTGCTCCGCCTGGCCACGGTCAGTGCACCCGTCCTCCTCACAGGAGAGACGGGCAGCGGCAAGGAAGTCTGCGCACGTCTCCTTCATGCGTCCCGGGGACATGGAGCCGGCCCTTTCATGGCGGTGAACTGCGCGGCGATACCGGCCGAGCTGATGGAGAGCGAGCTTTTCGGTCACGAAAAAGGAGCATTCACGGGGGCTCAGGGGCGCCATGCCGGATACGCCGAGCGCGCCGGCACGGGCACGCTCTTCCTCGACGAGATCGGTGACCTGGCGCCGCGACTCCAAGCCAAGCTGCTGCGCCTGCTTGAGGACCGCACCTTCACCCGCGTCGGGGGCGAGCAGGCCCTGCCATTCAAGGCCCGCATCGTCTGCGCGACCAACGCAGACCTCATTGCGAAGGTGAAGGCTGGGAGCTTTCGGGAGGATCTCCTGTATCGCATCAACGTCGTCAACGTGCCGCTCCCGCCACTTCGAGACCGCAGCGACGATATCGTCTGGCTTATCGACCGCTTCTTCTCGGAGTTCGAGGAGCAGTCGGGCGACCGCATCCATGGGATGAGCGCCTTGGCGCTTGAAGCCGCGCTTGCCCATAGTTGGCCTGGCAACGTCCGTGAACTTCGAAACCGCGTGCAGAGAGGGCTCTCTCTGGGAGATGGACCTCTCCTCATGCCCGGGGACCTTTTCCCTGATCTGGCCCCCATGATGGCGGTAGGAATGCGCGAGGGACTGGAAGGGGTGCGGGACGAAGCCGAGCGCCGGTACATCGTTCGCGTCTTGGCGGAGAATGGCGGAGCCGTTCAGGCAACCGCGAAGGTCCTGGGAGTCTCTCGAACCACCTTGTGGGAAAAGATGAGGCGCCACGGAATCCCGGCGCCGGCCTCCTGACCGGATATCCGGACTTTCGCGGGCGCAACATGTTCGGAAATCCGAACACGGCACCGGGCGGCGTTCGCCCCATGTCTCTGAAATTAAAACATTTCTAAACCCAGCCTCGGTCGGCACGGCCCCTGCAGTCCTCCAGCCCAAAGAAGCAGGTCTGGAGGACACGCGATGAAGAAATGCGATCTGATGGTCGATATCGGCCGTCGCCGTTTCCTCTCAGGAGCCGGCATCGCCGCGGCAGGGGCCGCGGCGACCACGATGGTCCCCGGCTCGGCTCAGGCCAAGCCTGCTTCCGCTCGTGTCGATTATCCGGTCAACCGTCTCGGCACCGTCGCTGAGCTGAAGGTCAATGAGCCCAAGGACGTCTCTTATCCCGACGCAGACGCGCCTGGTGTCCTGCTCAAGCTCGGCAAGCGCGTCCCCGGGGGCGTAGGCCCCGACGGCGACATCGTCGGGTTCGCGACGCTCTGCCCCCACAAGGGCTACCCGCTCGCATTCAACGCGACCGACAAGACCCTGAACTGCCCCGGTCACTACTCGCGCTTCGACTGTGAGGCCGGCGGCCAGCAGATCTGGGGCCAGGCGACCCAGAACCTCCCGCAATATGCGCTTCGCGTCGAAGCCAACGGCGACATCGTGGCGGAGGGACTCGACGAGCTCCTCTACGGCCGCCTGTCCAACGTGCTCTGAAGGGAGGATCGACCATGACCTACAAGCGCCAGATCGACCGTCTCCCGATCGTCCCCGCGGACGCCAAGGAGCACAACGTCACCTGCCACTTCTGCATCGTCGGCTGCGGCTACAAGGCCTACACCTGGGACATCAACAAGCAGGGCGGGACTGAGCCCGGCCAGAACAAGTTCAAGGCCGACCTGTCGAAGCAGGAGGGCGCCGACAGCGGCGCCTGGTACTCCCCGTCGATGTACAACATCGTCAAGCAGGGCGGTAAGGACGTCCACCTGGTGATCATGCCCGACAAGGGCTGCTCGGTGAACTCGGGACTAGGTTCGATCCGCGGGGCGCGGATGGCCGAGACCTCCTTCTCCGAGGCGCGCTCGACGCAGGCCCAGCGGCTGACCGACCCAATGGTCTGGCGCTATGGCACGATGTCGCCGACGTCGTGGGATGACGCACTTGACCTCGTCGCCCGCGTCACCTGCCAGGTCGTCAAGGAGCAAGGAGAGGACGGCCTGTTCGTCTCCGCCTTCGACCATGGCGGCGCCGGCGGCGGCTACGAGAACACCTGGGGCACCGGGAAGCTCTACTTCGGCGCCATGAAGGTGAAGAACATCCGGATCCACAACCGGCCGGCCTACAACTCCGAGGTCCACGCCACCCGCGACATGGGCATCGGCGAGCTCAACAACTGCTACGAGGACGCCCAGCTCGCCGACACGATCGTCATGGTCGGCGCGAATTCGCTGGAGACCCAGACCAACTACTTCCTCAACCACTGGGTACCGAACCTGCGCGGCACCTCCCTCGACAAGAAGAAGGCCGAGCTGCCCAACGAGGCCCATGCGGCAGCACGGATCGTCATCGTCGATCCGCGCCGCACCGTCACGGTGAATGCCTGCGAGGTCGAGGCGGGCAAGGACAACGTGATGCACCTCGCGATCAACTCGGGCACGGACCTCGCCCTGTTCAACGCCTGGATGACCTACATCGCGGAGAAGGGCTGGACGGACAAGGCGCTGATCGCAGCCTCCACCAACGGCTTCGACAAGATGGTCGCCGCCAACAAGACCTCACTCCAGCAGGCGGCGACCCTCACGGGACTGACCGTCGACCAGATCCGGCAATCCGCGGAATGGATCGCGATGCCGAAGGAGGGGAATGCCCGCCGCCGCACGATGTTCGCCTACGAGAAGGGCCTGATCTGGGGCAACGACAACTACCGCACCAATGGCGCTCTCGTGAACGTCGCGCTCGCCACCGGCAACATCGGCCGGCCGGGTGGAGGCTGCGTGCGCCTCGGCGGCCACCAGGAAGGCTACTCGCGGCCCTCCGACGCCCATGTCGGTCGTCCGTCGGCCTATGTCGACAAGCTGCTGCTCGAAGGCAAGGGCGGCGTCCATCACATCTGGGCTTGCGACCACTACAAGACGACGCTCAACGCGCATCAGTTCAAGCGCAACTACAAGAAGCGCACCGACATCGTGAAGGAGGCGATGGACTCGGTGCCGTTCGGCGATCGCGCCGCGCTAGTCACGGCGATCGTGGATGCCATCAAGAAGGGCGGGTTGTTCGCGGTCGATGTCGACATCGTGCCGACGCAGATCGGACAGGCCGCCCATGTATGGCTGCCGGCCGCAACGTCGGGGGAGATGAACCTGACCTCGATGAACGGCGAGCGCCGCATGCGCCTCGTCGAGCGCTACATGGACCCCCCGGGCCGCGCTATGCCGGACTGCCTGATCGCCGCGCGCATCGCCAACCACATGGAGCGCGTGTATCGCGAGATGGGCATGGCGCAGGTCGCCGACAACTTCAAAGGCTTCGACTGGAAGACCGAGGAAGACGCCTTCATGGACGGCTACGCCAAGCATGAGAAGGGCGGTGAGCACGTCACCTATGCCAGGCTGAAGGCGATGGGCACCAACGGCTTCCAGGAGCCGGCGACGGGCTTCGCGGACGGCAAGATCGTGGGCACCAAACGCCTGTTCGCCGATGGCAAGTTCGGCGGCAAGGACGGCAAGGCGACCTTCATGGAGACGCAATGGCGCGGGCTCCAGGCTGCCGGCAAGCAGGCCGAGAAGGACAAGTTCGCGTTCCTGATCAACAACGGCCGTGCAAACCTCGTCTGGCAGAGCGCCTACCTCGACAAGCAGGACGACTTCGTCATGGATCGCCTGCCATATCCGTTCATCGACCTGAATCCGGACGATATGGCGGAGCTCGGCTTGAAGCCGGGGGACCTCGTCGAGGTCTTCAACGATAACGGATCGACGCAGGCGATGGCCTACCCAACCCCGTCCGCGAAGCGCAAGCAGGCCTTCATGCTATTCGCCTATCCGACCGGCGTGCAGGGGAACGTCGTCTCGGCCGGCGTCAATGAGTTCGTGATCCCGAACTACAAGCAGACCTGGGGCAACATCCGGAAGATCGCCAACGCGCCGGAAGGCACCAAGCACCTGTCCTTCAAGAGCCAGGAATACTCCGTCTAGTCGGCGCCTTGGACGGCCGCTCGCTTGCGAGCGGCCGTCGTTCCCGTCTCACTGACAACACGGCAGGTACTCGATGACGATGGCTACCGTATCCCGGGCGTCGATGCCGCCAAGCGGCATCGACG
>NZ_JAUXYO010000331.1 GCF_030694325.1 Allobosea sp. | reverse complement strand
CGGGCGGCATGCGCCAGCGCGCCATGATCGCGCTCGCGCTCGCGGCGCGTCCGAAGCTGCTGCTCGCTGACGAGCCGACGACCGCGCTCGACGCCACCGTGCAGATCCAGATCCTGCTGCTCCTGCGCCAGCTTCAGCGCGACCTCGGCATGGGCATGCTCTTCGTCACCCATGACATCGGCGTCGCGGTCGAGGTCTCGGACCGGCTGGCGGTCATGTATGCCGGCCAGATCGTCGAGACCGGCACGGTGCGCGAGCTGCTGCGCGATCCGCAGCACCCCTATACGCGGGGGCTCCTCGCCGCGAACCTGCACGGTGCCAAGAAGGGCGAGCGGCTGGAGGCCATTCCCGGCGCGCCGCCGGCCCTGACCGAGCCGCCCTCGGCCTGCTCCTTCGCACCACGCTGCAAGCATGCGCAGGATCGCTGCCGCGCGGCGCTGCCGCCGGTCGTGCAGCTGGGCGAGGGCCGGGTGGTGCGCTGCATCCTGGCGGAACAGGCGCTGACGGCGGCGGCGTGAAATCTTCACGTGAACCGCATGTGCCTCGAGAGTCCCGACTTCTGATCTTGTCGTCCCCCCGCGCCGTCGTCCCGGACAAGCCGCGTCAGCGGCGCCGATCCGGGATCCATGCCTGAACCGTTCCGGCATGGATCCCGGGTCTCCGCTGCGCTGCGCCCGGGATGACCCGCCGTTGAAAATCAAACGAGTGAAGGGCTGTGGCGGCGTTGCCCATGGCTCCTGGCCATTCCCTCCATCGAAATCACCCGCTATCAGCAGGCGACCACGCGCTGCGACCCTGCCGCGCCAACTGACGGAGCCTGCCCATGGATCTCGGCCTTCACGACAAGCGCGCGCTGGTGCTGGGCGCGAGCCGGGGGCTGGGCGCCGCCATCGCCCGCACGCTCGCCAGCGAGGGCGCCTCGGTCATCGCCGCCGCCCGCAATGTCGCCGCGACCGATGCCTGGGTCAGCGAATGCCCCGAGGAGGTGCGCAGCCGTATCTTCGCCGCCAGTCTCGACCTGTCGGATCTCGCCTCCGTCGAATCGCTGATGACCGTGCTGCGTGATGCCGGCGGCATCGACATCCTGATCGGCAATTCCGGTGGTCCGCCTCCGGCCGAGGCGCGCGAGGCCGGCCGCGACGACTGGCTCAAGCATTTCGAGGCGATGGCCGCCAATCTCTTCCACATCGCGCAGGGCATGCTGCCGGGCATGGTCGAGCGCGGTTTTGGCCGCATCATCACGATCGCCTCCTCCGGCGTCGAGCAGCCGATCCCGCGTCTCGCCCTCTCCAACGGCATCCGCTCGGCCGTCGTCGGCTGGTCCAAGACGCTGGCCGCGGAGGTCGCTGCGCAGGGCGTGACGGTGAATGTCGTGCTGCCCGGCCGCATCCATACAGAGCGCGTCGACCAGCTCGATCAGGCCGCCGCCGACCGCACCGGTACGACGCCGGAGCAGGCCGCCAAGGCCTCGCGCGCCACCATCCCCGCCGGCCGCTACGGCACGCCGCAGGAATTCGCCGATGTCGTCGCCTTCCTCGCCAGCGAGCGGGCGAGCTACGTCACGGGCGCCAAGATCCGCATCGACGGCGGCGCCACGCGCGGCATTTGACGGTCGAAGAACCCAAAGGCGCCGGCCTGCCTTCTGGCGACCGGCGTCATCGTCGCGGGCCGGCTCAGGCCGCCTGCGAATAGGTGGTGCCGGCCGCGTGCGCCGTGCCGAGCTGGTAGGTGCTGCCATAGGCCTGCGAAGCGCCGCTCGGCGGCGGGCCCGACGGCCGGCCGCGCTGTTCGAGCGCGGCCTGGAAGGCGCTCTGCTCGTCCTTCGAGATTGAGCCGTCCGAACTCGTGTCGATCGCGTCGAACAGCTTGCTCAGCAGGTCGCTGGACGAACTCGTGCCCGACGAGAAGGCGGAGAGGAACTCGTCCTTGGCGACGTTGCCGTCGGAGTTGGCGTCGAGCTGGGCGAAGATGTCGCTCTCCTCCTCGCTTTCGTCGCTGCTGCTCTGGCTCTGCCCGCCGGCCTGGAGCCCGAACAGGAAGGACTGGAGCTGCTGCTGGGCCTGCTCGGCCTTGGTCTTGAAGGCGTCCTGCTCCTCCTTGGTGACCGACCCGTTGCTGTCGCTGTCGATCGCCTTGAAGAGCTCCTCGCTCTTGCTGCTGTCGGCGCCCTTGGGCGCACCGGCCTTGAACTCCTCGATGCTCAAGCCGCCGCTGCTGTCGGTATCGACCGACTCGAAGCTCGGAGGCTTGGGCGGAGGCGGGCGAAACCCGCCGCTGACGCCACTGATGCTGGACATGATTGGACTCCATCGCGCCACCGCCGGATGGCGGCGCCTGCGATTGTCCGGCCGGAGCTCATTGCGGAAGCCTAAGGGGCAGGGGCCTTGTGCAGAGCGATTGGTAAGCCGGTGTTTCGCATAAGCAGATCAGCAACAGAGCGAAACACAAATCCCGATCGCCTCAGCCGATGACGGCGGTCGCCTCGATCTCGACCAGCGCCTCGGGCTCGACCAGCGAAACCACCTGCACCACCGCCATCGCCGGAAAATGCCGGCCCAGCACGCTGCGGTAGACCGGCCCGAGTTCCCTGAGGCAGCCGCGATAGGCTTCCATGTCGGTGACGTACCAGGTCATCCGCACGATGTCCTCGATCCGCCCGCCGCCGGCCTCGACCACGGCCTTGATGTTGCGGAAGGTGCGCTCGAGCTGCGGCAGGAAACCTTTGGCGAAGACGCCGTTCTCGTCCCAGCCGACGAGCCCGCCGGTGACCACCACACGGCCTTCCGCGACCATGCCGTTGGCATAGCCGCGCGGCAGCGGCCAGCCTTCCGGCAGGATGGCGCGGGACAGGGTTTCACTCGACATGGGCGTCGCCTCGGTTTCGACCGGCTTGAGGTGCCGTCAGGGTTTTGTGCGGCCAAGAGATTTGTGCGGCCAAGAGAGTAGCGTCATCCCGGACGGAGCGAAGCGCAGATCCGGGATCCATTCCGGAGCCTTCATCGGGAGCGTTCCGGAATGGATCCCGGGTCTCCCTGCGGTCGCCCGGGATGACAGCGCGATGGTGTTGCTCGGCATCGCTACTCGGATCCCTGCGCCATCTGGCGCAGCGCGAAGCGCTGCAGCTTGCCGCTGGCGGTCTTGGGCAGGGCCGTGACGAAGTCGATGGCGCGGGGATATTTGTAGGGCGCGATACTGGCCTTCACATGATCCTGCAAGGCCTTGAGGATGGCCGCATCGCCGGCGACGCCCTCGCGCAGCACGACATAGGCCTTCACGATGTGGCCGCGCTCGGGGCAGGGCGCGCCGACCACGCCGCATTCCATCACGTCGGGATGGGCGAGCAGGCAGGCCTCCACCTCGGGGCCAGCGATGTTGTAGCCCGACGAGACGATCATGTCGTCGGACCGCGCCTGGTACCAGAAATAGCCGTCTGCATCGCGGATATAGGTGTCGCCGGTGACGTTCCAGCCGTTCTGGACGTAAGCCTTCTGGCGCGCATCGGCGAGATAGCGACAGCCGATCGGCCCGCGCACGGCGAGCCGGCCCGCCATGCCGTCGGGAACGTCTTGGCCCTCGGCATCGATGATCTTCGCCTCATAGCCCGGCACGGGCAGGCCGGTCGCGCCGGGGCGGATGGCCTCCAGCGGCGCGGCGATGAAGATATGCAGCATCTCGGTGGCGCCGATGCCATCCATCAGCTTCAGGCCGGTCTTCGCCAGCCAGGCGTCGAAGACCGGCTTGGGCAGTGTCTCGCCGGCCGAGACGCAGATCCGCAGCGAGGAGATGTCGCGCCCGGCGAGCTTGTCGAGCACGGCGCGATAGGCCGTCGGCGCAGTGAAGATAACGCTCGCCTTGTGCCGCTCGATCGCGTCGAGCAGATCCGCAGGCGCCGTCCTGTCCGGCAGCACGGCCGCCGCGCCGATCCGGAACGGGAACAGCACGATGCCGCCGAGCCCGAAGGTGAAGGCGAGCGGCGCCGAGCCGATGAAGCGGTCCTCGGGCGAGGCCTTCAGCACCTTCGCGGCATAGGTGTCGCAGATCACCAGCAGGTCGCGCTGGAAATGCATCGTGCCCTTGGGCTCGCCTGTGGTGCCCGAGGTGAAGCCGATCAGGCAGACATCGTCGCTGGCGGTGTCGACCGCCTCGAAGCGGCCATAGCCCGGCTGCGCCATCAGCGTCTCGAGTTCGCTGCCCTCCGCGCCGAAGGCGACGATGCGCGTGAGCTCCGGGACCTGGCGCTGGGCGCCCTCCAGATCGGCCAGCAGACGGTGGTCGCAGAGCGCCAGCGCGATCCTGGCCTTGCGCAAAGGATAGACCAGTTCGCCCGCCCGCAGCATCGGCATGGTCGCGACGACGACGCCACCGGCCTTGATGACCGCGAGATAGGCCGCGACCATCATCGGCGTGTTGGCCGCTCGCAGCAGCACGCGATGGCCGGGGATCATGCCGAGATCCCGTGTCAGCACATGGGCGATGCGGTCGATCCGCTCGGCGAGATCGCGATAGCTCCAGGTGACATGGTCTCCGATGATCGCCGGCCGTTCGCCCCGGCCCTGCGCGACATGCTCGTCGACCAGCACGCTCACGGCATTCAGCCGCTCCGAATAGTTCAGCCCGGCCTTGGCGAGGTCGATCGCCGGCCAAAGCTCCGGCGGAGGCAGATTGTCGCGGGCGAAGCCGTCGATATGGCCGGAGCGCAGGAAGTTCATGGCCGTCACCTTCGTCGTCTAGCTCTTGGCCTTGAGGAGGTCGCGCGCGATCACGACCTTCTGGACTTCCGAGGCGCCTTCGTAGATCCGCAGCGCCCGGATTTCCCGGTACAGTTCCTCCACCTTGACGCCCTTGGTGACGCCGAGCCCGCCATGGATCTGGACGGCCCGGTCGATCACCCTCTGGGCGTTCTCCGTCGCGATGAGCTTGGCGAGCGCGGCCTCGCGGGTGACACGCGCCGCGCCGCGATCCTTGGTCCAGGCGGCGCGGTAGACCAGCAGCGCGGCGGCATCGACCTCGGCCGCGCTGTCGGCGATGGCGGCCTGGGAGAGCTGGAGATCGCCCAGCGCGCCGCCGAAGAGCTTGCGGGTGCTGGCATGGGAGATCGTCTCGTGCAGCGCCCGCCGCGCGAAGCCCAGCGCCGCGGCTCCCACCGTCGAGCGGAAGATGTCGAGCGTCGCCATCGCAACCTTGAAGCCCTCGCCGGGTCCGCCGATCCGGTTCTCGATCGGCACGCGGCAGGCCTCGAAACGCAACGTCGCCAGCGGATGCGGCGCGATCACCTCGATCCGCTCGATCACGCTCAGGCCTGGCGTGTCCGCCTCGACCAGAAAGGCCGACAGCCCACGCGCGCCTGGCGCCTCGCCGGTGCGGGCGAAGACGACGTAGTGGTCCGCGATCCCGCCATTGGAGATCCAGCTCTTCTCGCCGTCGATGCGGACATGGCCGTTGCCGTCGGGCGTGGCGGTGGTGGCCATGGCGGCGACGTCGGAGCCGGCCTCCTTCTCCGAGAGCGCGAAGGCTGCGATCCGCGCGCCCTCGCAGACGCCGGGCAGGATGCGCTGCTTCAGGGCCTCCGAGCCCGCG
This sequence comes from Allobosea sp., assembly GCF_030694325.1. Classification (GTDB taxonomy): domain Bacteria; phylum Pseudomonadota; class Alphaproteobacteria; order Rhizobiales; family Beijerinckiaceae; genus Allobosea. Next base: position 20,809 of record NZ_JAUXYO010000331.1, on the reverse strand, counting down.
ACCGTGATCGCGCCGGTCCCGAGCCCCTGCATCGCGAAGGCAAAATCCGCCAGCCCGTCGCGCGCTGCCAGGATTTCGCGGGCGAGGCAGAGCGTGCGCACGTCCAGCGTCGGGTTCAGCCCGCCATAGGCCTCCGGCACCACGGCCCGCAGAAAGCCGCCTTCGCCGAGAGCTGTCACCCTCGCCCGGCAGGCGATATCGACATCGTCATGCGGCAGGCCGGGCAGGGTGGCATCGGCCCAGGCCGCAAGCTCGGCGGCGAAGCGGCGGTGCCGGTCCTCGAAGAACGGCCAGTCGAGCGTGTCGCCGAGCATGCTTGCGGTCTCCCTCACCACCGGCCGTCATTCCGGCCGCAGCGAAGCGGAGCGCCGGAATCCATCGTAGAGCGCTGCCGCCCTACGATGGATTCCGGAGCGGCGCTGCTGCGCAGCTTGTCCGGAATGACGGCGTCGGTGGTCCGGAACATCATCTCAGTTGCCCTCGAAGACCGGCTTCTGCTTGTTGGCGAAGGCGTGGTAGGCGCGGGCGAAATCCTCGGTCTGCATGCACAGCGCCTGCGCCACCGCTTCCGCCTCGATCGCGCTCTCGACCGACATCGCCCATTCCATCTCGAGCATGCGCTTGGTCATGGCGTTGGCGAAGGTCGGCCCGTCCGCGAGTTCGGCGGCCAGCGCCTGCCCCGCGGCGAGACCCTGTTCCTTCGCGACGAGCCGGTTGACGAAACCCCCGCGCTCGGCCTCCTCGCCGCGAAGCGTGCGGCCGGTATAGAGCAGCTCCGCCGCGCGGCCCTGGCCGATGATCCGCGGCAGCATCGCGCAGGCGCCCATGTCGCAACCGGCGAGCCCGACGCGGTTGAACAGGAAGGCGATCTTGCTCTCCGCGGTGCCGAGCCGCAGGTCCGACGCCATGGCGATGATCGCGCCGGCCCCGGCGCAGACGCCATCGATGGCCGCGATCACAGGCTGCGGGCAGGCGCGGATCGCCTTGACCAGATCGCCGGTCATCCGGGTGAACTTCAGCAGATCCTTCGTCTCCATCGCGACCAGCGGCCCGATGATCTCGAAGACGTCGCCGCCGGAGGAGAAATTGCCGCCCGCGCCCGTCACCACGATCGCCTTGACGTCCTCCTCCTTCTGCGCGGCAAGGAAGAAATCGGTGAGTTCGCGGTAGCTTGCGAAGGTCAGCGGATTCTTTTTCTCAGGCCGGTTCAGCGTCACCGTCGCGACCTTGCCGGCCATCGAGAGCGCGAAATGCTGCGGCTGGAACGCCGCGAGCGGCAGGGTCGTGGCATTGGCCAGCGTGGTCACGAGGCATCTCCCTTGCCGGAATCGTCCGGCTGGCTGGCGTCCTGCGCCCTTGCCGCGATCGCGCGGTGCAGCGAGGCCTTGGTCTGTCCGAGCAGGCGGAAGAGCTGCGCCCGCTCCGGCTGGTCGAGCCCCGCGAAGAGTTCGGCGATCCAGCCCTCATGCCGCTCTGCCATCGCCTTGAAGGCCTTGCGGCCCTGCGCCGTCAGCGTCAGCACCTGCACGCGCCGGTCCTGCGTCGCGGCGCGCTTGTCGACGAGCCCGTCGGCCAGAAGCCCGGCGACGACGGCGGTGACGTTGCCGTTCGAGACCATCAGCCGCTGCGAGACCTCGCCGACGGTCATGCCGGTACTGGACTTGTCGAGCTGCGCCATCAGATCGAAGCGCGGCAGCGTCGTCTTGAACTCCTCGCGCAGCCGGTTGCGGATCTCCGTCTCGATCAGGGTCGAGCAGGTGAGGAGCCGCAGCCAGAGCCGCAATTCGTCCTTGTGGTCGCCGGGGCGCTCGCTCGCCTTGGTCTCGCGGTCGAGCAGCAGGCCGGGGAGAATGCTCTCCATCGCCTAGAACTCCCCGCCATTGATCGTCAGGGACTGGCCGGTCACCGCGCCGCTGGCCGGCCCGCAGAGATAGAGCACCGCCTGCGCGATCTCGTCGGGCGCGATCAGCCGCCCTTGCGGGTTGTCCTTGACCATTCCGGCCAGGGCCTGCTCGCGGCTCACCCCCGTCTTGGCGACGATCGCGTCGAGGCCGCTCGCGACCATATCCGTATCGGCATAGCCGGGACTGACTGCGTTGACGGTCACGCCGCTGCGCGCCGTCTCCAGCGCCAGCGCCTTCACCAGCCCGATCACGGCATGCTTGGCCGCGACATAGGCCGACACATGGGCATAGCCGCGATGGCCGGCGGTCGAGCCGATCGCGATCAGCCTTCCATTCCCGCGCTCGACCATGCCGGGCAGGGCACCGTGGAACAGGTTCACCGTGCCGATCAGGTTGATTTCGGTCATCCGGCGGAAGCGCTCGGCCGGGCTGCGCAGGAAACTCCCGGTCTCGACGGCACCGGCATTGGCGATGGCGATGTCGATGGGTTGGTCCGCGGAAAGGCGCGCCAGCGCCTGCGCCATCGCGGTGGCGTCGGTGACGTCGCAGGCGGCGTGGGCGTCGGCGTCGCCCGCGGCGCAGGCGGCGGCCAGCGCCGCCGCGTCGCGACCGATGATGGAGACCCGCGCGCCCTCGCGGCGCAAGCGTGCGGCGATGGCGCGGCCGATCCCGCGCCCTCCGCCCGTCACCACCGCGTGCCGCCCTGAAAGGAGCATCAGATCCGCCTCCCGATGCGCCAATCTATTTTAGGTCTAAAGCATTTTGCAAGCGGCTACGCTCACGCTGCCTAAGACGGCGACAAAGGTACCAAGTCGGCTTCTAGATGGCGGTAACGGCCACCAAGACAGCTGCGTCACTTGATCTCGCTCAAGGCGGGATGCGTGGCCTTGAGCAAAAATTATTTCAGACCTAAAATAATTTTCCGGTTGGTTGGGACGAGGGGCTTCGGATGCGTATCGCGGTGGTCGGCGGCGGGCCTGCGGGCCTCTATTTCGCGCTCCTGATGAAGCGGGACTGGCCGGATCTCGACATCACGGTCTTCGAACGCAACCAGCCGGACGACACCTTCGGCTTCGGCGTCGTCTTCTCCGACCAGACGCTCGACATCTTCAAAGCCGCCGACGAGGCGAGCTACGCCGCGATCCGCGACAATTTCGCATATTGGGACGACATCGAGGTCCATTTCAAGGACAGCGTCCACCGCGTCTCCGGCAATGGCTTCTGCGGCTGTTCGCGTCGTTCGCTCCTGCTCTTGGTACAGGCGCGGGCCCGCGAACTCGGCGTCTCCCTGCGCTTCGGCGAGGAGGCGGCCGACATCGAGACGCTCAAGCGCGACTACGATCTCGTCGTCGGCTGCGACGGCATCAACAGCCGCATCCGCGAGGGCTGGCGCGACCGCTTCCAGCCGGAGGTCGATCTGCGGCCGAACCAATTCACCTGGATGGGTTCGACGCGTCCCTTCGACGCCTTCACCTTCTTCTTCAAGGAAACGGAGCACGGCGTCTTCATCGCCCATTGCTACCAGTATGAGGCCGGCCGCTCGACCTGGGTGCTGGAGACCGATCCCGAGACCTTCGAGAAGGCCGGCCTCGGCGCGATGGATGAGGCGGCGTCGGCCGCCTTCCTCGAAGGCGTCTTCGCCGAGGAGCTACAGGGCCACAAGCTGATCACCAACCGCTCGCTCTGGCGCAATTTCCCGATGATCCGCTGCCGCAACTGGGTGGTCGAGAACGTCGTCCTGCTCGGCGACGCCAAGGCCACCGCACATTTCTCGATCGGCTCGGGCACCAAGCTCGCGATGGAGGATGCGATTGGCCTGCACAAGGCCTTCCACAAGGCCGGCCTCCAGGTCGATGACGCGCTCGCTTGGTTCGAGCGCACCCGCCGCGAGGAGGTCGAGAAGACGCAGCATGCCGCGGATGTCTCGCTGGTCTGGTTCGAGCAGCTCGGCCGCTTCTGGGATTTCGAGCCGCTGCGCTTCGCCTTCGGCCTGATGACCCGCTCCAAGGCGATCACCTATGACAATCTCGCTTTGCGCGCGCCCGACATGGTCGCGGCCGTCGACGAGATGGTGGCGGGCGAACTCGGCCCGCTGGCCCGCCGCCGCAAGGACGGCAGCGCCGTGCCGCCGGCCTTCCAGCCCCTGAAGCTGCGCGATCTCACCCTGGAGAACCGCCTCGTCCTGGCGCCGATGTGCCAGTATTCGGCGCAGGACGGCGTGCCAGGCGACTGGCACCTGATGCATTACGGCTCGCGCGCCATCGGCGGGCCGGGCCTGATCTTCACCGAGATGACCTGCGTCTCGGCGGACGCCCGGATCACGCCCGGTTGCGCCGGTCTCTACAGCGACGAGCAGGAGGCCGCCTGGACCCGCATCGTCGGCTTCGTCCACGCCAATTCGGCAGCGAAGATCTGCCTCCAACTCGGCCATGCCGGCCGCAAGGGCGCAACGAAGCTGATGTGGGAGGGCATGGACCGCCCGCTGGCCGAGGGCGCCTGGCCGATCATCTCGGCCTCTGCCTTGCCCTATTATCCCGAGAGCCAGGTGCCGCGCGAGATGACGCGGGCCGATATGGACCGGGTCAAGGCGCAGTTCGTCGCGGCCGCCGAGCGGGGCGCGCGCGCCGGCTTCGACATGCTCGAACTCCACTGCGCCCATGGCTACCTGCTGGCGAGCTTCCTCTCGCCGCTGACCAACCGCCGCGGCGACGATTATGGCGGCTCGATCGAGAACCGCCTGCGCTATCCGCTGGAGGTGTTCCGGGCGCTGCGTGAGGTCTGGCCGCGCGAGAAGCCGATGTCGGTGCGCATCTCCGCCACCGACTGGGCGCAAGGCGGTCTCTCGGCCGAGGATTCGGTCGCGATCGCCGAGGCTTTTGCAGCCGAGGGCTGCGATCTCGTCGACGTTTCCACGGGTCAGACCGTGCGTGAATCGCGGCCTGTCTATGGCCGCATGTTCCAGACGCCCTTCTCGGACCAGATCCGCAACGAGGCCCGCATCGCGACCATGTGCGTCGGCAACATCACCACCGCCGACCAGGCCAACACGATCGTCGCCTCCGGCCGGGCCGATCTCGTCGCGCTCGGGCGGCCGCATCTGGCCGACCCCTCCTTCGTCCTGCGCTCGGCCGCCTGGTACGGCGTCGATCTGATGCAGCCGGTGCAGTACGGCCCGGGCAAGGACCAGCTCCTGCGCAACACGCCGCGCGAGCGCCAGGATCTCGAGGCGCTGAAGCTCAAAGCCAAGCCGAGCCGGCATGCGCTCAGCCGGTGACGCCGCGGGGCGGCATCCGCCGCCGCCGGAACATCCGGCCTGCCGCTGGGTTGCCTGATCCGACGCCCGCAAGCCGCGCGGGCCAGGAAAGGGTTATCCGATGTTCCGCTCGCTCCCGGGCCTCGCGCTCGCCGCCGTCCTCTCGGCCGTGACCACCGTCGCTATGGCGCAGCCACAGGGCCAGACCACGACAAAGCCGGCGGCGCCGGCAGAGGCGAATGCGAGCGGCGGTCTCGGCCCGGTGATCACGAACCCCACGGAAATCGACAAGGGCCAGAACATGATCCTGCCGAACGCCGGAGTCTCGCACCCGTCGGCCGCTCCGACGATGGTGTATGACTGCAAGAACAAGCCGCAGGACTGTATCACCCCGACCAATCCCGGCGACAAGGCCGATCTACCTGACACCTCTGCCACGCCGCCGACTTCAAAGCCCTGACGCGGCCGGCCCGATTGCGCGGCTGCAACGTCGTGATTGCTGCCTACGCCATTCCATTGGCAGCGGCGCGCGCTATCTCTGACCCAACAGCCGAGCCCTTTCTGGCTCAGCGAGATTGGTGAAGGGGCCATCAGATGAAGCTCACCGGAATCCACCATGTCACCGCGATCTCGGCCGACGCGCCGGGCAATCGTCGCTTCTATGTCGAGACGCTGGGCATGCGCTTGGTCAAGAAGACGGTGAACCAGGACGACACCTCGGCCTATCACCTCTTCTATGCCGATGGCGCCGGCTCGCCCGGCACAGACCTGACCTTCTTCGACTGGCCGGCCCCGCCTGCCCGGCGCGGCACCCATTCGATCGTCCGCACCGCGCTGCGCGTCGCCGACGAGGCTTCGCTGGACTGGTGGCGCGAGCGCCTGACGGCGGCCGGCGTCGCGGTCACCCCGATCCGCGCCATCAACGGCCGCGCCGCGGTCGATTTCGAGGATCCGGAGGGCCAGCGCCTGACGCTGCTCGCCGACGGCGGGGACATCTCCTTCGTCGTCTGGGAGAAGAGCCTGGTTCCGGCGCGCCATCAGATCCGCGGGCTCGGCCCGGTCACCATCTCCGTGCCGAAGCTGGAGCGAACGGAGGTCGTGCTGACGCAGCTTCTGGGGCTCGAGAAGATCGGCGGCTATCGCGATGCCGCCCATGCCACCGGCGAGATCCACGTCTTCAAGATCGGGGAGGGCGGCCCGGCGGCGGAACTCCATGTCGCGGTCGAGCCGGACCTGCCGCAGGCGCGCGAAGGGGCGGGCGGTGTCCACCATCTCGCTTTGCGCACGCCGACCTTCGCCGATTACGACGCCTGGGCGGAGCGGCTGCGCGCCGCGGGCTATCCCAACAGCGGCCCGGTCGACCGCTTCTACTTCCGCTCGCTTTATCTGCGCGAGCCGAACGGAATCCTGATCGAGATCGCCACCGACGAGCCCGGCTTCGCGACCGACGAGGCGGCCGAGACGATGGGCGAGGCGCTCTCCCTGCCGCCGTTCCTGGAAGGCAAGCGGGCGCAGATCGAGGCCGGCCTGAAACCGCTCTGACCGACGGCCTGCGTCGCGGGTTCGATATCTCCGCGGGGCGGGCCGGGCAACCGGTCCGCCCCGCCGGTTTCTGTCGCAATCGCAGGATGGCCTTCACCCCGCCTTAACCAAGACCGCCTCTACTCGATCCAGGCCGCTTGCCGGCCCGCGCCGTCCCGTCGCGACGGCGCCTGTCAGTTGCGTCGGGTCGAGAGCGTTTCGGGATGTCGGGTCAGGGCTACAGGCTGCGCAAGGCGTCGCGAACCCGCTACCGGGTCGGTCACAACATCTTCGTCCAGATCGCCGCCATCGTCGTCGCCTGCGGCGTCGGCTATGTCGCGCTCGATTCCGGTCATGAGGCGCAGAGCCCCGTCCCGCTGGTTGCCCAGCGCGACGTCATGACGACCGGCTCGCTCGCCTCGTCCTCCACCGCCTATCGCGAACTGCTCAGGCCGGGTTTCGCGCTCGGCACGACACCGTCGGCCTTCGGTGCGCAGGCACCGCTCCAGGCCGGGCTCCAGCGCAATGAGGCGCCGGTCGAGGCCGCCCGCCTCCCGCTCGTGGCCGAGCCCTCCGTCCTCGCCGCCTTGCCGCCCGCCTCTGTGGCGCCCGCTCCCGCGCCGACGGCCCAGCCGGCTCCTGCGATGGTCGCGTCCGGCGCTGCTCTCGCCGTCGAGCCGCAGGCGGTCACCCGCATCCTCAAGGACGCGCCGCTGCCGGCGCCGCGCCCCGCCGATCTGAGAGGTCCGCAGACGGCCGAGCCGCCCGCCATCGCGCTGCGCCAGCCGACGCGGCGCGCCGCCCGCGTCGCGGCTGCGACGCCGGCACCGGCGGTCGAGGACAACCGCTCTTTCCTCGAGAAGCTCTTCGGTGCGGCGCCCCAGCCCAGGGGGCCGGCCATGGCCTATGCCGCGCCGGAGGACGACGCGGTCGACCGCTCGCGGGGCCGCCGTCTCAGCCCCTCCTTCGGGCCCCCTGCCATCACCGCACAGGCCACGGCGATCTACGACATCAGCGCCAAGACCGTGCACATGCCCAATGGCGAGAAGCTGGAGGCCCATTCCGGCTTTGGCGAGAAGATGGACGACCCCCGCTTCGTCCATGTCCGGATGCATGGCGCGACGCCGCCCCATACCTACAACCTCGTCGAGCGCGAGGCGCTCTTCCATGGCCACCGCGCCTTGCGGATGCACCCGGTCGGCGGCAGCAGCGCGATCTTCGGCCGCGCCGGGCTGCTGACCCATCCCTATCTGCTCGGCCCCAACGGCCAATCAAACGGCTGTGTCTCGTTCAAGGACTATGACCGCTTCCTCCAGGCCTATCTGCGCGGCGAGGTGAAGCGTCTCGTCGTGGTCGCCAGCATGCGCGATGCCCCCGCATCCCTGGTGGCGTCGCTGACGGGGAGGTGATCGGCGCGTGATCGCCTAACCGGGAACGATGGTCCATGATCGGGGTTCGGCCCTTGCACCATCGCCATAACGGGAGACGCGCCATGATCCACGCCCGCTTTCGTCCGGCCATACGCCGGCGCCTCGTCCTCACGGCCTTGGGAGGCGCCGCGATCCTGGCGAGCCTCCCCGTCCTCGCCCATCACGGCTGGGCCTGGGCCGAGGGCGAGCAGATGGAGCTCAAGGGCACGATCCGGACGATCTCGATGGCACCGCCGCATCCGATGCTGATGGTGACGGCCGAGGACGGCAAGGAGTGGCAGGTCGATCTCGGCAACCCCAACCAGACCGCGCGCTCCGGCTTCACCGGGGATACGGCCAAGCCCGGCGATGCCATCACCGCGCTCGGCAACCGCCATCTCGACAAGAGCAAGGCCCATATGAAGGCGGTGCGCATCGTCATCGCCGGCAAGAACTACGACATGTATCCGGAGCGCATCCGCACCAACTGAGGCCGCATGGAGCTTCTCGCCGGTCTCGGGACATGGCCCGGAGCCGTGCTGCTCAAGCAGAGCGGCACGGCCTATCTCCTCGTCAATGCGAGCCATATCCTCGGCATCGCCCTGCTGATCGGCGCAATCCTGCCGCTCGACCTGCGGCTGCTGGGGGTCTTTCGCAGCGTGCCGGTCGCCGCCCTCGCGCCCGTGCTGTCGCGCATGGCGGCCGTCGGGCTCGGCCTCGCGCTCGTCAGCGGCGCCTGGCTCTTCACCGTGCGCCCGGTCGAATATGCGGGCAACGCCGCCTTCCTCTGGAAGCTCGGCCTGCTCGCCTTGGCGCTCGCCAATATCGCCCTGCAGCACCGCAGCGCAGCCTATGCCCGTGCGCTGGAGGGCGACATCACCGCGGCGGTGCGCTGGCGCGCGCTCGCCTCGCTGACGCTCTGGCCCGGCACATTGCTGGCAGGGCGCTGGATCGGCTTTCTCTGAACGGCCCGCAAATGCCGCGGGTCACCCCGGACGAAGCGTAGCGGAGATCCGGGATCCATTCCCGAACGCCTCCGGGAAAGGTTCCGGAATGGGTCCCGGGTCAAGCCCGGGACGACGGCGTAATCCCCAGCCAATCCTGCATGGCCGGCTCGTAGCGCCCGTTCGCGCCTCAGCCCTTGGCGGCGGCCTTCGCCTTGCTCGCCGCGGCCTTCGGCTTGGCGGCGGCGGTCTTGGCGCCGGCCTTGGCCCCCGCTTTCGCCGCGGCTGGCTTGGTTGCGGACTTGGCCGCGGGCTTCTTGGCGGGGGCCTTGGCGGCCTTGGCCTTGCCCGGTCCCTTGACGCCGCTCGACTCGGCCTTGGCGTTGACCAGTTCGACCGCCTGCTCGAGCGTGATCGCCTCCGGAGTCAGCGCCTTGGGCAGCGTCGCGTTGACCTTGCCCCAGTTGACGTAGGGCCCGTATTTGCCGGCCCGCACCACCAGCTTGCCGCCGCCGGGATGCTCGCCGAGCTCGCGCCCGGGAACGGCTGCGCCGCGCCCGAAGCGAGCGCCCGGTCCCCCCGTTTCCTTGGCGACGATGAGGTCGATGGCGCGGTTGCCGCCGATCTGCAGGATGTCGTCGTCCTTGTCGATATTGGCGTAGGTCTTGCCGTGCTGGACGTAAGGCCCGTAGCGGCCGATGCCGGCGAGGATCGGCTCGCCGCTCTCGGGATGGCGCGCCACTTCCTTCGGCAGCGACAGCAAAGCGAGCGCCGTAGCGAGATCGACGCTGCCCGGGCTCATGCCCTTGGGCAGGCTGGAACGCTTGGGCTTCTCGCCCTCGCCGAGCTGGATATAGGGGCCGAAGCGCCCGTCGCGAACCGTGACCTCGGCCTCCGTCACGGGGTCCTTGCCGAGGATGCGCACGCCCGGCGCGCCGGTGCCGCCCTCGGCCGTCGCCTCGCCATCGGCGGCGGAGACGGTCAGCGGGCGGGTGTAGCGGCATTCGGGATAGTTCGAGCAGCCGACGAAGGCGCCGAACTTGCCGAGCTTCAGCGAGAGCTGGCCGGTGCCGCAGACCTGGCAGGAGCGCGGATCGCCGCCATCCTCGCGCTGCGGGAAGACATGCGGGCCGAGCACGCCGTTTAGCGCCTCCAGCACCTCGGTGACGCGCAGATCCTTGGTCTCGCCGATCGACCTGGTGAACTCCTCCCAGAACTCGCGCAGCAGCACCTTCCAGTCGATCTCGGCATTGGAGACGCGGTCGAGCTTCTCCTCGAGCAGGGCGGTGAAATCGAATTCGACATAGCGTTTGAAGAAGCTCTCCAGGAACGCCGTCACCAGCATGCCCTTGTCCTCGGGCACGAGACGCTTCTTCTCGATCCGGACATATTCGCGGTCGCGCAGCGTCGACAGCGTCGCGGCATAGGTCGACGGACGGCCGATGCCGAGTTCTTCCATGCGCTTGACCAGGCTCGCTTCCGAATAGCGCGGCGGCGGCTCGGTGAAGTGCTGGTCGGCGGCGATGGCGCGCTTCTCCAGGCTGTCCCCCGTCTTCATCACCGGGAGCTTCTTGGAGTCCTCGTCCTCCTCGTCGTCGCGGCTCTCCTGGTAGAGCGTCAGGAAGCCGTCGAAGAGCGTGACCTGGCCGGTGGCGCGCAGCTCGAGGTCGCGGCCGGCGACGGTCGCCGCGATGTCGACCGTGGTGCGCTCCAGCGAGGCCGATTCCATCTGGCTGGCGATGGTGCGCTTCCAGATCAGTTCGTAGAGCTTGGCCTGCTCGGGCTCGAGATGGCGGGCGACCATCGCCGGCAGGCGGCCGAGATCGGTCGGGCGGATGGCCTCGTGGGCCTCCTGCGCGTTCTTGGCCTTGACGGTGTATTTGCGCGGCACGCCCGGCACATAGGCATCGCCGAACTCCTTGCCGATGACGCGGCGCGCCGCGGCGATGGCCGAGCCGTCCATGTCGACGCCATCGGTTCGCATATAGGTGATCAGGCCGACCGTCTCGCCGCCGATGTCGACGCCCTCATAGAGCCGCTGCGCCAGCTGCATCGTGCGCGCCGGGGCGAGGCCGAGCTTGCGGGAGGCCTCCTGCTGCAGCGTCGAGGTCTGGAAAGGCGGGTAGGGGTGGCGCTTGACCGGCTTGGCCTCGACATTCGCGACGTTGAAGGCGGCGCTCTCCAGCGCTTCCTTGAAGGCTCGCGCCTCGTCGCCATTGCCGATGTCGAGCCGGGTGATCTTCTTGCCATCGGCGCCGACGAGGCGGGCATCGAACACAGCTCCGGTCGCGGTCGCCAGCGTCGCCACCAGCGACCAGTATTCGCGCGCCCGGAAAGCCTCGATCTCGCGCTCGCGGTCGCAGACGATGCGCAGCGCCACCGACTGCACGCGCCCGGCGGAGCGGGCGCCGGGCAGCTTGCGCCAGAGCACCGGCGAGAGCGTGAAGCCGACGAGATAATCCAGCGCCCGGCGCGCGAGATACGCATCGACCAGCGCCTGGTCGACCTGCCGCGGATTGGCGAGCGCGGTCTGCACCGCATCCTTGGTCACGGCGTTGAAGGTGACGCGCTCGACGGGAATGCCCTTCAGCGCCCGCTTGGCGTTCAGCGCCTCCAGCACATGCCAGGAGATCGCCTCGCCCTCGCGGTCGGGGTCGGTCGCGAGGATCAGCTTGTCGGCACCCTTCAGCGCCTTGACGATCTCGGAGACCTGCTTGGCCCCGCGCCCCTCGATCTCCCACTTCATCGCGAAGTCGTGCTCGGGATCGACCGAGCCGTCCTTCGCGGGCAAGTCGCGGATATGCCCGAAGGAGGCGATCACCTCATAGTCGGAGCCGAGATATTTGTTGATCGTCTTGGCCTTGGCCGGCGACTCGACGACGAGGAGCTTCATGGTGCGGTGTCTCGGTCATAGCCTCCTCGGAGCGCGGCACCGACCCTGTTGGGAACGGTCCCGCGACCGGCGAAAAGACCCGGCGGTTCGGAATTGCGCGCGAAATTGGTTCAGGGAATCGGCCGTGTCAAACGCCGATTGCGCTTTTGCGACGTCCGGCGGCGTTTTGGCCACATCCCCCGGGCTGGCCCGCAAATGGCGGGCTTGCCCCCGCTCCGCAAGGGGGCGAGGCAACCGCGCGATCTCGCACCGTCTCAGCGCAGCGCGCTGTAGAGCTTCCCCAGGAACCCGTCGAAGGACGCGCCGTCGATCCAGCGCAGCACCGCGACAAGGTCGTTCTCCGGATCGACCAGGATGACATTGGTGCCCGCGCCCAGCGCCCAATAGGCGCTGGCGGGAATCGCCGGGCGGGCCGTGGGGCCGCGGTTCAGCCACCAGAGAAAACCGTAATTGGCTAGCGTCGGGGAGGGCGCGACCATCTGCGCGATCCAGTCCGCCTGGAGCAGGCTGCGACCGCCCCATTCGCCGCCCCTCGCCATCAGCAGGCCGAAGCGGGCATGGTCGCGCGCGCCGATGAACAGGCCGCCGCCCCAATGGCCGCCGCCGGGCACCGACTGCATCCGCTGCCCGTCGATCTCGACGAAGGAGTTCTCGTAGCCCTGCCATTCCCAGTCGGGGGAGGCGCCGATCGGGTCCATGATCCGTTCGCGCAGCACATCCGGCAGAGGGCGGCGGAAACGCTGCAGCAGCGCGTAACCCAGCACGTTCACCCGCACGTCGTTGTACTCGTAGAAGCTGCCGGGGGTCTGCAGCTCCCGCTTCTGGCCCTTGCGGCTGTTGTCGGCGCCGGGACCGATCTGGCGGTTGTGGTCGACCTGATCGGACTTGCCGAAGATCTCGCCCTGCCATTCGCTGGACTGCTGCAGCAGATGCCTCCAGGTGATCTGGGCGTTGTGGGCGCCCTCGAAGAAGGGGCCGGGTACGCTCCGCCCCACCGGCTCGTCGAGATCGGCGATCAGCCCGTCCGCGACGGCGAGGCCGGCGAGCACGGAGAGATAGCTCTTGGCAATGGAGAAGGTCATGTCGGGCCGGTTGGTGTCGCCCCATTCGGCGACGATGCGCCCGCCCTTCAGCACGAGGCCGGCCGGCCCGCCGCGCCCGCGCACGGGGCCGACGATCTCGGTCCACGGCCCGCTCTCGTTCCATTCCCGGTTTCCGACATAACTTCCGTCGGGGTAGAACAGGCTCTTCGGCCAGGGGCTCTCATGGGCCTCCGCGAAGGCGACGGCGCCTGCCAGTTTGGCTTCGTCGAACCCGGCTTCCGTCGGCGCGATCGTGCTCCAGGGCGAGCCATGGGCGGCGGGAACGGCGGAGGGGGACATGGGGCGGGCTCCTCGGCGCGGGCAGGGGTGCGGCAGCGCCGCCAGACCCGAAGGCGTAGCGTCCTTCGCCTCGCGCCACCAGCGGGCCGGCCGCATGCGGGAGAGCGCCAACGCGCGCTTGCGCCCCGCCCGACTCGCGCCTAAACACCCCTCTTCAAATGACATCGCCAGCCCCGCTCTATCCGCACCGGCATCTCCTCGGGATCGAGGGGCTGAACCATTTGGACATCGAGGCGCTGCTCGACCGGGCCGACGCCTATGTCGCGCTCTCCCGCCAGGTCGAGAAGAAGACGGCCACCCTGCGCGGCCGCACCCAGATCAACCTGTTCTTCGAGCCCTCCACCCGGACGCAAGCCTCCTTCGAGCTGGCCGGCAAGCGGCTGGGCGCCGACGTCATGAACATGTCGGTCGCTTCCTCTTCGGTGAAGAAGGGCGAGACGCTGATCGACACCGCCGCGACGCTGAACGCGATGCGGCCCGACATCATCGTCGTGCGCCATCATGCAGCGGGTGCGGTCCATCTGCTGGCTCGCAAGGTCGGCTGCTCGGTGGTGAATGCCGGCGACGGCGCCCATGAGCATCCGACGCAAGCCCTGCTCGACGCCCTCACCATCCGCCGCAACAAGGGGCGGATCATGGGGCTGACGGTCGCGATCTGCGGCGACATCCTGCATTCGCGCGTCGCCCGCTCGAACATCATCCTGCTCAATGCACTGGGCGCCCAGGTGCGCCTGATCGCGCCCTCGACGCTGCTGCCGGCCGGCATCGAACGCATGGGCGTCGAGGTCTTCACCGACATGAACAAGGGGCTGGAAGGCGCTGACATCGTGATGATGCTGCGCCTCCAGCTCGAGCGCATGCACGGTGCCTTCGTGCCCTCCTCGAAGGAATACTTCCGCTATTTCGGCCTCGATCGCGAGAAGCTGGAGCGGGCCCAGCCCGATGCGCTCGTGATGCATCCCGGCCCGATGAACCGGGGCGTCGAGATCTCGTCCGAGGTCGCCGACGGCGCCCAGTCGCTGATCCGCGAGCAGGTCGAGATGGGCGTCGCGGTCCGGATGGCCGTGCTCGACGCGCTGGCGCAGCATTTGCCGAATGTCTGAGCGAATGGAACCGGGGATGGCCGAGCTTCAGGACGTCGCGATCCTCGATGCACGCCTCGTCGACCCCGCCACGGGCCGCGACGGGCGTGGCTCGCTGCTGCTGCGCGATGGTGTCATCGCCTCGGTCGAATGGGGTGCAGCGCCCGCGACTGCCGAGGGCACCCGCCGCATCGACGCGCGCGGGCTGGTCGTCGCGCCAGGCCTGGTCGATCTGCGCGCCTTCCTCGGCGAGCCCGGCGCCGAGTTCCGCGAGACGCTGGGCACCGGCTCGCAGGCGGCGGCCGCCGGTGGCGTCACCACCATCGTCTGCCGGCCCGATACCGACCCCCCGATCGACGACCCCGCCATCATCGACTTCATCAAGCGCCGCGCCCGCGACAAGGCGATCGTCAACGTCCTGCCCTGCGCCGCGCTGACCAAGGGCCTGCACGGCAAGGAGATCACCGAATTCGGCCTGCTGCTCGAGGCCGGCGCCGTCGCCTTCGGGGACGGCGCCAAGGCGCTGCGCAATCCGCAGATCATGCGCCGCGCCCTGATCTACGCCCGCGATTTCGACGCGCTGATCATGAACCATGTCGAGGATCCCGATCTGCGCGGCGCCGGCGTGATGGCCGAGGGCGAGTTTGCCAGCCGCAAGGGGCTGCCCGCCATTCCCCACGAGGCCGAGACGGTGATGCTGGAGCGCGATCTGCGCCTAGCCCGGGCCACCGGCGGGCGCTACCACGCCGCGATGATCTCCTGCGCCGATTCGGTCGAGCTCATCCGCCGGGCCAAGGCCGACGGCCTGCGCGTCACCTGCGGCGCCTCGATCAACAATCTGACGCTGAACGAGAACGACGTCGGCGACTACCGCACCTTCTGCAAGGTCTCGCCGCCCTTGCGTGACGAGCAGGAGCGTCTTGCCCTCGTCGCGGCGCTGGCGGAAGGCGTCATCGACGTCGTCGTCTCCGATCACGACCCGCAGGATGTCGAGACCAAGCGCCAGCCCTTCGCCGAGGCCGCCGACGGCGCGCTCGGCATCGAGACGCTGCTCTCGGCCTCGCTGCGCCTGGTCCAGGCCGGCCAGATCGCCCTGCCGGACCTGCTGGCGGCGCTCTCCACCAGGCCGGCCGACCTGCTGGGCCTGCGCTGCGGCCGGCTCGCGCCCGGCGCTCCGGCGGATCTGATGCTGCTCGACGTCGATGCGCCCTATGTCGTCGACAAGCGCAAGCTCAAGTCGCGGGCCAAGAACTCGCCCTTCGACGAGGCGCGGCTGGAAGGCATCGTCCAGGCGACTCTCGTCGGCGGCCGCGTGGTCTACGAAAACTCCGCCGGCTGAGCGCTTCGCACCCGGCCGGCGGAGTGTCGGGGCCCTCCGCTCAGACGCCCGGCGTGCCGCTGCGGCGCTGGCGGCTCGGGGTGACCGGATGCCGCTGCGGCCGAATCGGCACCATCCGCGCGAAGACGGGGTTCGGCGTATGGTCGAGCGTCGCGCCCGTGCTGGCGTCGACGACGACACCGACAATGCCGCCGACCAGAATGTTGCCGGCCATGCCGGCCGCGCCCCCGCCGCTCACCTCCGTCTTCACCTCGATCTGCTGGGAATGGTGGCCCGGCATCTCGAAGGTCGCGATGAACTCCTGCTTGCGGCTGATCGGGAAGGTGCAGGGCGTCGCCGGGCAGACGAGGCCCGTCGAGGTCTGAACCTTCGCGCCCGGCGGATCCGAATTGAAGGTCACGTCCTCATTCGATCCGCGCGTCACCGTTCCGCAGGCGCTCACGCTGAGCGCGACCGCAATCGTCATCCAAATTTTCATTGTAAGTCAGCCCCTTCGGCATGTTGGCTCACATCTGCTCACATGCCCGCAGCCAGACTGTCGAGCGGCCGGATCGGCCCTGTGCGGTTCATCCACAGCCTGAATCGCGTCCCGCGAAGGACCACGAGCCACCCCGTGCCTGGACCTGCCGGAACCGGCGGCCGAGCCCGGGTACAAAAGGCGTTTCCCTGCCTCTGCATCCTGCTCTAAAGCTGGAGTTACGCGCAGTTGTGCAGGGACGTGGCATGCCGGAGATCTTGAACTGGGGACTTCCCGGAACCGTTGTGGCGACGGCGCTGGTCCTCGGCTACCTGCTCGGCTCGATTCCCTTCGGCATGATCCTGACCCGGCTCGCGGGCGGGCCGGATCTGCGCAGCATCGGCTCGGGCAATATCGGCGCGACCAATGTCCTGCGCACCGGCAACAAGAAGCTGGCGGCGCTGACCCTGCTCGGCGACATGCTGAAGGGCACGGTCGCGGTGCTGCTCGCGGCGGCGCTGCTCGGCGCGCGCGAGGCCGGGCTCGTAGCCGGGTTGGGGGCCTTCCTCGGCCATCTCTTCCCGGTCTGGCTGGGTTTCAAGGGCGGCAAGGGCGTCGCCACCTTCCTCGGCATCCTGATCGCGCTCAAAGGGTCGATCGCGCTGATCTTTGCCGCGATCTGGCTCGCCATCGCCTATCTCACCCGCTATTCCTCCCTCTCGGCGCTGGTCGCCAGCCTGCTCACGCCGCTTCTGCTGCTGTTCTGGGTGCGGGATGTCCGCGCCGCCCTGCTGATGGCGGTGCTCGCCGCGTTGCTCTGGTTCATGCATCGCGGCAACATCGCTCGCCTCCTCGCCGGCAGCGAGGGCAAGATCGGGCAGAAGGGCTGACGCGCCCATGGCTGGCATCGTCCTCAGCGATCGCCAGCGTCTCGACTGGCTGCGGCTGATCCGCAGCGAAAGCGTCGGCCCGCGCACCTTCCGCTCGCTGATGAACCGCTATGGCGGCGCGGCCGCGGCGCTGGACGCCTTGCCGGACCTCGCGCGCCAGGCCGGTCGGACCATCCGGATCTGTCCGCAGTCAGAGGCCGAGCGCGAGATCGCGGCGCTGGACCGGCTCGGCGGGCGTCTGCTTGCTCTCGGCGAGGGCGCGTATCCGCCCGCGCTGCAGGCGATCGACACCGCTCCTCCGCTGATCGCCGTGCTCGGCCGGAGCGATGTGCTGCTGCGCCCCTGCGTCGCCATCGTCGGCTCGCGCAACGCCTCCGCCGCCGGGCTCAAAGTCACCGCCAGGCTCGCCCGTGACCTCGGCGAGGCCGGATTCGTCGTCGTGTCCGGCCTGGCGCGCGGCATCGATACCGCCGCCCATGAAGCCAGCCTCGGGACGGGCACCGTGGCTGTGCTCGCCGGCGGGCTCGACGAGGTCTATCCGCCGCAGAACATCCCGCTGCTGCAGCGCCTCATGGCCGAGGGCGCCGCGATCAGCGAGATGCCGCTCGGGCTGGCGCCACGCGGGCGCGACTTCCCGCGTCGCAACCGTCTGGTCTCGGGCCTTTCGCTCGGTACGGTCGTGGTCGAGGCGGCCCGTAAATCCGGCTCGCTGATCACTGCCCGCTTCGCCAACGAGCAGGGCCGGATCGTCTTCGCGGTCCCCGGTTCCCCGCTCGATCCCCGCGCCGAGGGCGGCAACCACCTGATCCGCGAGGGGGCGACGCTGTGTGCCGAGGCCGCCCATGTCGTCGAGGCTCTGGCGCCGCTGGTCGGCCGGGAGGACGCACTGCTCCGGCCGCCGCACGCGATGCGCGACGGGGCGGGGGAGACGCCGTCGCAGCCCCTCTGGGACGAACTCGATCTGCCCGGCATCGAGCCCGCCCCGCTCGCGCGCTGGCCGGAGCCGGCGGCCGCGGCGCCGGACGCCGGGACAGGGGCGGAAGACGGACAGGCCATCCGCCGGCGCGTCCTGGCCCTTCTCGGGGCGGCACCGGTCTCGCTGGATGATCTGGTGCGGGCGAGCGGCTGCTCCGCACGCGACGTCAGCCGCACGGTGCTCGACCTCGAACTGGGCGGCGCGATCCGGCGCCATCCGGGTGGCGCCCTGTCGCGTGCCGAGGACTGACCGCCGCCGATCGAGTCAAGCACAACCTCAGGTCGCGGTCCGGCACTATTGCGCCGTCGCTGTCAGCCGGCCGGGTCGCCCCCGCAGCGCGCCGGTTTCCGAGCCTGGACCGCCGCCTCCAGCCGGGCCATTTCGAGGAAATAGGCGAGGCTCTCGAGACGGGCGGTGTGGGCCATCTGCCGCATCTCTGCGGCCAGAACCTCGATATACCCGGCCACTTCCGATTGGGCGGCGCGCGGTGGCGGCGATTTCAGTGCCTGCGCGGGCAGGTTTGGCTGCGTTGCGCCCCGCTTCTCCTTGTTCCCTTCCGATGCCGTGCCCAATCCCGGCAAGGTCCCGGATTGTCCTTTCCCCGTCATCCCCGACGCATCCTCGCGCAAGCCGGGCTCGGCCCGGCGACTGGCGTCGCGCCCCGACCGGCGCGACGAAATACAATCATAGCGAGTATTCCGCGACAATCTCAAGCGGCAGGAGGCGTCAGGTCAGGAAAAGTACGGCCAGCGGCAGCGTCGCCAGCGCCAGCAGGGTCTGAAGCGTGGTGATCTCGGCCATCAGAGGCGCATCGCCCCCCAGATCGCGGGCGAGAAAATAGGCTGCCGTCGCCGTAGGGACCGACGCCGCGACGACCGTCATGGTCAGGGCCGGGCCCGAAAGGCCGAGATGGCGCGCGATCGTCCAGGCCAGCAGCGGCATCACCACGAGCTTGGTCACGACCGCGACGACATGGGCGATGCGCGGCCGCGCCAGGCTGCGCAGGTCGAGCCCGGCGCCCACCGTCAGCAGCCCCACGCCCAGCGCCGCACGCCCCATCACGTCGAGATAGCTGACGATCGCGGCCGGCAGCATCCACTGGCACTGGTTGAGCACGAGGCCGACGGCGGACGACCAGATGAAGGGGTTGAAGGCGATCGAGCGGATCGTCGCCAGCGTGCCCAACGGCTGGCCATGGGCGAAGCGCGAGAGCACCAGCACGCACATCACGTTGAGCAGCGGGATCATCGCCGCGACCGCGATCGCCATCAGCGTGGTGCCGTCGCGCCCCTGCAACCCGGCCGCCAGCGCGAGCGCGACGAAGGTGTTCCAGCGCACCGAGCCCTGGAAGATCGAGGTGAAGGCAGGCCCGCCGACGCCCGCCCGCGCCAGCAGCGGGCGCGCCAGCAGCAGAAGGCCGGCCACGATCAGGATGGCCAGGACCAGGCTCAGCCCCATCGCCAGCACGGGCAGCCGGCTGAGATCGGCGACGGCAAGCGTGTGGATCACCACCGCCGGGAACAGCACCTGATAGGTCAGCCGCTCGACGCCGAGCCAATGGTTGGGCGCGACGATGCCGCGCGCCTTCAGGAACCAGCCGGTGGCGATGACGAGAAAGACGGCGATCAGGCTGGTCAGCATGGCTTTGGCGAAGAGAGGAGGGGCGGACGCGCTGGCAGGGCACCGGTGTCCGAGGGAACCGGTCCTGCTGTCCGCGGTTGATGCCGGGGCGGCCATGGCAGCCGGAGCGGATGGTCGCCATTCCATTCCATGGCCGTCGGCGTGGAGCAATGGCGCAGCCCCGGGGTGGCGTTGCGTCTGCCGCAATCCCGCCCTGATCGGTTCACGCCGCATTCAATCGGCGGGGACGAGAGTGTCCTCATATCGGGGCAGTCCCCGCACAAAGGAGATCCATCATGATGTCGCTGAGGAAGACCGCCATCGTCGCGCTCGCCTCGCTGAGCGTCGTTGCCGCCGGCTTCGCCGCACCGGCCATGTCCGCGGGCGCCCCCAAGGGCTTCGATCCCGCCCGGCTCGACAAGGCGCAGGCGGAGTACACCCAGTATCGCTACCGCGGCTATCGCGGCGGCTGGCATCGCGGAAATCGCGGCGCAGGCATCGCTGCCGGTGTCGGGCTTGGCATTCTCGGCGCGGCGGTGATCGCCTCGCAGAGCAGGGCCTATGCCGACCCCTACTATGACGACGGCTATTACGCACCGGCTCCGGTCTACGCGCCCGCGCCCGTCTACCGTCGTCACTATTACCAGCCCTACGACTTCCGCGATCACCGCTGAGCGTCACTAAGGCAGGACGCAAGCCCGCGCGTACGAACGCGCGGGCTTTTGCGCGACAGGGGCTGCCCGCGAGTCAGAGCTGGTCCGGAAATTCCGCGTCCGTGGCCGCCGCGTCCATTCGCATCAACCGGTCGAGCGCGCCCTGGAGGATGTAGGCCGCCGCCATCTTGTCGACGACGGCGGCCCGCTTGGCGCGCGAGGCGTCGGCGTCGAGCAGAGTCCGGGTCACCGCCAGCGTCGACATCCGTTCGTCCCAGAACAGGATCGGCAGCGGCGTCAGCGGCACCAGATGGCGCACGAAGGCCCGCGTCGACTGCACGCGCGGCCCTTCGGTACCGTCCATGTTGAGCGGCAGGCCGACCACGAGGCCCGCAACCGCATGTTTCGCCGCGATCTGCAGCAGCGTCGCGGCATCCTGCGTGAACTTGATCCGTTTGATCGTTTCCAGCGGCGTGGCGATTCGGC
>NZ_JAUXYO010000328.1 GCF_030694325.1 Allobosea sp. | reverse complement strand
GCCGCGCCGCGCGCGCAGCGCGGCGAGCACCGTGTCGATGACGGGAGCGACGCGGCGGGCGGGGGCTTCGAGGTCGTTGCCGGCGGCGCTAAGGCCGGCGAGCAGCGCGGAGCGGGCGGCGCTCGTCCCGCGCGAGCCCTCATCCTGAGGAGCGGTCCGCAGGAGCGCGTCTTGAAGGATGGCCGCCGAGGGTCCTGAGCCTTCTGGAGCCTCCTTCGAGACGGCCGCTGTCGCGGCCTCCTCAGGATGAGGGCTTGCGAGGGAACCATGCGCCTGCCCCGGCTGCAGGCCCAACGCCCGGAACACCGGCGCGGTCTCGACGGGGACGCCGGGATTCACCAGCAGCGCGAAGAGCGGCGGCAGGGCGAGCGGCGGGCCGAGGCGTTCGCCGATGCCGGCGATGATGCGGGCGCGGGAGGCAAGGCAGACGGGCACGTCGGCGCCGGTGCCCGCGGCCGCCCGCAGCAGCGCGGGATCATTGGGAGCAAGCCCGTTCAGCCGGGCGAGCAGGCGCAAAGCGGCGGCCGCATCGGCGGAGCCGCCGCCGATGCCCGACGCCACCGGCAGGCGCTTGACGAGATGGAAGGCGCCGCTGCGCAGCGTGCCGGTTTGCGCCACAAGCGCGCGCGTCGCGCGCAGGACCAGGTTCGTGTCGTCGACCGGGAGCCCCCGCCCGCGCGGACCGTCGATGGTCAGGGACAGCTCAGGGCCGGGCTCCAGCGAGAGCGCGTCGCCCGTGCCGGCGAAGGCGACCAGGCTTTCGAGTTCGTGATAGCCGTCGTCGCGGCGGCCGAGCACGCGCAGGGTCAGGTTGATCTTGGCGCGGGCGCGGGTTGTCAGCGGCGCAGACATGTCAGCGAAGGCGTCTTTCCGGGGCTTCGCAAAGCGAAGAGCCCGGAACCCATATCCACCGGTTGCGCAGAACGATGCAAGCGGCCGGCACAGCCCTTCCCCGCTCCGTCGTGTTCATGGGTTCCGGGCTCGGGCCTTCGGCCCGCCCCGGAATGACGGAAAGCTCATGCCGGACGACGGCTCGATCAGCCGCCGTCCTTCTTCGGTTCGGCCGGGTCCTTCGGCTCGACGGCGTTGGCGGAGGGGCCGTCCTCCAGGCCGCGCTCGATCTTGCGCTTGATCTTGGCGAGGTCCTCGGGCTCGGGATTGAGGTCGCGGGCGTGGTTCCACTGGAACCCGGCCTCCAGACGTCGCCCGACCTTCCAATAGACGTCGCCGAGATGGTCGTTGATGACCGGGTCGGAGGGGCGCAGCTCGACGGCACGCTCGAGCTCGCGCACCGCCTCGGCATAGCGCCCGAGGCGGTAATAGGCCCAGCCGAGCGAATCGATGATGTAGCCGTCACGCGGGCGCAGCTCGACGGCGCGGCGCAACATCTCCAACGCCTCGTCGAGCTTGAGGTGCTGGTCGACGAGCGAATAGCCGAGATAGTTCAGCACCAGCGCGCGCTCACGGCCCAGCGGCTCGGGCAGCAGTTCGAGCGCCTTGCGTAGATCGGCCTCGGCTTCCGGCCAGCGCTTGATGCGCTCGCGGGCAATGCCGCGGAAATAGAACAGGTCCCAGTTGGCGCGGCCGGGCGAAGCGAGCTTGGCGATCGCCTTGTCGTAGGTGGCGGCGGCCTCCTCGAACATCTTGCGCGAGCGGTAGACATTGCCGAGCGCCGAGAGCGCGTCGATGTCGTCGGGCCGCTCGGCGATCAGGGCGGTGAGATGCTTCACCGCCTCCTCGGGCCGGCCGAGATTCTCCAGAGCGAGGCCGGCCTGGATCTCGGCATTGGGCCGCAGCGGCGAGGTCGCCGGCATCTTCTCGTAGACGGCGACGGCGTCTTCCGGCTGGCGGGCGCGCTCGAGGATGTCGCCCAGCGTCAGGATGGCGAGGTCGTGATTGGGATCGAGATAGATGGCGAGGCGCAGATAGAGCAGCGCGGCGGCCTCGTCGCCCTGGCGGTTGCCGGCGCTGGCGAGGCCGTAGAGCACCTCTGCCGCACCCTGCTGGGCATTGCCGACCTGGCGCGGCGGCGTCTGCCGCGCCGCGACCTTGGCGAGGCCGTCACGGACGATCGGGTGATTCGGCAGCAGCCGGTCGAACTCGGAATAGGTCGTGGCGGCGCCGTCGAAATCCCCGTTGCGGGCCTGCATGCGGGCCCAGAGATCGACGAGGCGCAGCGTCGTCTTCTCCGACTCATAGGCGGATTTCAGGCGCTTCTCGGCATCGGCCTTGCGGCCGGCGGCATCGAGGATGAGGCCGGCGTGATAATCCCGGAACAGGTTGTAGGACGCCTCGCCCTTCAGCCGCTCCAAGGTCTCGATGGCGCGGGTGGGCTGGCCCGAGCCGAGCTGCGACCAGGCCGAGAGCAGCGTCGCGGTGATGTCGGCCGCACGGCCGCGGCCGCCCCGCTGCAGGTGGTTGCGGGCGGTCTGGTAGTTCTTCTGCTTCAGCGCGCGGATGCCGATGGCGAGCTGGGCCAGGCCATTGGAAGGATCGCGCTGGATCAGCTTGTCGGCGGCGCGGAAGGCGTCGGGCATCGCGCCGTCGGCCAGGAAGGCGACGAAGGCGCGCTCGAGCAGATCGTTGTTCTGGGGATCGCCCTTGATCGCCTCGCGCAGATAGACGGCGGCGGCGCCGAGATCGCGCCCCGCGCCGGCGACGATCGCCGCGAGATAATTGCCCTCCAGGCTTTCAGCGGTGTCGAGGCGGTCTTGGCTGCGCGCCTCCTGACCGCGCGCCGTCGCCCCCTGGGCGGCCGCGCCCACGGGCAGGGCCAGGAGCAACGCCAAGGCAGCGGCCGTGATCGGGCCACGGCGGTTCATTCCAGATCCCACGACTGCCATTCTCCTTCGGTCTGCCGTCGCGCGCATCTCGCGGCAGACGTGGTCGGTGACGCGCGACCGTGACCGCTTCGCGTAAGCCGTCAAGATGGCCGTTTCCAGGCGGGCGGGCAAGCCTCGCGGGGGTCGAATGGGCCGGCGCCGTAGCCCTTGCGCCACAGTCGGCCAAAACCGCCGCATGACGTAGCGTCGGCCAGCTTTCGTTGTCGATGCGGTAGGGACTCGTCAGCTATCGTCTGTCGTCGTCTTTCCATGACGACGATTCGAACAGGATCTCTCCCATGAAGAAGCTCGTTCTCAGCGTTGCCGCCGTCGCTCTGCTCGCCGGCTTCGCCGCCGGTTGCGCCCAGCCCGAGAAGCCGGCTCCAGCCGTCGTCCGCAAGGGCTGATCGTCTTCTCGCGCAGGCTCCGGCCGGCGCCTGACAAAAGGGGGCGTGCCCGCCGGCACGCCCCCTTTTTGATCTCCGGCTGCGACGACCCGCCGCTTCACATGTTCGCGTAGCCCGGCCCGCCGCCGCCCTCGGGCACCGTCCAAGTGATGTTCTGGGCAGGGTCCTTGATATCGCAGGTCTTGCAGTGGACGCAGTTCTGCGCGTTGATCACGAAGCGCGGCTCGGTCTTGGCCTCGGCATCCTTGTAGACCACCTCGTAGACGCCGGCCGGACAGTAGAGCCGCGCGGGCTCGCCATAGAGCGGCAGGTTCTTCTCGATCGGGATCGACGGGTCGGTCAGCTTGAGATGCGCCGGCTGGTCCTCCTCATGATTGGTCGAGGAGAGGAAGACCGAGGAGAGCTTGTCGAAGGAGATCTTGCCGTCGGGCTTGGGATAGACGATCGGCTTGACCTCGCTCAGCAGCTTGAGCGTCGCATGGTCGGGCTTGCCATGCTTCAGCGTGCCGAAGGGCGACCAGCCGAAGAGCTGGTTCAGCCACATGTCGATGCCGCCCAGCCCGATGCCGAGCAGCGTGCCATATTTGGACCAGAGCGGCTTGACGTTGCGCACCGGCTTGAGGTCGGCGCCGATCGGCCCGTCGCGCCACTCGTTTTCGATCTCCACGACCTCGTCATGGGAGCGGCCTGCGGCCAGCGCCAGCACCAGCTTCTCGGCCGCCAGCATGCCCGAGGTGATGGCGTTGTGGCTGCCCTTGATGCGGGGAACGTTGACGAAGCCGGCCGAGCAGCCGATCAGCGCCCCGCCGGGGAAGGTCAGCTTCGGCACCGACTGCCAACCACCCTCGGTGATCGCGCGCGAACCATAGGACAGGCGTTTGCCGCCCTCGAACAGGTCGCGGATCAGCGGATGGGTCTTGAAGCGTTGGAATTCGTCGAAGGGCGAGAGCGTCGGATTCTCATAATTGAGATGCACGACGAAGCCGACGGAAACCAGGTTGTCGTCGAAATGATAGAGGAAGGAGCCACCGCCGGTGGAGCCGTCGAGCGGCCAGCCGAAGGAGTGCTGGACCCGTCCCTTGACGAATTTCTCCGGCTTGACCTGCCAGATCTCCTTCAGGCCGATGCCGTATTTCTGCGGCTCGCGGCCGGCGTCGAGGCCGTATTTGCGGATCGCGATCTTCGCGAGCGAGCCGCGCACGCCCTCGCCCAGCAGGGTGTAGCGGCCGCGCAGTTCCATGCCGCGGGTGAAGCGTTCCGAGACCGTGCCGTCCTTGGCGATGCCCATATCGCCGGTGGCGACGCCGCCGACGGCGCCGGCCTCGTCGAAGAGCAGTTCAGCGGCGGCGAAGCCCGGATAGATCTCGACGCCCAGCGCCTCGGCGCGGCCCGCGAGATATTTCGTCACCAACCCGAGCGAACCGACGAAATTGCCGTGGTTGTTCATCAGCTTCGGCATGCCGAAATTCGGCAGGCGGACGCCGTTGGGCTCGGTGAGGAAGTAGAAGATGTCGTCGCTGACCTCGGTGGTCAGCGGTCGGGCCTCGTCCTGCCGCCAGTCGGGGAGGAGCGCGTCGAGGCCCGAAGGATCGATCACCGCGCCCGACAGGATATGGGCGCCGACCTCCGCGCCCTTCTCGACGACGACGACGGAGACGTTCTCGTCGAGCTGCTTGAGACGGATCGCGGCGGCGAGGCCGGCCGGGCCCGCGCCGACGATGACGACGTCATAGTCCATGCTCTCGCGCGGTTCCGCCCGTGCCTGTTCGAGATCCATGCTGCCCTCCGAAGGCCTGCGCTCAAGGCCCACGCCCAAGACGCCGCGCCAAGCCTCAAAACCAATTAGTTTACATATAAACTATCTACCCCGCATCGACAAGGCGGACGGGGCGACAGACTGGAAACCCTCTATCCAAGCGTGCGGTTCAATTTGCAACCGCGGCGGCTCGCGAAGTCGCGGCCTCGCGTGCTAGACCGGGCGGATGCTCCCGACCGCCGCGCCCGATCCTGCCGAGCTCGTCGCCTGGTATGCCGAGATGGGCATCACCGAGGCGCTGGACGAACTCACACACGACCATTTCGCCGCGCCGGTCGCCAGCGAGACGCCGCGCCCGCGACCTGTCCTGCCGCCGCGGGGCGGCCAGCCGGCTCCGGTGGCCGTGCGACCCAACGCCGCCGCCGCGACCGCCCCGGACGATGCCGCCCTGAGCGCGCGCAGCCTGGCGCAGGAGGCCGTGACGCTGGAGGCGCTGAAGGAGGCGCTGGCGCGATTCGAGGGCTGCGCGCTGAAGACGACCGCCAAGAACCTGGTCTTCGCCGACGGCAACCCGAACGGGCGCGTCATGATCGTCGGCGAGGCACCGGGCGCGGATGAGGACCGCATCGGCCTGCCCTTCGTCGGCCGCTCGGGACAATTGCTCGACCGGATGCTCGCCGCGATCGGGCTGAACCGGAAAGACGACGTCTACATCGCCAATCTGCTGCCCTGGCGGCCGCCGGGCAACCGGACGCCGACACCGCAGGAGGTCGCGATCTGCCTGCCCTTCATCCAGCGCCAGATCCAGCTCGCCGACCCCGACATCCTGCTCTGCATCGGCGGGCCTTCGGCCCAGGGTCTGCTGGGGCTCTCCGGCATCCTGGCCTCGCGCGGCAAATGGCAGGAGTACGACACGGGAACGCGGCGCATCCCGGCGATGGCGACGCTGCACCCGGCCTATCTGCTGCGCCAGCCGCTGCAGAAGCGGCTGGCCTGGCGCGACATGCGGGCGCTGAAGGCGGCCTTGGACAAAGGGTCCTAGGCTCTGAGGCGGATTCGTCATGCAGCGGCTCGGCGGCGCTCGTAAGCTGCGCTGGAATCGCCGCGCGTCCCATGGTGGAGTGTCGGGAGAATCGGACGGAGTGCCGCCATGGTGATCGACGCCTTCCTGCTCTCGCGCATCCAGTTCGCCTTTACCGTCTCCTTCCACATCGTCTTCCCCGCCTTCACCATCGGCCTTTCGGCCTATATCGCGACGCTGCTCGGGCTGTGGCTCAAGACCGGCGACATCAAGTTCCACACGCTGGCACGGTTCTGGACCAAGATCTTCGCCGTCTCCTTCGCGATGGGCGTGGTCTCCGGCATCGTGCTGTCCTACCAGTTCGGCACGAACTGGAGCCGCTTCTCGGTGGTCGTGGGCAACGTCATCGGCCCGCTGATCGGCTACGAGGTGCTCACCGCCTTCTTCCTCGAGGCCTCCTTCCTCGGCGTGATGCTGTTCGGCTGGAAGCGCGTGCCGCCCTGGCTGCATTTCCTCTCCGCCTGCATCGTCGCGGGCGGCACGGCGCTGTCGGGGTTCTGGATCCTCTCCGCCAACAGCTGGATGCAGTACCCGACCGGCCACGAGATGCGCGACGGCATCGCCTACCCCGTCGACTGGATGCAGATCATCTTCAACCCGACCTTCCCGATGCGCTTCATGCACATGATGACGGCGGCCTATCTGACGACCGCCTTCGTCGTGCTGGCGACGGGCGCGCGCCATCTGCTGGCTGGCCACCGCACCGAAGCGGCACGCACGATGGTGCGGATGGCGATCCTGATGATCGCACTGACGGCGCCGCTGCAGGCAGTGATCGGCCATCGCCACGGCGAGGACACCGCCAAATACCAGCCGGCCAAGCTCGCCGCGATCGAGGCGCATTGGGATTCCTCGAAGCCGGCGCCGCTGGTGCTGTTCGCCTGGCCCGACGAGGAGAAGGGCGTCAACCGCTTCGAGATCGCCATTCCGGGCCTAGCGAGCCTGTTGACGCATGGCAGCATGGACGCCCTTTTCCCGAGCCTGAACGACTTCGCCGTGCAGGATCGGCCGCCGGTCAAGATCCCCTTCTTCGGCTTCCGCATCATGGTCGGCATCGGCGTGTTCATGATCGCCTTCGGCTGGCTCGGCGCCTGGCTGTGGTGGCGGGGCCGCGTCTTCGAGGAGCGGCGCTGGCTCTTCGTCGCGCAGTACACCTGGCCCTTCGGCTTCGTCGCGATCCTGGCCGGCTGGTTCGTCACCGAGGTCGGGCGCCAGCCCTGGATCGCCACCGGCGTGCTGCGCTCCAAGGACGCGATCTCGCCGATCACGACGGGTCAAGTCGCGGTCTCGCTGGCGCTGTTCGTCTGCGTCTACTGCGTCGTGTTCTCGGCCGGCGTGCTTTTGATCAACCGGCTGATCGACAAGGGGCCGGACGCGATCACGCTGCAGGACCCGCCCGAGCAACCCTCGCAGCGGCCGCTCAAGGCGGCTCAGGCGCCGGCTTCGGACCTGTTCGGCGACGGCAACCCCGGCGACGACCGTATCCAGCCCGCGAACTGAGGAGAGAGCCGCATGGAATGGTATCTCCCCGTCATCTGGGCCGGCCTGATCGGCACCGCCGTACTGCTCTATGTCGTGCTCGACGGCTTCGACCTGGGCATCGCGATCCTGTTTCCCACGACGCGCGACGAAGGCGAGCGCGACCAGATGATGAACTCGGTCGCACCCTTCTGGGACGGCAACGAGACCTGGCTGGTGCTGGGCGGCGGCGGGCTCTGGGTCGCCTTTCCCACCGCCTATGCCATCATCATGCCGGCCTTCTACCTGCCGGTGACGCTGATGCTGCTGGCGCTGATCTTCCGCGGCGTCGCCTTCGAGTTCCGCTGGGTCGCCAAGCCCAAGCATAAGGTCTGGGACCTCGCCTTCTGGCTCGGCTCGACGATGGCGGCTTTTTCGCAGGGGCTGATCCTGGGCGGGATGATCCAGGGCATCACCGTGGTCGACCGGCAATTCGCGGGTGGACCCTTCGACTGGTTCACGCCGTTTACGCTGATGTGCGGGGCGGGCGTCGTCGTCGGCTATGCGCTGCTCGGCGCGACCTGGCTGATCTACAAGACGGAGGGGCGCGTGGCGGAGCGCGCCCGTTCGCAGGCAAAGCTCCTGCTGCTGGGGCTTCTGGCCTTCGCGCTCCTCGTCTCGCTGTGGACGCCCTATGCCCATCCGCGCATCGCGGAGCGCTGGTTCACCTGGCGCAACATGGCGCTGCTCTGGCCGTTCCCGGTGCTGACGACGCTGTGCGGCTTCATCGCCTGGCGGCGCCTGCATGGCCGGCACGAGTTCACGCCGTTTGCCCTGACGATCGCGATCTTCGTGCTGTGCTTCCTGGGGCTGGCGATCTCGAACTACCCCTATCTGGTGCCGCCGGACCTGACGATCTGGGACGTCGCGGCGGCGCCCTCCTCGCATGTCTTCGTGCTGATCGGGGTGACGTTCCTGCTGCCAATGATCCTGTTCTACACCGCCTTCGTCTACTGGACCTTCCGCGGCAAGGTGAAGGCCGACAGCGGCTATCATTAGTTCCGGGAACCGCCGGGCGCCCCGGCGGTTCGATGGTGGCTTGAGTCCGGCGCGCTCTGCGTAGAGATTGCCGGCAGGCTTACGGGGACGACGCCATGCAGTGGGAAGACTACCGCCAGTCCGAGAATATCGAGGATCGGCGCGGCAGCGGCGGCGGCGACTTCGCCGGGCTGCCCGGCGGCCGCGGTGGGCTGGGCATCGGCACCATGGTCGTGCTCGGGCTTGTCGGCTGGGCGCTCGGCATCGATCCGCGACTGCTGATCGGCGGGGCAGAACTCATTGGCGGCATCGGCGGGCGCCAGGCCCCGACGCAAGAGTCGCGCCCGGCCTCGGGGCCGCCCAAGGACGAGATGGGGCGCTTCGTCTCGGCCGTGCTGGCGCAGAACGAGGACGTCTGGACCAAGCTTCTGCCGCAGCAGGCCAACCGGCGCTACGAGCCGCCGCGTCTGGTGATCTTCGACCGGGTCTCGAGTTCGGCCTGTGGCACCGCCCAATCGGCGATGGGGCCGTTCTACTGCCCGCCCGACAAGCGCGTCTATCTCGACCTCTCCTTCTTCCAGGAAATGCAGCGCAAGCTCGGCGGCGGCGGCGACTTCGCCTATGCCTATGTCATCGGCCACGAGGTCGGCCACCACATCCAGAACCTGCTGGGAATCCTGCCCAAGGCCAACCAGCTGAAGCAGCGCGCCTCCGAGCGCGAGGCGAACGCCATCTCGGTGCGCGTCGAATTGCAGGCCGACTGCTTCGCCGGGGTCTGGGCGCACAACATCCAGGCGATGGGGCGCATCGACGCGGGCGACATCGAGGAGGCGATGCGCACCGCCGCCGCCATCGGCGACGACATGCTGCAGAAGGCCTCGCGCGGGCAAGTGGTGCCCGATTCCTTCACCCATGGCTCCTCCGCCCAGCGCCAGCGTTGGTTCAGCACGGGGTTCCGGACCGGCTCGATGCAGGCCTGCGACACGTTCAAGCCGGCGCAGGTGTGAGAGCGGGAAGGGTCGCGATGACGATGTCGGGTGGCTGCAAATGCGGGCGGGTTCGCTACGAGCTTCGCGGCGAGCCGATCCGCACCGGGCTCTGCCATTGCGAGGCCTGCCGCAAGGATAGTGGCTCCGCCTTTTCCTTTTTCGGCATCTGGCCGCGCGCGGCGGTGACGCTGTCGGGCGAACTGGGCGGCTGGCGCAGCCGCGCCGGCCTCGACCGCTTCTGCCCGCATTGCGGCTCCTCGCTGTTCTGTTTCGACGAGGGCTCGGACGAGATCGAGATCAAGCTCGGCACGCTCGATGGCGGGCCGAGCCGGTTCGCGCCCGGCTACGAACTCTGGACGATCCGGAGGGAGCACTGGCTGGAGCCGCTCGGCACGGCCGAGCAGCATGAGCACGACCGGCCGAAGCCGGCGGGCTGAGCCCGACCTTCTCAGGCGTTCGCCCCGCCATCGACGGTCAAGGTCGTGCCCGTGATCTGGCGCGCGCCGGGTCCGGCCAGGAAGGCGACGGCGGCGGCGATGTCCTGCGGCTGGCCGAAATGCCCGAGCGCCGAGAGCGCCCGCTGCTGATCGGCCTGCTCGCCCTCGGCCGGGTTCATGTCGGTATCGGTCGATCCCGGCTGGACCAGATTGACCGTGATGCCGCGCGGGCCGACCTCGCGGGCGAGCCCGCGGGTGAACGAGAGCAGCGCCGATTTCGTCATGGAATAGATCGTGACGCCGCCGAAAGGCACCCGCTCGCCCAGGCATGAGCCGATCGAGACGATGCGGCCGCCATCGGGAAGATGAGCGAGCGCGGCCTGCGAGGCGAGCACGACGGAGCGGATGTTGACGGCGAGCAGCGCATCGATGTCCGCCAGACTCGCTTCCGCGACCGGGCCGCCACGGGCGATGCCCGCATTGTTCACGAGGATGTCGAGTCCGCCGAGAGCGCCGACCGCCTCCTCCACCGAGCGCTTCACGGCCGCCGCATCGGCGCTGTCGGCCTGGATCGCGACGCCCCGCCGGCCGAGAGCCTCGACCGAGCGCACGACCTCGGCCGCCCGCTCGGCCAAGCGCTCATAGGTGATGGCGACATCCGCCCCCTTCTCCGCCAGTGCGAGGGCGATCGCCGCCCCGATGCCGCGCGAGCCCCCGGTGACGAGTGCGCGCTTTCCACTGAGTTCAGACATGATCGAGCCTTTCTGTATCGTTCGATACAGAAATAGTTAGGCAGGTTGCGCCCTCCCGTCAAGAGAATTAAGTAGTGAACGATGCAGAAATCGGGTGGACAGGGCGCGAGCGTGGCAGGCGATCGGGCGCAGGAGCGGCGGCGCGGCCGCCCTCGCGCCTTCGACCGAGAGGCGGCGCTCGAGACCGCGACACGGCTGTTCTGGGGCAAGGGCTATGCCGCGACCTCGGTTTCCGACCTCACCGAGGCGATGGGGATCGGCCCGCCCAGCCTCTATGCCGCCTTCGGCTCCAAGGAAGGGCTCTATGCCGAGGCGCTGCGCCATTATGCCGAGCGCTATCAGGGACTGGTCTGGGGCCGGTTCGACGCGGCCGTGACCGCTCGCGAGGCCGTCTCAGCCCTGCTGATGGATTCGGCCGCGGCCCTGACCGGAGCCTGCGGCGCCGGGGGCCCGAAAGGCTGCATGGTCACCTTGTCGGCGGTGGGCAGCGAGGGGCACGCCGATCTCGGCGAGCAGGTGCGGTGTGCCCGCGCCGAAGGGCTGGCGCGGATCGAGGCGCGTCTGACGCGGGCGCTGGCGGCGGGCGAGTTGCCCGCGGACACGGATATCTACGGCCTGGCCCGGCTGGTCGTCGCGGTGCAGAACGGCATGTCGATCCAGGCCCGCGACGGCGCGAGCCAGGAGGATCTCGAGGCGGTCGCTCGCAACGCCCTCCGGGCCTGGCCGGACGACGCACGGGACTGAACCGCGTCGTTGCGCCCGCCCACGCCTCGCTTGCCCCGGCTCGCGAAAACGCTACAGGGAGCGCGATGAGCCCGCCCGCCGCCGCCGATCTCCTCGCCTGGTACGACCGCCATCGCCGCGCTTTGCCCTGGCGCGCGGGGCCGGGCGAGAGGCCCGATCCCTACCGGGTCTGGGCCTCCGAGATCATGTTGCAGCAGACCACCGTTACGGCGGTAAAGCCCTATTTCGAGCGCTTCATGGCGCGGTTTCCCACCGTTCAGGCGCTGGCGGCGGCGCCGTCGGAGGCGGTGATGCAAGCCTGGGCGGGGCTCGGCTATTATTCGCGCGCCCGCAATCTCCACGCCTGCGCCATTGCCGTCGTCGCCCGGCATGGCGGGCACTTTCCCGACAGCGAAGAGGGCCTGCGCGCCCTGCCCGGCATCGGCGCCTATACGGCCGGCGCCGTGGCGGCGATCGCCTTCGACCGGCCGGCCGCGGCGGTGGACGGCAATGTCGAGCGAGTGATGACGAGGCTCTTCGCGATCGAGGAGCTTCTGCCCGGTGCCCGCCCGCTGGTGCGCGAGCGCGTGCTGGCAATGATGCCGCAGGACCGACCCGGCGATTTCGCGCAGGCGCTGATGGATCTCGGCGCGACGATCTGCACGCCGCGCAACCCGGCCTGCGGGCTGTGCCCCTGGCGCGAGCCCTGCCGGGCGCGGGCCGAGGGCACGCAGGCGAGCTTTCCGCGCAAGGCGGCGAAGAAGGCGGGCGCAACGCGGCGGGGCTCGGCCTTCGTGCTGCTGCGCGAGGACGGCGCGCTGCTGCTGCGCACGCGCCCGCCCAAGGGCCTGCTCGGCGGCATGGCCGAGGTGCCGACGAGCGAATGGCGCGCCGATTACGAGCTGGACGGGGCCTGGCAGGACGCGCCGGTGGTGACGCGCTGGGAGAAGCTTTCGCCGCCGGTGCGCCATGTTTTCACGCATTTCCCGCTGGAGCTGACCGTGTTCAAGGGCAGTGCGCCGGTGCGGACACAGGCTCCGGCGGGCATGCGCTTCACCCCCCTCGCCGCACTGGGCGAGGAGCCGCTCTCGGGGGTGATGGTGAAGGTGCTGGAGGTCGCGGGACTGAGCGGCGGGAGGCCGACCGCCGACAATGGGTTTTCACACGACATGCCGGCTTGAGGTGGCCGAACCTACGGCGTCATTCGTTCGGATAGGCGACGCCTTTCTTTTTCTCGCGGGCGTGAAACTGTTGTTCGGCGATGCCGTGCAGGACCTTGGAACTGATCTTCAGCTCGCCTTTGGCCCAGGTCACCGCAGTACCGTCCTGCGTGACCGTCGCCCGGCCGAACACCTTCCGGTCCTGGAGCGACGCAAACTCCGACCCGGCCGCGGCGATCGTTGGCCCCATATCGACGATGATGCGCCCACCGTCGCGTCGGTCGATCAAGAGCGTGGCGGGCGCGCGGGTTCGAACCTTGGCCAACAAGGGGGCATTCAGGAGCTCCGGCTGATTCAAGTCTTGCGGCGGCTGTGCGCGAGATGGGTCATTCATGGCCAAGCTCATCCCTGCTAGCGCCAGACGGAGATAGATGTGAGCCGATGAGCGCCGCATCGATGCCCACCGCTTCTTATGGAACCGGGACCGGCGCGAGCCGGGTGAGCGATGGGGAGAAGTCGCTCGGCGTGCAGGGGGTCCCGGCTGTGGTGAACCACACCGCGGCAGCACGTTGCCAGGGCGTCGCGTATCTGAGCCGCAACTCGTTGCCGGTGGCCATGATTTCCGCGCCGTTGGGATCCGTCGCCACGCAATATGGCGTCGCAGGTGTGGTGGCTTCGCACGCATGCGTGAAGCCGAGATTATGGCCGATCTCGTGAATGGCCGTATTGAACGGCTTGGTCTGGTTGACGTAAGTGCCGACGGGGTCGTCCTTCAGATCGGCATCGTCCAGCAATCGCGATTCGGACCGGAAGGTCCCACCCGTGGCGAGGCCCGTCTTGGCGACCCTGATGATCTGATGCGCCGCCCCCGGCGGCGACAGAATGCATTTCAGCACGCAGTGAAGGTTCACACGACGTTTGCCGCCCGCACCATCTCCGACTTCGAGCTGATGGAGGCTGGCAGGGGTGGACAGCCAAAACTTCTCACTCCATGCCGACTCGATCTTCTTCTTGAATTTCGCCGTCCAGCCATTCCAATCACTGCCCCATTTCTGGGCGGGGAAACTGGTGCCGCTGAAGTCCGAGACAGGTCCGGCGGCCACCGGAATGAGCGCGACTTTCCAGTCGATGACGACCGAAGCATTGTAGTTGGGGCCAATTCCTTTCGTGTCGACGTAATAATTGAACGTCATGCCACGGATAGGCGGCCTGTTCACAGATTTGGCCTTGCCCTTGACTTCGATCTTGAAGCGATCCCAGACGTAATTCGTATTGGTGTCGACGGCCGTTATCTCGGTCGCCCCTTCGTCCATTCCAACGATTTCGTACCAGGCGATTCCGTTGTTGGAACTCTCGACGGCTTCTCGCTTCGTGATGCGCACCCTCGCATTGCTGGCCCGGACATCGATCCAGGACTGGGTATCCTTGAAGCCGACGCGGATGGACGTACCCACCGCGATCGATTGGGTCACTCGTTTGACGGCGGGCGGAGCTGCCTGGTGCGGGTTCCCGACGAACTTCACGAAGTGCGGCATCGCCCTCTCCTGCGAACAATGGCTCAACCGCCGCGATCCGGCGGGCCAGTCCGTCGGGGTCCGCGCCCTGGCGCGAGGCGGTGGGCGGTCGGCACCGGCCAATGCCATGCCCGCACGACGCTGCTCGGCGTTTCTCGAAGGACGGCCCTGTCCAGCCACCCTCGACGCGCCTCTCCACCGCGACTTGCGCGCCCGAGCCCTGTCCTGGCTGAGGTGAGGCTAAGTCAACGCGCGGCGCGTGCCGTCATCCGAACGGATGACAGGTGGCCGGCTCCTGGGAAAACGCAGCGCCTCAGGCCGCGGCCATCTGCGCGCGGATCTCGCCGCGCAGGGTGTCGAGCAGCATCAGGGCGCCATCGCGCTCGACATGCCAGAAGGTCCAGCCATTGCAGCTCGGCAGGCCCTGCGCCAGCGCGCCGATCTTGTGGATCGAGCCGACCGCCGGGTCGAGCAGCAGCGTGCCGTCGGCGCGGATGACGGCCTGGTGGCGGCGCTTCTCGTCGGTGACGGTCTCGCCGGCTCTGACCAGCCCGGCCTCGACCAGGGCGAGGAAAGGCACGCGCGGCTCGCTGCGCTTGGAGGGCGCGGTGGCGAAGGCCTCCGGCGGCAGCGGCGTGATCGCGGCGATGCGCCGGCGGGCGGCCTCGGCATAGGTGCTCTCGCGCTCGATGCCGATGAAGCGGCGGCCGAGCGCCTTGGCGACAGCGCCGGTGGTGCCGGTGCCGAAGAAGGGATCGAGAATCACGTCGCCCGGGTTGCTGGCCGAGAGCATGACGCGGGCGAGCAGAGCCTCGGGCTTCTGCGTCGGGTGGACCTTGGTGCCGCTTCCGTCCTTCAGCCGCTCCTCGCCGGTGCAGAGCGGCAGGTACCAGTCCGAGCGCATCTGCAGGTCGTCATTGCCGCCCTTCAGAGCCTCGTAATGAAAGGTGTATTTTGAGGATTCGCCGCGCGCCGCCCAGATCAGCGTCTCATGAGCGTTGGTGAAGCGCCGGCCACGGAAATTCGGCATCGGGTTGGCCTTGCGCCAGACGATGTCGTTCAGCACCCAGAAGCCGAGATCCTGCAGGATCGAGCCGACGCGGAAGATGTTGTGATAGCTGCCGATGACCCAGAGCGCGCCGTCGGGCTTCAGCACGCGGCGGCATTGCGCCAGCCAGGCGCGGGTGAAGGCATCGTATTCGGCGAAGGAGGAGAACTTGTCCCAGTCGTCGTCGACGGCATCGACGAGGCTGTCGTCGGGCCGGCGCAGATCGCCCCCGAGCTGGAGATTATAGGGCGGATCGGCGAAGACGAGATCGACGCTGGCCGGCGGCAACGATTCGAGCGCGGCCACGCAATCACCCAGCAGGATCTGGTCGAGCGGCAGTTCGACCGGCAGGCTGGCCGGCTTGAGCCGGGCTGCCTTGATCGGTGACTGCAGCGCGGGCCGTCCGGTACGCGAAACCTGAATCCGGACGGCGGCGCTGGTGGTCCCGGTACGCAAAATACCCATGACGCCCCAAGACCGTTACGCAACTTGAACAGTCGCGATATTGGCCAGTCAGGGTAAAAGCCGGGTTTCCGCGCCGAAAAAAATGCGTCTCATTCTGGGGCTGCAGTTTTTGCCCAGGTGCCTGGCGGATATGGGGAATTGCTAAGGGGAGGTTAATGGTGGAGGCTCGCGTTCAGCGGTTCGGGGCTCCCCCCTGCACACTTCCGGTTTCCCTCTAGCCCTCATCCTGAGGAGCGCCGTCAGGCGCGTCTCGAAGGATGCTCCAGGAGTCTCCAGGGCCATCTGGAACATCCTTCGCCGCTTCGCGGCTCCTCAGGATGAGGGCTCGGCAGGCGAGAAGGCTGTCACCGCCGCCAGACGCCCTTCACCGGTGCGAAGGAATAGCGGTGCTCGGGGCACGGGCCGTGGGCCTGAATGGCGGCGCGGTGGCGCGGCGTGCCGTAACCGGCGTGGAGCGAGAAGCCATAGGCCGGATAGCGCGCGCAGAGCCGCGCCATCATCGCGTCGCGGGTGACCTTGGCGACGATCGAGGCGGCGGCGATCGAGGCGATCTGGGCATCGCCGCCGATGACACAATCGCAAGGGCAGCCGAGCTTGGGCGGATCGTTGCCGTCGACCAGCACGCAGGCCGGCTGCAGCGCCAGCGCCGCCACGGCGCGCCGCATCGCCAGCAGGGTCGCCTGGCGGATGTTGATGGCGTCGATCTCGGCGGCGGTGGCGCTGGCGATGCCGATGGCGAGCGCCGAGCCGGCAATGAGCGCGAACAGTTCCTCGCGCCGCGCCGGCGTCAGGTTCTTCGAATCGTCCAGCCCGTCCGGCACCGCCTGCGGATCGAGAATCACCGCCGCCGCCACGACGGGCCCGGCCAGCGGCCCACGCCCGACCTCGTCGACGCCTGCGAGCGGCCAGAGGCCGTCGGCGATGGCCTGCGTCTCGCGGTGGAAATGGGCGGTCATGGGCGGGGCTTATGGCGCAGTGGCGGCGCCCGCAGCAAGGGCCTCGGCTCGGCCGTCGCAGCCTTGAAGACTGTCCCATTATATGGTACATTCTGTCAGACGGAGAATGGCATGATCGTCAGCTTTCGGGATGACTGGCTGCGCGCTTTCTTCGTCGAAGATGCCCACGCGAAACAGATTCCGCCCGATCTCGAGACACGCCTGTTCCGGAAGCTGCAGATGATCGACGATGCCGTGACCGATTCCGACCTGCGCGTGCCACCGAGCAATCATTTCGAGAAGCTGCGCGGGGCGCTGGAGGGCCTGCACAGCATCCGCGTCAACCAGCAGTGGCGACTGATCTTCGCCTGGGACGGCCGTCGCGGCGAAGCCCGCGACCTCTATCTCGACGACCATAGTTATCGGTAGGTAGGGCCATGCTGATGACGAAACGCAAGCCGGCCACGGTCGGCGAGATCCTGGTCGAGGAGTTCATGAAGCCGCTGGGGCTGACGCAGGTCGAGCTCGCGCGGGCAATGGGCGTGCCGCGCAAGCACGTCAACGAACTCTGCCGGGATCGCCGGGGCCTGACGGCCGCGACCGCGCTGATCCTAGCGCGCGTTTTCGGCAACTCCGCCGAGTTCTGGCTCAACGTGCAGCGGCGGACCGATCTCTGGGAGACACTTCACTCGCCCGAGGAGATGGCGCGCATCGAGCGGGCACGGCCGCTGGAAGCCGCGGCCTAACCGCTCCCGCCATGAGCGGCAGTCTCAGAACAAACTGAGTTGCGCCTTCTCCTTCTCCGGCTTGAGAAAGAGGTCGCTGCGCAGGCGTGTGCGCGTGCCGTTGAAGCCCAGTCGCTCGGCCGCCATCTCGAAGCGCCGTCCGATCATCCAGGCATAAGGACCGGAGCCGACCTGACGCTGGCCCCAGGCGGCGTCGTAATCCTTGCCTCCGCGCGTCGAGCGGATCAGCGAGACGACATGGCGCAGCTTGTCGGGGTGATGGGTCAGGAGCCAGTCCTGCACGAGGTCCTTCACCTCCAGCGGCAGGCGCAGCAGCACATAGCCGGCCTCGCGGGCGCCGGCCGCCTTGGCCGCGTCGAGAATGCGCTCGATCTCGTGCTCGTTGATCGCCGGGATGATCGGGGCGACGAGAACGGTGACGGGAATGCCCGCGTCGGACAGCGCCTTCACCGTCTCCAGCCTTTTGGCCGGCGAGGCGGCGCGCGGCTCCATGCCGCGGGCGACCTTGGGATCGAGCGTGGTGATGGAGATCGCGACCTTGGCCAGCCCCTTGGCCGCCATCGGCGCCAGGATGTCGATGTCGCGCTGCACCAGCGCGGACTTGGTGACGATGCCGACCGGGTGGTTGAAGCGCTCCAGCACCTCGAGGATCTGCCGCATGATGCGCAGCTTCTTCTCGATGGGCTGATAGGCGTCGGTGTTGGTGCCGATGGCGATGGTGCGCGGCTGGTAGGAGGGAGCCGAGAGTTCCTTCTCCAGCAGCAGCGCGGCGTCGGGCTTGGCGGTCAGCCTGCTCTCGAAATCGAGCCCCGGCGAGAGGCCGAGATAGGCGTGGCTCGGCCGCGCGAAGCAATAGACGCAGCCATGCTCGCAGCCGCGATACGGGTTGATCGAGCGGTCGAACGAAATATCCGGGGAATCGTTCTTCGTGATGATGGTCCGCGGCTTCTCGACCGCGACCTCGGTCCGGAATGCCGGGAGTTCGCCGAGCGAACCCCAGCCATCATCCTCGCTGACGCGCTGCTCCGCCTCGAAACGCCCGCCGGGATTGATCGTCGCGCCGCGGCCGCGCCGGCGCTCGGGATCGATGCGGTGGCCGGCATAAGCCAGCGGATCGACCGGCGCGACGCGCGCCGAAACCGACATCGGGCCGGCACCGGCCTGTTTCAGCGGCTGGGCCGAAATCGGCCGCGAAGAGGGCCTGCTCTGGAGCATGGCGCTGAACATCCTTTGAAAATCACCGGGAATCGGCGATTTCTGCGTCGTTTAATGTGAACATAAAGGGAACGGATTGCAAGTGACAGGATTGCGACATGCTGCGCTGCGACATAAGGAGGCACATGCTCACCGCGGTGATACGCAGCGCCGGCTCGACCGAGGCCCTCGCGGCCACTTTTTCCGTCCTGATCCCGGCGGTGGCCGACGGATTCCTCGGCCATGCCGTGGTTCTCGACGCTGCAGGCGACGCCACGATCGAGCGGATCGCGGATGCGACGGGGGCGAGCTATCTGCGCGCCGGCGGCACCGAAAGCTGGCCGGCCGGCGCGGCCCAGGCGCGGGGCGACTGGCTCTTCCTGTTGGAAGAGGGCGATCTGCCGCAGGCCCATTGGCCACAGGCGGTCGAGCGCCATCTGCTGATGGCACCGGAACGGCCCGCGCTGATCCCACTCAGGGGTTTCGCGCAGTCGCTGCGCGAGCGCGCCGGCCTCTCCTTCGGGCCGCGCCGGCTGCGAGCGGGCCTCGTCCTTCCCAAGGGCCATGCGCTGGCCGGCCGGCTCGGCGCGGCGCCGCAGCGCCTCAGCGTCGGTCGCGAGCGGACGGCAGGATAGCGCGCGGCTTGCGCCATCGCCCCCATCGCCGCACACTCGCTCATGGCCGTCAAACCTCTCGCCGATCTGATCGATGACCTGCTCGCGCCCGCGCTCGCCGCGCAGGGCTTCGCCGGGCGGGCGGTCGTGGCGCTCTGGCCGGAGATCGTCGGCGAGCGGCTGGCAGCGCGCTCGCGCCCGCTCAAGATCGACTGGCCGCGCCGCCGGCCGGCCCCGGGTGAGGCGTCCGAACCCGCCACCCTGGTGGTGCGGGTCGAAGGGGCGTTCGCGCTCGACATGCAACAGCTCGCGCCGATCGTGATCGAACGCGTCAACACCCATCTCGGCTGGCGGGCGGTCGGCAAGCTCGTGCTGAAGCAGGGGCCGGTGGACGCTCCGGTCGCGGCCGCCGCACCCCGCCCGCCCGACCCCTCTCTGCTGGCCCGGATGGAACGCGAGGTCGCGGGGGTGGAGGGCGAAGCGCTGCGGGCCTGCCTCGCGCGACTCGGGGCCCATGTCGCGGAGCGCGCGGCGCGGCAGCGTCCCGACACAGCTTCGTGAGGGATGGGCAAGCACGCGGTGACGATCTTGCCACAATCCTGCGCGCCTCTATAGGACCGGCAACCGGGCTTCGTCCCTCGACACGCGCATTTTCAGGAACCAAGACGATGACGAACAGGCGACAGCTTCTGACGGGCACAGTCGGGCTCGCGGCCGCCGCGATGCTGGGCGCGCCCGCGGCGCAGGCCCAGGCCGACCTCACCACGCCCGGCCCGCTCGGCGATGTCTGGGTCGGCTCGCCGGACGCCAAGGTGACCATCATCGAATACGCCTCGCTGACCTGCGGCCATTGCGCGACCTTCCACAAGGACACCTGGCCGGCGCTGAAGGCGAAGTACATCGACACCGGCAAGGTGCGCTTCACGCTGCGCGAATTCCCGCTCGATCCGCTGGCGACGGCGGGCTTCATGCTGGCGCGCTGCAACGGCAACGACAAGTACACGGCGATGACGGACCTGCTCTTCGCCCAGCAGAAGGTCTGGGCCTTCACCGACAAGCCGGTCGATGCGCTGTCTGCGATGGTGAAGCAGGCCGGTTTCACACAGGATTCGTTCGAGGCCTGCTTGAAAAGGCAGGATATCTATGACGCGGTCACGGTCGTGAAGGATCGTGGGGCCAAGGCCGGTGTCGACTCCACGCCGACCTTCTTCATCAACGGGCAGAAGCGTTCAGGTGCGCTCTCGATCGCCGAATTCGACAAGATCCTGGAGCCGCTCCTGGCGGGTTGAGGGCGGCTGGCCTCCAATCATCCGTGTGGTCATCCCGGACAAGCGGCGCAGCCGCGCCGATCCGGGATCCATGCCTGAACCGTTCCGGAATGGATCCCGGGTCGATCTTCGATCGCCCGGGATGACGTCGGAGGGTGACACAAACCGGGCGCGCCGATGCAGCTGACGCGCCTCAGGCTCACCGGCTTCAAGACCTTCGTCGAGCCGACGGAGTTCCTGATCGAGCCTGGCCTGACCGGCGTCGTCGGCCCCAATGGCTGCGGCAAGTCCAATCTCGTCGAAGCCCTGCGCTGGGTGATGGGCGAAAGCTCGTTCAAGAACATGCGCGGCTCGGGGATGGACGACGTCATCTTCGCCGGCTCGAACGAGCGCCCCGGCCGGAACATGGCCGAAGTCGCGCTGACGCTGGACAACAGCGACCGCAAGGCCCCCTCCGCCTTCAACGAGACCGATGTGCTCGAGGTCACCCGCCGGATCGAGCGCGAGGAGGGCTCGACCTATCGCGTCAACGGCAAGGAGGTGCGCGCGCGCGACGTGCAGCTGCTCTTCGCCGACGCCGCGACGGGCGCCCGCTCGCCCGCCCTGGTGCGGCAGGGCCAGATTTCCGAGATCATCTCCGCCAAGCCGCAGTCGCGCCGGCGCATCCTCGAGGACGCGGCCGGCATCGCGGGTCTCCACAGCCGCCGCCACGAGGCGGAGCTGCGGCTGCGCGGCGCCGAGGAGAACCTGACCCGTCTGGAGGACGTGCTCGGCGAGATCGACGGGCAGATCGACTCGCTGCAGCGACAGGCGCGGCAGGCCTCGCGCTATCGCAGCCTCGCCGCCGACATCCGCCGGGCCGAAGCGACGCTGGCGCTGATCGCGCATCATCTTGCGCGCGGCCAGGAAGCGGAGGCCGAGCGGGCGCTGGAGGCGGCGGTACGCCTCGTCGCCGAGCGCACCGGCCTGCAGGCGGAAGCCGCCAGACACCAGGCCGTGGCGGCGCATGGGCTGCCGGGGCTGCGCGAGGGCGAGGCGGCGGCCGCGGCCGCGCTGGTGCGGCTGAAGCGCGGGCTCGACGAGTTGGAAGCGGAGAACCGGCGAACCCGGCAGCGGGCGGAGGAACTCGACCGGCGCCTGGCCGAACTCCAGGGCGATCTCGGCCGGCAGGAGAGCGTGGCGCGCGACGCCGCCGAGAGCCTGGCGCGGCTGGCGCAGGAGGATGCGGCGCTGGCCCGCGAGGGCGAGGGTTCGGCCGGCGGCGCGGACGCCGCCGCGGCCTTGCTGGCACAGGCCGAGGCCGCCCT
>NZ_JAUXYO010000326.1 GCF_030694325.1 Allobosea sp. | reverse complement strand
CCGGAGTGGATCTGCCGAGGAACGGCACCCTCTTCGTCTCCGTCCGCGACGAGGACAAGGCCGAAGTCCTGCCCGCCGTCCAGCGCCTTGCGGCGCTCGGCTTCCGCGTGCTCGCCACCGGCGGCACACAGCGCTTTTTGGCCGAACACGGCGTCACCGCGCACAAGATCAACAAGGTTTTGGAAGGCCGCCCCCACATCGAAGACGCCATCCGCAACCGCCAGGTCCAGCTCGTCTTCAACACCACCGACGGCCCGCAGGCGCTCGCCGACTCGCGCTCGCTCCGGCGCGCCGCCCTCTTGCACAAGGTTCCCTATTATACCACCTTGGCCGGAGCGATCGCGGCGGCGGAAGGCATCAAGGCCTACTGCAGCGGTGATCTCGAAGTGAGGTCGCTGCAATCCTACTTCGTGCACGCTGCCTGAAGGCGGCGCGCAGACGAGGTTCTATGAACGACGACAAGCAGGGCGCGGGCGGCGAAGCAGCCGCCGGCGGGCATCTGCTTTCGATGATGGGACGAAACGATGGAAAAGGTTCCGATGACCCCCGGCGGCTTCGCCGCCCTGGAGGCTGAACTCAAGGACCGCCAGCAGGTCCAGCGCCAGCGCATCATCGCAGCAATCTCGGAGGCTCGCGCCCATGGCGATCTCTCCGAGAACGCCGAGTATCACGCCGCCAAGGAAGCGCAGGCGCTCAATGAAGGCCGCATTCAGGAGCTCGAATCCCTGATCGGGCGGGCCGACATCATCGACGTCTCGAAGCTCGCCGGCAGCGACACGATCAAGTTCGGCGCCACCGTCAAGCTGATCGACGACGATACCGAGGAAGAGAAGAGCTACCAGATCGTCGGCGAGCCCGAATCGGACGTGAAGTCCGGCAAGGTCTCGATCGGCTCGCCGATCGCGCGCGCGCTGATCGGCAAGAAGGTCGGCGATTCCGTGCAGGTCAACACGCCCGGCGGCGGCAAGTCCTATGAGGTCGTCAGCGTCGACTTCCGGTAGGCGCGACCGCGTTCGGACTTGGCAATGCGGCCTCCCGACGCCACATCGGAGGCTGGTCCCGAGGGAGTTTCAGCCATGACGACTCGCCGCTCATTCATCCTGCAGGGCGCGGCCGGCGCCGTGCTCGTCTTGTCCGGCCCGGCGCTGGCCCAGACGAGAGCCGTCGGCGCGATTCGCGTCGACACCTCCCGCCTCGCGACCCAGGGCTGGGGACCGCGCTCGCAGGAGATCAAGCGTGACCTCGAGCGCCAGCTCGCGACCACCCTCGCCCCGATGATCCAGCGCGGTGGGCCGGCCCTGACCGTCACCGTCAAGGGCGTCTGGCTGGCGAGCTGGGCCGGTGGTGGCGGTGGTGGCAAGCCGGGCGCCGGCGGCGCCAGCATGGACAATTTCGATGCCGACTACGTGCTGACCGGCCCGCGCGGCGAGGTCCTCGGCCAGTGGACGATCCTGTCCACCATCGGCTCGGATTCAGGCGGCGCCTGGTACCGGCCCGATGTCGACCAGCGCCGCGTCGCCGCGCTGATCGAGAACAATGCCCTCTGGATCAGGCGCTATCTCGGCGGCTGAGCCGCGCGCCCGACGTCGCGCTTCACCCGAACGGCACGATCGGCTCGTCCTTGACCCGGTCGAGCGCCAGTGCGGTGCGGACATTGCGGACATTGGGCAGGGCCGTCAGTTCGCCGACGAAGTCCTGGAAGGCCTTCAGGTCCGGCGCCACGCATTTCAGCATGAAATCGATGTCGCCGGAGAGCTTCCAGCACTCGCGCACCGCCGCCCAGCCCCGGATCCGCGCCTGGAAGACCTCCAGATCGGCCTCGGCCTGGCTCGCCAGATGCACGAAGGCGAAGCACACCACCTCGAAGCCGAGCTTGCTCTCGTCGAGCTGTGCC
Organism: Allobosea sp.; assembly: GCF_030694325.1. GTDB lineage: Bacteria > Pseudomonadota > Alphaproteobacteria > Rhizobiales > Beijerinckiaceae > Allobosea. The sequence continues at coordinate 729 of NZ_JAUXYO010000326.1, read as the reverse complement.
CGGTAACCCGTGATCAGCCCCGCTTCCTCCAGCGCCCGCACGCGGCGCAGGCAGGGCGGCGGCGAGATGCCGACCCGGCTCGCCAGCTCGACATTGGTCATCCGCCCATCGCCCTGCAATTCGCGCAGGATCGCCAGGTCGATATCGTCGAGTTTGGAGCGCACGAGGGGTCCCGGATCAAGGTTGCGCTGGTGTAGACGCAGCGTCTTGGCGATACAAGGCGCGTGCCGCAACGAGCCGCACCGAACAAGGAGCCGACGTGACCGCCGAACCCATCCCGACCGTCTGGGTCCTGACCGACGGCAAGGCCGGCGACGAGGTCCAGTGCCTGGGCGTCGCCGAGCGGCTGGGCGTCACCCCCGAGATCCGGCGGATCGCGCCGCGCAAACCCTTCGCCTGGCTGATGCCGCGCGGCCCGATCGACCCGCGCGAGGCGCCCGACCGGCCCGGAAGCCCTCTCCGCCCGCCCTTCCCGGACATCGTCATCGCCTCGGGGCGCCGGGCGATCGCCTATGTCCGGGCGGTGAAGAAGGCCTCGAATGGCGCCACCTTCACCGTCATTCTCAAGGATCCGCGCACCGGCGCGGGCTCGGCCGATTTCCTCTGGGTCGCCGAGCATGACCGCCTTCGCGGCGAGAATGTCCTGGTCACGACGACCTCTCCGCACGGCCTCGCGCCGCAGCGCCTCGAGGCGGCGCGCCGCGTCCCGCCCGCCGCCATCGCCGCCCT
>NZ_JAUXYO010000117.1 GCF_030694325.1 Allobosea sp. | reverse complement strand
GGCGCCACCGGGGCCGGCGGCGCGGCGCGGCGCGGATCCTCGGCCGGTTCGCGCGGCTCGGGCGGGATCAGCGTGTCGAAAGGCAGCGGCCGGTCGGGCACGCCGAGATCCGGCTGGGCCGGCATCGCCGTCCGCGCGCCGCTGCGCACGATGTTGGTTTCGACGACCACGTCGGAGGCGCCGCCGATCATCACCAGATGCTCGACATTGTCGCGGCGGATCAGCACGAGCTGGCGCTGGCGGTCGAGATCGTGGATGTCGACCACGCCCAGACGCGGCTGCCGGGCCCGCCCCCCGCCCTGCCCCTTGATGCGCAGCCGGCCATCCTTGATCTGCCGTGCGAACAGGCCCAGCAGCACCAGCAGGACCAGAATGACGCCGAAGGCGATGACCCACTTCTGCGCGGTCGGGAGATCGAAGCCAAACAAACTCTGCAAGGTCTGCCTCATAAGCGACGGCGGGGCCGGGTCCCGGCTGCCGGAATCCACCCGATGTTGAACACGCTGGCTATAGCATAGCGCCCGCGCTTTCAGGAAACATGGTGAATCCGTGGTTAACCGGTTGCTCGAAACCCGGGGCTTTAACCGCTCGTTAACCATGCACCCGGCAAGATTTACCCACTGCAGCGGCAGCGTGCCGGCAATGGGAGGGCGATAGCCATGGCGAATTCGGCCCTGGGCACAGGCGGAAACCTGATGCTGGCGCTCAAGACGCGCATGCATTTCCACCAGTCGCGCCAGAAGGTGTTGGCCGAGAACGTCGCTAATTCCGACAGCCCCGGCTTCCGGCCGATGGACGTCAAGGCGCCGGTGATCAGCGCGGGCAACGGCGGTGTCGGGCCTGTCTCGCTGGCACGCACCAGCGACGGGCACATGGGCATCGGCGGCCGCAGCGACGGCTTCGACAGCGCCCGTGCCCGACGCTTCGAGACGACGCCCAGCGGCAACGCGGTCAATCTCGAGGACGAAATGATGAAGGTCGCCCAGAACCAGTCCGACTACCAGCTCGCCGCCTCGCTCTACAGCAAGGGCCTCGGGCTGATGAAGATCGCGATCGGCAAGGGGCGCTGACGCCGCCGGGCGCCGCACAGGCGCCCGGGTCGTCGATCAGGGAGAACGGGTGACATGGATCTTCTCAAGAGCATCGCGGTGGCGACCTCGGGGCTGCGCAGCCAGTCCGGCCGCATGCGCGTCATCTCCGAGAACATGGCCAACGCCGATTCCGGGCCGGAGCGCGCCGGGGCCGACCCCTATCGCCGCAAGATCCCGACCTTCCAGCGCCGCTTCGACCGCGAGCTCGAGGCTCAGGTGGTCGACATGGGCCGCGTCCAGCGTGACCAGAGCGCCTTCCGGGTCAAACACGAGCCCGGCAACCCCACCGCCGACGCCGCCGGCAATGTCCGCATGCCCAACGTCAACTCGCTGATCGAGACCATGGACATGCGCGAGGCCCAGCGCAGCTACGAGGCCAATCTCAACCTGATCTCGTCGACGCGCCGGATGATCCAGCGCACCATCGACATCCTGCGCGCCTGAAGGGAAAGACCGTCATGGCCACGCCCAGCTTCGCCGCCGGCGCCTATGCCTCGATCCAGGGGATGGGCGCAGGCAATCTGCTCCGCAAGCCGCAGGCCGCCTCGGGCTCCGAGAGCGGCAGCGCCGATTTCGCCGCCATGATCGGCAAGGCGCTCGACGCCACGGCCGATGCCGGCCGGCGCTCGGACGCGCAGGCGGCGTCCGTCGCCCAGGGCCGCGCCGACGTCGTCGACGTCGTCACCGCCGTCGCCGAGAGCGAGGCCGCGATCGAGACGCTGGTGGCGGTCCGCGACCGCGTCATCGCGGCCTACGAAGAAATCATGCGGATGCCGGTCTGAGCCGGGCGATCAGGACGACATCAATGACATCCGGAGCCATTCTCGACGTCGCCCGCGACGGCATCATGGTCTTTCTCAAGGCCGGCGGCCCGCTGATGATGGTGGCCCTCATCGTCGGCCTCGCCGTCTCGCTGATCCAGGCCCTGACGCAGATCCAGGAGCAGACGCTGGTCTATGTCCCGAAGATCCTCGCCGTCTTTGCAGCGCTGATGCTGTTTCTGCCGTTCATGGGCGACGCGCTGGCGGGTTATATGGGGCGGGTCGCCGTCCGAATCGCCACGGGCGAATGAGCCTGCCGCTGCCGTGCCCTGCCCTTCCGGGCGGACCGGCCCCGCGGCGCCCGAAATGGCGACGAGGGCCCGGCGGCACGATGCAGATCGCGATCCTGCCCGAGATCAGCGCCGTCTTCGTGCTCGTCTTCGCGCGGGTGGGCACCTTGGTGATGCTGATGCCGGGCATCGGCGAGCGTTTCATCTTCTCGCGCGCGCGGCTGTCGCTCGCCTTCTTCATCGCCCTGATGATGGTGCCGATGGCGCGCCCGCAGCTCGGTTTGCCGTCCGACATGGCGGGCGTCGTCGGCCTGCTGCTCGGCGAAATCCTGATCGGACTCGTCATCGGCGTCTGCGCGCGTCTCGTCATGGCCGCCCTGCAGACGGCCGGCACGCTGGTGGCGCAGACCATGGGCCTGGGCTTCGCGATGACGGTCGATCCCACCGGCGGGACCCAGAACCCCTCGATCGGCAACCTGCTCACCATGCTCGGCATCACGCTGATCCTGACCAGCGACCTGCACCATGTCGCCATCGTCGCGATCCATGAGAGCTATCGCGTGCTGCCACCCGGCGGCGTGCCCCCCATCGACGACGTGATGACACTGGCGGTGCGGGCGGCGGCGCAGGGCTTTTCGCTGGCGGTGCAGATCTCGGCGCCCTTCATCGTCTTCGGCCTGCTGTTCAATCTCGGGCTGGGCGTGCTCGCCCGCATGATGCCGCAGCTCCAGGTCTTCTTCCTCGCGGTCCCGGCCTCGATCCTCGGCGGCATGCTCGTCTTCTTCGCCGTCATCGGCGTGATGATGAGCGTCTTCCTGGGCGAGCTCGGCGGCTTCCTGCGCCAGTTCACGGGGAGCTGAGCGCCGATGTCCGAGGAGGCCGACAAGGAAGACAGGACAGAGGAGCCGACCCAGCGAAAGCTGGATCAGGCCGCCGAGAAAGGCGACATTCCCAGATCGCAGGAGATCGGCACCTTCTTCGTTCTCTGCGGCTTCACCCTGGCGCTGCTGGTCGGCGCCGGCTGGGCCGCCCGCGACAGTGCGATCTCGCTGCGCGCCTTCCTGATGAACGCCCATCAGGTGCCCTCCGACGGCTCGGCTTTCGCCAATGTCGCCAAGCAGGGCGTGATGACCGGCTTCGCCGCGCTCGGCCTGCCCTTCGCCTTCATCCTCGTCGCGGCGCTGGCGGGCGCGCTGATCCAGCACAAGCCGCTCTGGACCTTCGACCCGCTGATGCCGAAATTCAGCCGGATCTCGCCCATGGCCGGCGCCAAGCGCATGTTCGGCAAGGAAGCCTGGGTCAACTTCGCCAAGGGCCTGGCCAAGACCGGGCTGGTCGGCGCCGTGCTCTGGATCACGCTCTGGAACGAGCACGACCGGCTCGAGGGCTTCGCGCAGATGAGCGTCGCGGCGCTGCTGCCGGCGACGCTCGTGCTGGCGATCAAGCTGATGGCGGCGGCGCTGGCGCTCTTCGCCGTTGTTGCGCTGGGCGACTTCGTCTGGCAGCGCTTCTCCTGGCACCAGCGCCAGAAGATGACCCGGCAGGAGCTCAAGGACGAATACAAGAACTCGGAGGGCAATCCCGAGGTCAAGGCCAAGCTGCGCCAGATCCGGGCCCAGCGCGTCCGCAAGCGCATGATGGCGCAGGTGCCCAAGGCCACGGTGATCATCACCAACCCGACCCACTACGCCGTCGCGCTGCAATACGAGCCCGGCATGGCCGCCCCGCTCTGCCTCGCCAAGGGCGTCGATGCGCTGGCGCTGAAGATCCGCGAGGTCGCCGGCGAGCACGAGGTCCCGATCGTCGAAAACGTGCCGCTGGCCCGCGCGCTCTACGCCAGCGTCGACATCGACGAAGAAATTCCTGTCGAACACTACCAGGCGGTGGCGGAAGTCATCGGATACGTCTTGCGCCTGAAGCGCCGCCGCGCCTAACTCGCCGGGAGGCCTCGACGGTCGCCCTCGGGCCGGCGCGTCGCCAATGGGACGGACCACACCGCATGGGCGGCACCACGACTGCGATCGATCGCTCCGACAAACCGGGCCATATCGGCATCATCCTGCTGGTCGCGGGGCTGCTCGTCGGCTCGGCGATCGCGCTCGGCTTCATCGCCAATGAATGGGCCCAGCCGCTCATCCTGGGGCTGCTCGCGCTGCTCTCGGTCGTCGGCGTCTTCGGCCTCTTCGCCTTCGCCATCGGTCTCGTCCAGTTCTCCGGCCGCGCCGCCCGCAACGACCTGACCAAGGCGATCGTCGACCGGGCCGACGAGGGCGTCGTCGTGACCGAGGGCGAGACCGCGATCGTCTATGCCAACGAGGCCTATCTCGCTTTGGCGGGCGCGCGCGGCGCCAGCGATCTGCGCCCGGTCGGCAGCCTCTTCACCGGCCGCGCCGAGGTCTCGGAGGCGATCTACCGCCTCGCTACAGCCGCCCGCGAGAGCCGCAAGCTCGTCGAGGAGGTCCGGCTCGAGCCGGCGTTGGGCGGGCGCGGCGCCGTCGGCTGGTACCGCATCAAGGTCTCGCCGCTGCGCCGCGACGGGCGGCCCGCGACGCTCTGGTCGGTCTCCGACGTCACGCCCGAGCGCGAGCGCCAGGAGAACGCCTTCCAGGAGCTCCAGCACGCGATCGACTATCTCGACCATGCGCCGGCCGGCTTCGTCTCGATCGATGCCGATGGCGAGGTCTCCTATCTCAACGCCACCCTCTCCGGCTGGCTCGATTTCGACCTCGCCCGCTTCGGCTCGGGGGGCCTGCATCTCGACGACATCGCGACGCCCGCCGCCGCCGCCCTCGTCCAGGCCATCCGCGGCCACGCCGGCGATGTCCGCGTCGAGGTGCTCGACGTCGACCTCAAGCGCCGCAACGGCGCGCCTCTGCCCGTGCGCCTGCACCACCAGGTCGCCTTCGGCAGCGACGGCCGCGCCGGCCCCTCGCGCACGCTCGTGCTCAACCGCGCCCCCGGCGAGGCTGGCACGGATGGCGGCAGCGAGGCCGAGATCCGCTTCGCCCGCTTCTTCCACTCGACGCCGATGGCGATCGCCACCGTCGACCGCAACGGCGCGATCCTGCGCGCCAACGCCGCCTTCGCCCGCCTGACCCCGGCCGGGCCGCAGCCCGCCACGATCCTCGATCTCGTCGCGCCGGGCGGCGGCCTCGACAAGGCGCTGACCGAGGCGATGGAGGGCCGCGGCGAGATCACCCCGCTCGACCTGACGCTCGCCGCCGACGAGGCCCGCTCGGCGCGGCTCTATCTCTCGCCCGTGGCGGCGACGGAGGATGGCGACGGCGAGCGCGCCATCATCTACGCGCTGGAGACCACCGCCGAGCGCAAGCTCAAGGACAACATCGACCAGGCCCAGAAGATGCAGGCGGTCGGCCAGCTCGCCGGCGGCATCGCGCACGACTTCAACAACGTGCTGCAGGTCATCATCAACGCCTCGGAGTTCCTGCTGGCGAGCCACCGCCCGACGGACCCCTCCTTCCCCGACATCATGCAGATCAAGCAGAACGCCTACCGCGCCGCGGCGCTGGTGCGGCAGCTGCTCGCCTTCTCGCGCCGCCAGACGCTGCGCCCGCAAGTGCTGGAGCTCGGCGACGTGCTCTCCGATCTCTCGCTGATGCTGAAGCGCGTCGTCGCCGACAAGGTCACGCTCGACGTCCGCCAGGGCCGCGACCTCTGGCCGGTCAAGGCCGATCTCGGCCAGCTCGAGCAGGTCATCGTCAACCTCGCGGTCAACGCCCGCGACGCCATGGCCGACGGCGGCAAGCTCACCGTGCGCACCCGCAATGTCGAGCGTGCCGACTGCGCGAGCTTCGCCCATGCCGCCCTCCCCGTGGACGACTATGTGCTGCTCGAGGTCGAGGACACCGGCACCGGCATCGCGCCCGAGCATCTCGACAAGATCTTCGAGCCCTTCTTCACCACCAAGGAGGTCGGCAAGGGCACGGGCCTGGGCCTCTCCATGGTCTACGGCATCGTCAAGCAGACCGGCGGCTTCGTCTTCTGCGACTCGGTCGTCGGGCGCGGCACGATCTTCCGCATCTTCCTGCCCCGCCATGTTCCCAGCGAGGAGGAGATCGCCGCCGAGGCCGCGGTCAAGGAGGCCCCCAAGAAGGTCGCCGCCGACCACACCGGCGCCGGCGTCATCCTGCTGGTCGAGGACGAGGACGCGGTGCGCGCGCTCAACGCCCGCATGCTGGTCTCGCGCGGCTACACCGTCCACGAGGCGGCCTCGGGCGTCGAGGCGCTCGACATCTTCCTCGCCCATGACGGGCAGATCGACCTCGTCGTCTCCGACGTGGTGATGCCCGAGATGGACGGCCCGACGCTGCTCGGCGAGCTGCGCCAGCGCAACCCCAACACCAAGGTCGTCTTCGTCTCCGGCTATGCCGAGGAAGCCTTCCGCAAGAACCTGCCCGAGGGCGAGGATTTCCAGTTCCTGCCAAAGCCCTTCACGATGAAGCAGCTCGTCGAGACGGTGAAGGCGGCGATGGGGTGAGGCTGACATCCGGCCGAAGCGAGCCGAGCCGGCAACCAAGGCGGGCAGCTCTCGATCACGTTGAAGCGCGTTGCCCGTCATTGCGATAGCAGCGAAGCAATCCAGGGCGGCAGAACTCGTCGCCCTCCTGGATTGCTTCGCTGCGCTCGCAATTGTCTCTTGGCGATGTGTCAGAGTGGTGTTGGTTCCCGGGAGGGAACGCCGTGGCCCGGGACGGCCATCCCGAGCCACGGCGCGCGAAGACCG
>NZ_JAUXYO010000319.1 GCF_030694325.1 Allobosea sp. | reverse complement strand
CGCGGGCGACGCGGCAGCGCGGCGCATGGCCGTCAGCTTGCGGGCGGCCGAGGCATCGGCCATGAAAGACGCCTGCGCGGGACGATGCTCCCGCCGACCGCATCCTGTGGAGCCGTCCCAATGAACGCCGTCGACACCCGCCTCGCCGAACTCGGCATCACCCTGCCGACCCCGGCCGCGCCGATCGCGAACTATGTCCCTTACGTCATCAGCGGCAATCTCCTGGTGATTTCGGGGCAGCTCTGCTTCGGGCTCGACGGCAAGCTTTCCGACGCCCACAAGGGCAAGCTCGGGGGCGAAATCTTCAACGAGGCCGGTCTCGAGGCCGCGCGGCTCTGCGCCATCAATGTGCTCGCCCAGGCCAAGGCGGCGCTGAACGGCGATCTCAGCCGGATCACCCGCTGCGTGCGTCTCGGCGGCTTCATCAATGTCGCGCCGCATTTCGCCGCCCTGCCCGCGATCATGAACGGCGCTTCCGACCTGATGGTCGAGGTGCTCGGCGACAAGGGGCGCCATGCCCGCTCGACGATCGGCGTGGCGCAGCTGCCGGCCGATGCCGCGGTCGAGGTCGAGGCGATGTTCGAGATCGCCTGATGCGCGGCTCTCTCCTGAACGACGGCGCCCGGCCCGATCTCGGCTGGCTGATCGCCCGCCCGATCGCCCATCGCGGGCTTCATGACGCCGCTGCGGGCGTGATCGAGAATAGCGGCCCGGCGGCCGAGGCGGCCATCGCCGGCGGGTTCGGCATCGAATGCGACATCCAGCTCAGCGCCGACGGCGAGGCGATGGTCTTCCATGACTTCGTGCTCGACCGCCTTACAGAGCGGCAGGGCGCGGTCTCGGCACAGACGGCAGAGGCACTCGCCGCGATCCCGCTGCGCGGCAGCCCGGCGCTGATCCCGACGCTGTCGGATTTCCTCGACCTGATCGGCGGGCGCGTGCCGCTGGTGATCGAGATCAAGAGCCGCTTCGACGGCGATCTCCGGCTGACCCGCCGCGCCGCCGAAATCGTCGCCGGCCGCCCCGGTCAGCCGATCGTGTTCAAGTCCTTCGATCCCGAGATCGTCGCGGCGCTGCGCGAGATCGCGCCCGGCGTGCCGCGCGGCATCGTCGCGATGAACGACTATTCCTATCCGGACTATGCCCATCTTGAAGCGGGCCAGCGCCACGCCATGGCCAATCTGCTGCATTTCGAGCGCAGCCGGCCTGATTTCCTGTCCTGGAAGGTCACGGACCTCGACAGCGCGGCGCCCTATCTCTGCCGGAACGTGGTCGGGATGCCGCTGATGAGTTGGACGGTGCGCACCCCGGAGGACCGGGAGAAGGCCTCGCGCCTCGCCGACCAGATGGTGTTCGAGGGCTTCACGCCTTGAGCGAGAGCGGGGCCGGCGACCTTAGGGTGCGCGTCGCGACCTCGCTGAAGGCGGTTCCGGCCGCGGCCTGGGATGCCTGCGCCCATCCGCAGGCGCAAGACTCGATGCCGGCCGGGCTCGACCGGGAAAACCCCTTCGTCTCCCATGCCTTCCTGCGGGCGCTCGAGGAGAGCGGCTGCGTCGGCGGGCGCTCCGGCTGGTCGCCCGCCTATCTGTTGGTCGAGGATGGCGAAGACAGGCTGCTCGCCGCCGCGCCCAGCTTCCTGAAGAGCCACAGCCAGGGCGAATATGTCTTCGACCACAGCTGGGCCGACGCCTATCAGCGCGCGGGCGGGCGCTACTACCCGAAGATCCAGGTCGCGGCGCCCTTCACCCCCGCAACGGGCCCGCGCCTGCTGGTCGCGCCCGGACCGCGGGCGGAGGCCGCCCGCGCCGGCCTGATCGCCGGGCTGGAGGCGCTGTGCGAGCAGACCGAGGCCTCCTCCATCCATGTCACCTTCGCGCAGGAGCCCGAGATCACGGCACTGCGGGAGGCCGGCTATCTCGAGCGGCACGATCTGCAGTTCCACTGGTTCAACCAGGGCTTCAGGAGTTACGACGATTTCCTGGCGACGCTGGCCTCGCGCAAGCGCAAGGCGCTGAAGCGGGAGCGTCGCGAAGCGCTCGCCGCCGGGATCACCATCGAGGTGCTCAGCGGCAGCGACCTGACCGAAGCGGTCTGGGACGATTTCCACGCCTTCTACGAGGACACCGGGTCACGCAAATGGGGGCGCCCCTATCTGAACCGGGCCTTCTTCTCCTGCGTCGGCGCGGCGATGGGTGAGCGGATCGTCCTGGTGATGGCGAAGCGCGCAGGACGCTACATCGCGGGTGCGATCAATTTCCGTGGCGCCGACACGCTGTACGGCCGCAACTGGGGCTGCATCGAGGACCACCCCTTCCTGCATTTCGAGGTCTGCTACCACCAGGCCATCGACTACGCGATCGCTAACGGCCTCGCCCGCGTCGAGGCCGGCGCGCAGGGCGAGCACAAGCTGGCGCGCGGCTACCGCCCGGTGGTGACGCGCTCGCTGCACCATCTGGCCGATCCGGGCTTGAAGCGCGCGGTCGCGCATTACCTGACGCGGGAGCGGGCGCAGATCGCGCAGGCGCAGGCGGCGCTGGCAGCCGAAAGCCCGTTCCGCCAATCCGGCGAGTCCGATGGCTGACCCGGGCGCCTTCGCAGCCTCCGCCGCGCCTGTCTTCTGCGCGGAAAGCGAATTGGGCTACCGGCGCAGCCTGACCGATTTCGCGGACGGGCCTCTGACGCTGGACGAGCCCTACCGGCTCGCCCACCTGCCGCTCGTCGCGCCCGACCATCCTCGCGTGATCGCGCGGCAGGAGGGGCGATCCTACGAGATGGGCGTCCATCCACCCGTCTACTCGCTGGTTCTTCCCGTCGATGGGGCTCTGCTCGCGGGTTCCGAACCCTTCCAGCGGCTCGATAACGAGATACGCGCGGCGCCCTTCGCCCCCAAGATCGCCTGGGGCATCCTGCCGCGACGGGCCCAACGACTCCACGCGACCCTGTGCGGCACGCTCTCGACGGGGGATGCGCCGGTGATCTCGGACGAGACCCGCGAGGCTCTCGCCCGGATCGAGCCCTTCGCGGTCGATCTGCGCGGGCCGTTCTCGGGCAACGTCAATCGCGGGCGGATCTATCTGCGGGCCTATCCGGAGAAGCGGGGCGAGCGGAACCCGATCCATGCGATCCAGGCCGCTTTTGGGCGCCCGCCGGGCGATCTCTACCTCGTCGGGCTCTACAACCTGACCGATGATCTCGATACCGGCGAGACCGCCGCGCTGGCGGAGATCATCGCGCGCTGGTGGGATGTATCGCTGCTGCGCTTCACCGTGACGGATCTCTGGCTGCTCGGCGCCAGCGACGATCTGGTGCTCGATTCGCAGATCTCAGAGACGCTGCCGCTGGGCACCGCCGGGCGCCTGTCTCCGAAGCTGCCCGCCCGGCCTTGACGCTGACCGCCTGCACGCGACAGGTTGGCCGCCCCTGTTCCTCGCCCGATCCGGAAGCCGCATGAGCGCCTACGACACCGACAACGTCTTCGCCCGGATCCTGCGCGGCGAACTGCCCTCCCATACCGTCTATGAGGACGAGGCGACTGTCGCCATCATGGACATCATGCCGCGCGCCGACGGGCACGTTCTGGTGCTGCCCAAGGCCGCCTGCCGCAATGTGCTGGACGCGCCGCCCGAGGCATTGCAGGCGGTCGCGCTGACGACGCAGCGCATGGCGCGCGCGGTGAAAGCCGCCTTCGCGGCTGATGGCGTGACGATCCAGCAGTTCAACGAGGCGGCCGGCGGCCAGGTGGTGTTCCACCTGCATGTCCATGTCATGCCGCGTCATGACGGCGTGGCGCTGCGCCCGCATACGGGCGCCATGGCGGATGCCGAAGTGCTCAAGGCGAATGCCGAAAAGATCCGGTCGGCGCTGGCGGCGCTCTGACCGGCCGGCTCAGATCGCCGGCAGCCAATAGGCACCGCCAATCAGCGTCGCCTCTCCGGCGAGCACCGCCAGCAAGACGCGGCGCCTGTCGAACAGCATGATCGCGAGCGTGACCGAGAGCGCCCCGACCCGCAGGGCCAGCGGCACGGCGGCGAGCGCGCCGGGCGGCGCCACGATCAGCTTGGCGACGATCCCGGCGAGAAGGGCCGTCGCCACCGCCCTCACCCATTCGAGCGCCGGCGAGTCGGCGTCGATCCGCCGCGAGAACGCCACCGCGAGCCAGCGCCAGATCTCGGTCGGCAGCACGGCGAACAGGATGAGGGCGAGATAGGGCCACCACGGCCCGTCGAGCCAGGCAATCGGCTGCGTGATCGTCGCCGTCATGGCGCCACCTTCTTCGGCCGCAGCGCGAAGGCGATCGAGCCGGCGATCAGCCCGGCAACGATCAGGTCGAAGCCGCCGCCGATGAAGCGGTCGCAGATCGGCGCGAGCGCGAGGCCGAGGATGATGGCGGCGGCATCGCCGCGATGGCGCAGGCCCGCTGTCAGCGAGGCGAGGAAGAAGATCGGCGTCAGGCAGAGCAGGCCGGCGGCGAAGGGGATCGGCAGGGCGCCGATCAGGTAGTAGCCGAGGAAGGTGCCGACCGAACTCGTCGCCATGCAGGTGTTGGCGAAACCGAGGAAATAGGCGACGCGCTGGGGCGGCGGGACATGCGGCAGCCGGCGCAAGCCCTCCGTCCAGGCTGTGACCGCAACGTAATGGGCGAGCAGGAGCTGCATGCCCACCCCCTGCCCCGGGCGGCGCAGCAGGGGCAGGATCGCCACCGTCATCGGCAGGAAGCGCAGAGAGGCGAAGCCGACCGCGATCGCGATCGCGCTCCAGGCCGCGCCGGCTGCAATCGAGGCGAAGAAGATCACCTGCGAGGGGCCGGCCCAGACCAGCATGGTCGAGAGCACCGCGACCTCGACCGGATAACCGACGTCGCGCGCCAGTGAGCCGATGCCCACCAGCCCGAAGCCGACGACCCAGGCCGGCAGCGACAGTGCGTCGCGCATGCCGGCCAGCGCGACGCGCCACCAGGTCCACTCGGCGGATACGGTCATGACAGGATCGGCACGCGGGGGCTGTGAGGACGGGAAGAGCAGGTCCCGTCCCGAACGGGGCGGTTTGCGAGAGCCCTTCTAGCCCGGAGCGGGCGCCGAACCGAGCCGCGACGATGGGCGGTCGGCCTTGCGCAGGCTGCAAAGGCCTGCCGGGGCGCAGAGGTCAGTCAGCGCCCGCCCTTCATGACGATGCCCAGCAATTCATTGCCGAAATCGATGATTTCCTTGGGGATCCCCCCAATCGCCTGGACCCCGAGATAGATCAGGTAGATGAAGGCCGGGACGAGGATCCAGCCCAGGATCTCCTCGAACATCTTGCGCCGACGCCGGCGCCGGTCACGCTTCTCGAACCAGCTCAGCTTTTCCTTGTGCACCGGAACAGCCTGTTCCGGTGCGGGCTCGGCCGCATGGGCGAGCAGCGTATCGGTCTTTCGCCTGAACAACACGGTCTCAAGCCTTTGTCAGCGGGACCTTGGGGACGGTGCGGACGGAGCGCTGGGCCTTGGGTCCCTCCAGCCCCTTGCCGCCCTCGCCCTTGCCGCCATCCCCCTTGCTGGCCTTGCCGGCGGGACCGCTGCGGCGGGGCGCAGCGGGAGCCGGTTTGGCCGCGGCGGTCTTGGCGCGCGGCTTGCGCTCGCGCTTCTCGGCCGCGGCGGCCACGTCCTTCTCGGGCTTGGGCCTGACCGGCCCGTCGGGAAATTCGAGGCCGAGCACCTTGATGCCAGTCTCGGACTGCACGACGACGACGCGAACCGCGCCGCCATTCTTCAACCGACCGAACAACACCTCATCAGCGAGCGGCGTCTTGATCGTCTGCTGGATCAGGCGGGCCATCGGCCGGGCGCCCATGGCCTCGTCATAGCCGTTCTCGACCAGCCATTCGCGGGCCTCGTCCGAGAGCTCGATCGTGACGTTGCGGTCGGCGAGCTGGGCCTCGAGCTGCAGCACGAACTTGTCGACGACGCGGGCGACGACCGTCTTCGGCAGATGGCCGAAGGACACGACCGAATCGAGGCGGTTGCGGAATTCGGGTGCAAACAGCTTGTTGATCGCCTCCGTATCGTCGCCCTCGCGTTTCTGGCGGGTGAAGCCATAGGCGTTGCGGGCCATGTCGGCGGCACCGGCATTGGTGGTCATGATCAGGATGACGTTCCTGAAATCGACCTGCTTGCCGTTGTTGTCGGTCAGCTTGCCGTGATCCATCACCTGCAGGAGAATGTTGAACAGGTCGGGATGGGCCTTCTCGATCTCGTCGAGCAGCAGCACGCTGTGCGGATGCTGGTCGATCTGGTCGGTCAGCAGGCCGCCCTGATCGAAACCGACATAGCCCGGAGGGGCGCCGATCAGCCGCGAGACGGTGTGGCGCTCCATGTATTCCGACATGTCGAAGCGGATCAGCTCGACGCCGAGCGAGGTGGCGAGC
>NZ_JAUXYO010000295.1 GCF_030694325.1 Allobosea sp. | reverse complement strand
AGGGCTCCGGCGCCCCGCGCCGCCGCCCCGGTCGCGGCGCCGCCACCGCGCGCACCGGCCAAGAAGGTCGCCAACAGCCGCTCGGGGGATACGGGCTGGGAAGAGTTCTGAGCCGGTCCATCCGCATCTCGTCAGTAAAGGCCCTGCCCGAACCGGCAGGGCATTTCTGCATCGGGAGGGCCGCTGATCGCTCGCCGCCACGCGGCGCAAGGGATCGAGGCGATCGTGCCGTCCGCAATCGGGCCCATTTCCGCCTTGGCCCCGCCGAATTCGGACGCGCCTTATCACGGCCACGTGATCGCTTCTGGGGATAGCAGACCATGATGACCCGCCTTGCCGCCGCCCTCGTTCTCGCTCCCGGCTTTGCCGGCGCAGCCGAGATCGAGCTCGCAACCCGCATCGACCGCGTGACGGTCTATCCGGATGGTGCGGTGGTGACGCGGCAGGGCAAGGCCGAATTGCTGCAGGGGGCCTCGCAGATCGTGCTGCGCGGCCTGCCGGCTGCGATCGACCCCGCTTCGATCCGCGTCGAGGGGCAAGGCCGAATGGCAGGGGGAGGCGGCGCCTTCTCGATCGGGGCCGTCGACGTCCGGCTGGCGCCGGGCGAGGCGAAGCCGGTGCTCGACGCCGTGATCGAGGGCAAGCTCACCGCGCTGCGGGATGAGAAGCAGGTGCTGGCCGGGCGCATCAGCGCGATCGAGGCCAAGCGCGCCACGATCGAACGCTTCGGCCAGACGGGTCCCGACAAGCTCGGCCCCGACGGCAAGGCCCTGCCCGTGGCGGACTGGCCAGCGGTGTTCGAGGCGATCGGGACCGCGCTGGTCCAGGTGCATGAGGAATTGCGCGGCGTTCGCGCTAGGGCAGCGGATGTCGAGGGCGAGATCGCGGCGCTGGAGCGGGCGAAGCCGCAGCCGGGCCGACCCGGCGCACCCAAGCGCGACGTCGCGATCGCGGTCGAGGCGCCGGCCGCGCTTTCGGCCGAGTTCACGGTGACCTACCGCGTCGGCGGCGCCGGCTGGACGCCGCAATACGAGGCCCGCCTGTCGACCGGCGGCGCCGGCGGCAAGCCTTCGCTCGATCTCCTGCGGCGGGCCGAGCTGCGCCAGCGCACGGGCGAGGACTGGGCCGATGTGGCGCTGACCCTGTCGACGACGCGCTCGGCCGGTGGCACGCAGGCGCCGGAGCTGACGCCGGTGCAGGTCATGTTCTTCGAGCCGCCGGTGCTCTACGAGGCGCGTCCGATGGCGCGGGCCGCGCCGGCGCCGATGGCGGCCGCTCGCGCCAAGGCGGAAGCCGACGCGATTGCCGAACAGTCGCAGAAGGCCGCCGCTCCCGTCGCCGCGGAGGCGCAGACCGCCCAGATCGAGGCGGGCGCCTATCAGGCGAGCTTCCAGGTGCCCGGCCGCGCCACGATCCCGCAGGACGGCTCGTCCAGGACCGTGCTGCTGAGCCGGGCGCAGGCCGAACCGGCGCTCGCGGCGCGGATCGTGCCCGAGTTGGAGGAGAAGGCCTATCTCGAGGCGAGCTTCGTCCATGACGAGGCGGCGCCGCTGCTGCCGGGGATCGTCGCCCTGCATCGCGACGGCAGCTATATCGGGCGGGGGCGGATCGGGCTGGTGGCGCCGGGCGACAAGGTCGCGCTCGGCTTCGGAGCCGACGACAAGCTCAAGGTCACGCGTGCGCCGGTGCGCCGCCGCGAGAACGAGCCGAACTGGCTCGGGCAGACCCGCACCGACCTGCGCGAGTTCCGCACGGTGGTGAAGAGCCTGCATGCCCAGCCGGTGAAGGTGACGGTGACCGAGCGCATCCCCTATTCGGAGAGCAGTGCGATCACGGTGGAGAGCCTGCCGGCGCAGACGACGCCCCCGACCGAGAAGCAGGTCGGCGACAAGCGTGGCGTCTCGGCCTGGACCTTCGACCTTCCGCCCGGCGCCGAGAAGGAGATCAAGGTGGCCTACCGGATCAAATGGCCCGGTGACCGCGAGGTCACCTACGCCCCGCAGCCTGGGCCGGGGCCGCAACCGATGCCGCGTCCGCTCAACTGAGGGAGCGGGGTTTGCTCACGAATTACCTCGTCATCCTGGACCTGCCGCGCAGCGGCGCAGGCCGGGATCCATCATCGGGCTCTCCGCCGCTCTAGGATGGATCCCGGTCGACCTTCGGTCGCCCAGGATGACAGTCGAGTCTCCGAGGCAAAACGACAGACGCTCACACCGCCATCTCGAGTTCGCGCCCGCGCCCCAGACGCGTCATCCAGTCGGTGTATTGCGGCTGGCCCTTGAGTTGGTGGCCGTAATGGCGGCGCAGCGCCTCCGTGAGGCGCCCGCCGCGGTCGAGCTGCGCGTCGGCGAAGCCGATCATTACCGAATTCGGCCAGGCCTGCGGGCGCACGGCGCGCAGGCGCTCGAACAGCTCGTCCTCGCTCGCATCTGTGTCGTTCTGCGCCATCAGCATCAGCATCGCCGCGGTCGAGCGCGAGATGCCCATATGGCAGTGGACGAGGAGATGCCCCTCGACCCGTTCGCCGAGGCCCTCGCGCAGGCCCTCGCCGAACTGCAGGATCTGCTCGACATGGTCGGGGCGGGGCGGGGTCATGCCCTGAGACGGGCCGAGGATGTCGTGGAAGCGCAGCGTCACGCGGTGGTGCTCGCCATAGGTCCCGAAGGTGTCGATCTCCGGCAGGCCGGGGTCGAGCAGCGACAGGACATGCGTGACCCGGCGTAGGCTGTGCGCGGGCAATTCCTCGATGCCGCAGATGGTGAGCGTCGAGATGGCGAGCGATTGCATGGTGGTAACCCGCTGCTTTGCGTGAAGCCCGCCGCATATGGCCTGCCTCCGCGCCGCGCAACCGACGGGAATGGAGGGGAGGTCTGCAAACGACCGCGCCGCGGCCGTGACGTTGTCATCCCGGACGCAGCGAAGCGGAGATCCGGGATCCATTCCTGAGCGCATGCTGGAGAGGTTCCGGAATGGATCCCGGGTCTCCCTCCGGTCGCCCGGGATGACCCGCCCTTTTGCGGGCAACAGGACGGGTCTGGTAAGGGGGCAGGCGACCTTAAGCGGCCGCCGCCTGCTCCTCGATGCCCAGCTCTTCGCCCACGACATTGACCCAGTAGCGGATGCCGTCGGGGATGATCGCGTCGTTGAAGTCGTAGAGCGGGGTGTGCAGGCCCTTGAAGCTCCCGTCCGCCTCGACGCCGTTGCCGATGCGCATGAAGGCGCCGGGCTTGATCAGCATCATCTCGGCGAAGTCCTCGCCGCCCGTGCCCGGCCGCAGCTTGCCGTCGACATGGGCCGCGCCGACCGAAGCCGAGGCGGCGGCGACCGCGACCGCGACCTGCTCGGCCTTGTTGATCAGCGGGCTGGTGCCGCGGTGATAGGTGGCTTCCGCCCGGCAGCCCCAGGCGAGCGCGGTGGCGGAGGCGAGTTCACCGATGCGGCGCTCGACCGTGTCGCGGATCTCGGCGGAATAGGTCCGCGCCGTGCCGCCGAGCACCAACTCGGAGGGAATGACGTTCGAGGCCTCGACCGAGCCGGCATGGATATAGCCGACGCTGATCACGGCGGTGTCGAGCGGCGGCACGTTGCGTCCGACGATGCCCTGCAGCCCGAGCACGAACTGCGCCTGGGCATAGGTGATGTCGGTCGAGAGATGCGGCTGCGAGCCGCCATGGCCGCCGACGCCGCGGAAGATCACCTCCCAGCTGTCGGCCGAGGCGAGGAAGGGGCCGACCGCCGTGCCGAAATGCGAGGCCGGCAGGCCCGGCGTGTTGTGCAGGCCATAGATCGCATCGCAGGGGAAGCGCTCGAACAGGCCGTCGGCCAGCATGGCATTGGCGCCGCCGCGGCCTTCCTCGGCCGGCTGGAAGATCAGGATGCAGGTGCCGGCGAAATCGGGGTTCTCGGCGAGGTAGCGCGCGGCACCGAGCAGCATGGTGGTGTGGCCGTCATGGCCGCAGGCGTGCATCTTGCCGGGATATTGCGAGGCGTAAGGCAGGCCGGTCTGCTCCTCCAGCGCCAGGCAGTCCATGTCGGCGCGCAGCCCGATCGCGCGCTGTCCGGCACGCCTTCCACGGATGACGCCGACCACGCCGGTGCCGCCCACGCCCTCGGTGACCTCGACGCCCCATTCGCGCAGGCTCCTGGCGACGAGGGCAGCGGTGCGCGTCTCCTCGAGCCCGAGTTCGGGATGGGCGTGGATATCCTGGCGGATCGCGGAGAACGCCGCATGGTGGCGGTCGAGCCAGGCGTCGAGCTGAGTCGTCATCGGTGTCCTATCCCCTTGGCGCGGGCTTGCATCGGTCCTGCGGGCGGTTGCCGCAGCCTCTGTCCCGGCGGGGCTGAAAAGCCTGCCGGCGAGGCGAAATCGGGGCCGCCGGCTCACCTTCTACACCCGCCTGAAGCGGCCGGCCATGCGCGCCAAGCTTGACCTCGGCGTGCTCTTGGCTCATGAGGGCGTGCAAGAACCTGCCTTCGAACCCCGGTCTTGCGCCGGGGTTTTTCATGTGCGGCACTTGCCCGGAACGACACGCGCAAGACTCACTTAAGACAAGCAGGAACCCCTGAACCATGGCAAATGTGGTGGTGGTCGGCGCCCAGTGGGGCGACGAGGGCAAGGGCAAGATCGTCGACTGGCTGTCGAGCCAGGCCGATGTCGTCGTGCGATTCCAGGGCGGGCACAATGCCGGCCACACGCTGGTGATCGACGGCGTCGTCTACAAGCTCTCGCTGCTGCCTTCGGGCATCGTGCGGCCGGGCAAGCTCTCGGTCATCGGCAACGGCGTCGTGGTCGATCCCTGGCATCTGGTCGAGGAGATCGCGCGGCTGCAGGCGCAGGGCGTCGCGATTTCCCCTGAGAACCTCCGCGTCGCCGACAACGCGACGCTGATCCTGCCGCTGCATCGCGAGCTCGACCATTTTCGCGAGACCTCCAATGTCGGGCTGAAGATCGGCACGACCAAGCGCGGCATCGGCCCGGCCTATGAGGACAAGGTCGGCCGCCGCGCCATCCGCGTCATCGATCTCAAGGACCCTTCGATCCTGGAAGCCAAGATCGAGCGGCTGCTGGCGCATCACAACGCGCTGCGCCGTGGCCTGGGCATCGACGAAGTCAATGGCGCCGAACTGCTGGCCCAGCTCAAGGAGATCGCGCCGAAGATCCTGCCGTTCGCCGACACCGTCTGGGCGCTGCTCGATGCGCAGCGCCGCGCCGGCAAGCGCATCCTGTTCGAGGGTGCGCAGGGTGCGCTGCTCGATGTCGACCACGGCACCTATCCCTTCGTGACCTCCTCCAACATCGTCGCCGGCCAGGCCGCGACCGGTTCGGGGCTCGGCCCCTCGGCGGTCGGTTATGTGCTGGGCATCGCCAAGGCCTATACGACGCGGGTCGGCGAGGGGCCGTTCCCGACCGAGCTGTTCGACGAGACCGGCGAGCTGATCGGCCAGAAGGGCAAGGAGTTCGGCGTCGTCACCGGCCGCAAGCGCCGCTGCGGCTGGTTCGACGCCTGCCTCGTGCGCCAGACGGTGAAGACGTCGGGCATCGACGGCATTGCGCTGACCAAGCTCGACATCCTCGACGGCTTCCCCGAGATCAAGGTCTGCACCGGCTATCGCCTCGACGGCGAGATCCTCGAGCATCTGCCGGCGGGCCAGAGCGACCAGGCCCGCGTCGAGCCGGTCTACGAGACGATCGAAGGCTGGGAAGGCTCGACCGCGGGCGCGCGCTCCTGGGCCGATCTTCCCGCGCAGGCGATCAAATATGTCCGCCGCATCGAGGAACTGATCGGGGCCAGCGTCGCGGTGCTCTCTACCAGCCCGGAGCGGGACGACACCATCCTGGTCCACAACCCCTTCGAAGGGTGAGACCTTCCGTAACGGAGCTTTCGCGCCGGACACCCTTTCAAAAATGCGACCCGGCCTGAAACTGGACGGGTCCGACAAGGGTTGACGCAGGTCTGCAACAGCGACAAGTGAGGCCAATGGCCGACTTCTATCCCATCCTGGCACGTGCGGTCGCCGGGCTGCCCGATACATCGCCGGCAGCCCGGCAGGCGATCTATGATCGGGCCAGGGCCGCTCTCGTCGCGCAGCTGCGCAGCCTCGATCCGCCGCTGGGCGAGGCCGAGATCATGCGCGAGCGCCTGTCTCTCGACGAGGCGGTTGCCCGGATCGAGGCCGATTACGACGACACGCCGCTGCGCTTCGAGTCCGAAGCGCTCGATCCGCCGCTGGAGGCCGGGCCGGCGCTCGCCGAGCCCGTGGCGCCCGCGCTGGCGCCGGTTCCGCCCCGCGCCGCCGCCTCTGCGGCGGAGAGCACCGAGGCGGATTTCCGCGAGCCCCAGCCCGAGGTCGCGGACACGCAGCCGGTGCGGCCGCGGATCGCGCCGCCGCG
>NZ_JAUXYO010000291.1 GCF_030694325.1 Allobosea sp. | reverse complement strand
CCGCCGCAGCAGCCGCCCCTCGTTGGGTCCCGGCGGCGGCAGGCCGTCGCCGCCATCGAGCACCAGCACCCGGCAGGTGGCACAACGCGCCCGCCCGCCGCAGAGCGCGGCATGGGGGATTCCGAACCGCCGGAACATTTCCAGCACGGTCGCGCCTGGAGCGAGCTTGCGCACGCCATGGCCGACGAAGCGCACGGTGATCTGCCGCGTCGTCCGCACGCGGATCTCGCGGATGCCGACGAAGGCGACGAAACAGCCGACGAGGCCGTAGAAGATCGTCTTCGCCCAGGTCACGTTCTGGTTGAACATGACGATCTGGGCGTCGGTCGCGACCTCGGGCGCCATCGCCATCTGCCCGGCTTCGCGCCCGCCCACGGCGAACCCGATCAGGGCGAGAATCGGGATCAGGACCGCGAGCAGCAGGAAAGGGTCGCGCCAGCGCTGGTAGCCGTCGCGCGAGCGCAGCGTGAAATGCAGCCCGATGATGCCGTGGACCCAGACCAGCAGCAGCAGGACCGACTGCGTCGCGGCCAGCCCCGGCCAGAGGCGACGCAGCACGGCGCGATAGCTCTCGTCGAGATGGAAGAAGCTGCCCATCACGCGGGTCCCGACGATATGGTCGATCAGGAACAGCGGAATGGCGAGCCCGAGCGCGATCTGCAGCATCTCGCGCGCCGGCATCTTGAAGGTGCGCCGCTGCGCCACGCGCACCAGCGCGAAGAAGGGATGGACGATCAGCGCGCCATACAGCGCCACCGTCCCCGCCCAGGAATGCCAGAGCCAGTAGCGCCACTCCTGCACCTGCTCCATCGCCGCGACGCCGGCGATGCCGGCGGCATGGTTGAGGAAATGCGTGGTCGCGAAGAAGAGCAGGATCATGCCCGAGGCAAAGCGAATGTCGCGGCTCCAGGACGAAACCTGTCCCATGCCGGCGCCCATCCCGGCGCGTCGTCCCGCTGCCTGCTGTAGGCTCATGCCGAGGCCCCGATCGTCAATGGATCTTCTCCGCATGCAGCGTGAAATCGGCGAGCCGGTAGAGCCGCGACGCGAGGTCCTTCGTCAGCGCCAGGCTGAAGTCGGGCACCGTCTCGAGCAGCTCGAAGAACAGGTCCTTCGGCAGGCGCAGCGCCGCCACATCCGTCTTGGCGGTCACGGCGCCGACGAAGCTGCGCCCCGAAAGCAACGGCACATCGCCGACCAGGCTCCCGAAGCTGAGCGGCAGCCTCGGCCCGGTGCCGTCGGGCCCGCCATGCGAGATCTCGAGCTCACCGTGGAGGATCACGAAAACGCCGTCGGGCGCCTCGCCCTCGGCGATGATCTGCGTGCCGGCGTCGAAATGCAGTTTTTCGCCCATCAGCGCGACGAGCTTCAGCCGCGGCTGCGGCAGTGCCCGGAACAGCGGCAGCTGACGCAGGCAGGCGAGATCGGCTTCGAGTGTCATGGTCTCGCCTCCATCGGCTCGCTGCGGATACCCTGCCCCGTCGCAGGGGGGACGAACGGCTCGTCTCCGGCCTGTTGGCCATTCTCGATCGTCGCCGCCGGGCCATTGAAGACGATCCGGACCGGGATGTCATCGACCAGGTGGGTATCCCCGACCAGCAGGAACAGCGTCATCTCCGCGCAATACGCGCGCAGCCGTGCGATCACCTGCTCCGGTTCGGGCGACGTTGCCAGGAAGGCGCCGACATCGAGGATGACGATCTGCGGCGCCTTGATCAGAGCCTGTGCCAGCGGCACGGCGAGCTTGAGCCGGGTTGGGAGGAAGCGCCCCCGGAGCCCGCAATCGGTGTTGAGGCCGACGCGATAGAGGTCCCCGTCCAGGCCGGCGCGGGAAAGCGCCTTGCGGACGATGGCCGCCACCTTCTTGCGGGCGTCGGCGATGCCGTAGCCGATGCGCCCGAACATCAGGTTGTCGCGCAGGCTCGCGCCTAGCATCACCTTGCCGGGGTCGTAGAAATCGACGTCCTCCGCGGCATCGGCCGGGAGATGGCGCTTGAAACTCTCCCGCGCCCGGAGGATGCGCTGGCGCAGGCGCTCGTCGAGCAGGTTGAGCCGGTGCTTGGGCTCGATATAGCCCAGCGCCAGGGCGACGAGGTCGCGTTCCGCCACCGCGTCGAGCGGACTGCGCATGTCGTGCTTCTCGAGCAGCGCGGCGAGCTCGGCCAGCCGGTCGAAATCGAGCCCGGACCCGAAGGAATAGCGTTCGAACAGCGCGTGGCCATGCGGCAGGCCCGCGAAGATTTCCGCCACCGTCCCCGCGATCCGCGACCCGACCTCGACCAGCGGCTCGACCAGCGATTCGGCCTTGAGGATCGCATGGGCATAAGGCTCGAACAGGAGGGTCTCGTTGGCGAAGCGCGGCCCCGTGCGCGCCCCGAAGATCAGGTTCTCGGCGATCGTGGCGTTGGCATTGTAGCTTGCGGGGTCGAAGGGGGTGATCAGTCCGGTCAGCTTGCTGTGGGCCAGCTCATCCGCCACCGCCCGACGCGCAGCGACGATCTGCGCCTTCGCATCCTCGCGCAGCGAGGCGGTGACCTTGCCGTCTAGCCCCAGTTCGTAGACGTCTTCGGCGCAGCCGAGCACGTCGAGCACGGTTCTGAGCCGGGCCTCAAGCTCCGCCTCGTCGGCCACGCCGGCACCCTCGTAATCGGTCCAGTCGGCCTCGAACAGCAGCGGTGTGTTGCCGGAGCGGATCGACTCCACGAACTGGCGGTGCTCGCTTGCCGAGAGCTTGCCGTCGGGGCGGATGCTCGGCCGCCGCCGCTTGAGCGGCAGCAGGATGTTGTCGCGGATCGTGCCGGCGATGATCTCGGTTTCGCTGCCGGCATATCCGATGAGGTGGCTGGCGCGCTCGACCGACATGCGCGCCAGCGGGATGGAATCGATCATGACGCGGCCCGAATAGGACATCGCCTGCCGCCCGAGAATCCGCCCGAGCACGTCGCGCCCCCCACCCTGCGGCCCGACGACGGCGACCACGCCCGGGCGCGCGAACCGCGCCGACAGCGGCAGCAGCAGCGGCTGGCCGCGATTGTCGAGCATCTGGACGCTGTCGAGACGGATCTCGCCGGTCACGGGGAGCCGCTCGACGCCGCCCGGCTCGTCGAGCTGGACCGTGTCGTCGGCATTGAACTGGGTGATGACCTGCTCGTACTTGATCGTCACGTCGTTGCGCTGCTGGTCCCAGTCGATCAGTTCCTTGATCGGCGGCGGCAGGTCGCGATAGGCGGCGATGACGGCGACGAGCTGGCCGATGTCGAGCCGTCCCTGCAGGGCGAAGAAGCCGCCGATCGCGTAGAAGAAGAACGGCGTGATCTGGGCGAGCAGGTTGTTGATGAACTTGACCGCGAACTTCCGCTTGTAGAGCGCGTAGCGGATGTCGAAGAGCCGGCCGAGCCGGCCCGAAATATCGGACTGGACATAGGTGGTCGCACCATGCGCCTGGATGGTCGGGCCGGCATCGACGATCTCGCCGATCCGCCCTGCGAGCTGGCGGGAGGCGATCTGGCGCTCGCGGCCCAGCCGCAGCTGTTCGCGCCGCAGGATCGGCACGATGATCGCCTGCGCCAGCACGATCACGAGCGCGATCGAGCCGAGCCAGACGCTCTGCACCATGATGAAGGTGAGCGCCGTCAGGGCCTGCGTCAGCAGGAAGACCGGCTGGATGAAGGCGTCGCCGACGAAACCGCCGATCGGCTCGACCTCGTCCTTGATCATGCTGGCGACTTCGGCCGGCTTGACCGCCCGGATCTCCTCGGGGCGGAACCGCATCAGCTGGCTGAACAAGTCGTAGCGCATCCGCCGCAGCATCCGCTCGCCGAGGATGCCCTTGCGGACGTTGATGACGTATTTGAACGCCCCGTTGACCAGGACGAGGAACAGGAAATAGCCGCTCAGGCCGAGCAGGAGGCCGAGCTGGCCGACCTGGAACCCTTCGAACAGCGTGACGCTTCCCCCGCCGAGGAAGGACGGCAGATGAAGGCCGAAATCCAGCAGGGTCGCGGTGGTCTTGCCGTCCTTGAAGGCATTGCCCTGGATGGCGTCGTTGACGATCCGCTTCGGCACGTCGAACGACGCCCAATAGAATGGGATCGAGGCCAGGATGATGAACAGGACGATGATCTGTTCGCCGCGGCTCTTCTCCCAGACATATCGGAAGAGATTGGTCTCCAACGGGGATCCTTGCCGGCGCGACGCGCGCCCGTCTCCTGACCTGCGGTCCTCATATGTGTGTCAGCTACGCCCCGAGCGCAATCCGGGGTCGTCCTGCGTTTGCCGGAGCGCGGCCCATCCGGGACGCGACCTCGCGAGCCGGCCGCCGTCGGCCCGGTCACGCGGGACCGTTGCGCCGCTGTCATCCGCGCCGGCCAACCTCCGGCGCAATGACGCATCCACCCGAAAGCCGTTGGCAAGGTGGACCTTTCCGCGTCTAGTGACATTGTGATCCAGTAAGGTTGTGTCGGGGCGTTCCGGGCGAAGGCGGCTGATGGATATTCTGCGGATCGGCGATTTACGCATCGGCTTCACGGTTCACGGGCTCGCTCGCGATGTCGTGAAGGGTGTCAGCCTGCGCGTTCCCGCCGGCAAGACGGTCGCCCTCGTTGGCGAATCCGGCTCCGGCAAGTCTGTGATCTCGCAGGCCATCATGGGGCTGCTGCCGCGCGCCGGCGCCGTCACCGGCGGCGAGATCCTGTTTCGCGATCCCGAGAAACCCGGCTCGTCGATCGACATCGCCGGCCTCCCGGCCGAGGGCAAGGAGATCCGGGCCCTTCGCGGCGGCCGCATCGGCATGATCTTCCAGGAGCCGATGTCTTCGCTCTCGCCGGTCCACACCATCGGCAACCAGATCGAGGAGGCGCTGCTGCTGCATCGGCCGATGCCGAAGGGCGAGGCGCGCGGCCTGATCGAGACGATGCTCGGCCGCGTCGGTTTCAAGGAGCCCGCCCGTGCCTTCGGCCTCTACCCCTTCGAGCTCTCGGGGGGACTGCGCCAGCGCGCCATGCTCGCCATGGCGTTGATCTGCAAGCCGGCCCTGCTGATCGCAGACGAGCCGACCACGGCCCTCGACGTCACCATCCAGGCCCAGGTGCTCGACCTGATGCGCGATCTCCAGGCCGAGATGGGCATGGCGATCCTGCTGATCACCCATGATCTCGGCGTCGTCGCCAACATGGCCGACGAGGTCGTTGTGATCTATCACGGCGAAATCATGGAAAGCGGCCCGGTCGAGGAGATCTTCCGCCGCCCGCGCCACCCCTATCTCAAGGCCCTGCTCAAGGCCTCGCCGCATTTCGACATGGAGGAGGGCGAGCGCCTCGTGGCCCTGCGCGAGG
>NZ_JAUXYO010000288.1 GCF_030694325.1 Allobosea sp. | reverse complement strand
GAAGCAGGCCGGTGTCAGCCTCGCTCTGCTCGATCCGCAGTACTTCCCCGGCATCCGCGAGCCGGCACGCTACCAGACCTATGTCGAGGCCATCGCCGAGGTCGCCAGGAGCGAGAACGTGCCCGTCTTCTCGCGCTACCGGACAATGCTGGGATGGCACGAGGCCGATGCCCAGGCCTTCCGGGCCGCGCTCTCGGCCGACAGCTTCCACATGAGCGATGCGGGCTATGACTGCCTCGCGCGCGACATGGCGGCTGGGCTGGTCACGCTGACCACGAGCGGGCGCCCCATCGTCGCGCAGACGCGCTAGCGCTTCAGACCGGCGCGGCATCAGCACCCTCCGCCATGAGTCCGCCCTCCACCTCGCCCTCATCGCCATAGCCGACCAGATGCAGCGGCTTGGCGCGCAGGCCGACGCTCATGCACCAGTGGACGAGCGCGTCCGCCTCGCCATGGGTGACCCAGATCTCGCCCGCACCCGTTTCACGGATGGTGGCCTGGAGGTCGTCCCAATCGGCATGGTCGGAGACGATCAGCGGCAGTTCGACGCCTTTCTGGCGGGCGCGGGCGCGGATCCGCATCCAGCCCGAGGCGAAGCTCGTGACGGGATCAGGAAACTTTCGGGCCCAGAGGTCCTGGATCGCGCTCGGCGGGCAGATCACGATCTCGCCGCCCAGGGTCTTGCGCTCGGCCGCGACGACCTTGCGGACCTCGCCGAGTTGCGCGTCCTCGGACAGGTAGAACTCGGTGAGCTTTTCCATCGCACCATGGAGATAGAGCGGGCGGTCGTAGCCGGCCTCGCGGATCAGGGCCATGACGCGTTGCGCCTTCCCCAGCGAATAGGCGCCGACGATATGCGTTCGTTCTGGAAAGAGCCGGACCGATTCGAGCAGCTTGGCGACCTCGGCATGGGCAGGCGGGTGGCGGAAGACCGGCAATCCGAAGGTTGCCTCGGTGATGAAGATGTCGCAGGGCACGGGCTCGAAGCCGGCGCAGGTCGGGTCGCGCTCGCGCTTGTAGTCGCCGGAGGCGACGATGCGCAGGCCACCCGATTCGACGACGATCTGCGCGGATCCGAGCACATGCCCGGCCGGCACGAAGGTGAAGTCCACCTCGCCGATGCGCGTCGTCTCGCCGGGCACGGCCTCCTGCCGCTGGGCCGTGAAGCCCTCGCCATAGCGCAGCGCCATGATCGCGAGCGTCTCGCGCGTGGCCAGCACGGCGCCATGGCCGGCGCGGGCATGGTCGGAATGGCCATGCGTTATCAGCGCCCGCGCCACCGGCCGCACCGGGTCGATGTAGATGTCGGCCGGGGGGCACCACAGGCCGGCTGGCGTCGGAATCAGCAGATCGGAAGGGCGCATCGTCCCGGGCACGTTGCGTCTGGCCAGTGTCATCCTCCTCAGATAGACCCGCGCGCATGATCGAAAAGGCCTCGACCGCGCATTCCGCCAGTTCCGGCGATCCGACGCTGGACCGCCGCTATGGCTGGGCCGAGGCCGCCTTCAAGGAGAGAGACGCGCAGGCTTGCGTCGAGATCCTCGACCAGACGCTGGCGCAGGCCTACCACTTCACCGCCGCCTGGCATCTCTACGGTCTCGCGCAGGAGGCGCTGGGCCATAAGGAAGAGGCCGCGACGGCGTGGCGGCAATGCCTGACGCTCGACCCCAACGATCATTTCGGCGCGCGGCTGGACCTCGCGCGGATCGGTGCGATGGCGGCAGAGGATGCGACCTCCGAGAACTTCTCCGGCACGCTTTTCGACGGCTATGCCGACCGGTTCGACAGCCATCTGACGCAGGCGCTCCACTACAATGCTCCGGAACAGATCAAGGCCACCTTGGCGCGGTTCTGTGAGAACGCCGGCCGCGCCTTCCGGTTCGACACCGTGTTCGACCTCGGCTGCGGCACCGGGCTGATGGGCGAGGCGATCCGCGACGAGGCCGCCTTCCTCGCCGGCTGCGACGTCTCGCCGCGGATGATCGAACGGGCACGGGCCAAGACGACGGCCCGGGGCGGGCCGCTGTACGACAAACTCGCCGTGGCGGGCCTGACGGCTTTTCTCGCCAGCCGGTCCGACGCCAGCGCCGATCTGCTGCTGGCGGCCGACGTTTTCGTCTATCTCGGCGATTTGCGGCCGGCCTTCGCGCAGGCCGCGCGGGTGCTGACCCGCGACGGTCTCCTGGTTTTCACGGTGCAGAGCCATGACGGCGAGGGCGTCGTCGTCGGTCAGGATCGGCGGTTCGCGCATGCGGAGGCGTGGCTGCGCCAGAGGCTGGATGAAGCGGGCCTCGCGATCATCGCGCTCGACCCCGTCAGTACGCGTCAGGACCGTGGCGAAGCGGTTGCCGGATTTCTCGCGACAGTTCGGCGGGCCGCTCCTGTTCCGCTGCGACCAAGCAAGGCGGAGGGGAACAATTCTCCCGCTCAGGGGATATAGAGACGCCCGCGGAGCCCAACTGCAGACCATGCCCACCAAAGTACTGATCGTTGAGGACGAGGTCCTGATCGCCATGGAAACCGAGGCGATCGTCGAGGATCTCGGTCATCACCCCGTCGGCATCGCCGCGACCTCACGGGAGGCGCTCGCGCTCGCCGCGGCCGAGATACCGGATGTCGCGCTGGTGGACGTCAATCTGGCGGACGGGCCGACCGGCCCAGAGGTCGGTGCCAAGCTCGCCGATCTCGGCGTCGCCGTGGTGTTCATCACAGCCAATCCGCGCATGTTGCAGAGACGGATCGAAAACGCGATCGGCGTGTTCGACAAGCCTGTGGCCGATCGCGACCTCGCCGAGCTTCTCGAATACGTCACCAGTCGCGCGGCCGGGCGTCCCGCCGCGCCGCCGAGTCGGCTCAAACTGTTCTGAGGACCAAAAAGCGCTTCAGGACGACGCGTCCTGATCGCGTGCCAGCCGGGCCGAAGCGACGACGACCTCCACGACGAGCCCTTCCCGCCTCCAGTCGCGCATCAGCCGCCCGCCGAGTTGCCGCCCGACGCTCATTTCCGCCAACTTGGTGCCGAAACCCGTCCGGCCCGGCTCGCCCACCACCTCCGGGCCGCCCGTTTCCGTCCAGCGCAGCACGAACTCGTCGCCTTCCTGACGGATGGCGATGTCGACGCGACCGCTTTCGACGGAGAGTGCGCCGTATTTGACGGCGTTGGTGGCGAGTTCGTGGAACAGCAGTGCGATCGGCGTCGCGCCGCGATCGTCCACCGCGGCATCTTCACCGGTGACCGTCAATCGGCCCTCGCTGACCGCCGGATAGGGCGAGAACAGATTGTCCAGCAGGCCCCTCATCGTGGTGCGGCCGATGACCGGCTGCGACGCCTCGCTGTGGGGACGCACGAATTCATGGGCCCGCGCCAGCGCCGAGACGCGCTCGCGAAACTGGACGGCGAAGTCCCCGGCTTCCGGGTACTCGCGGGCCGAAAGCGCGATCAGGCTGCCGACGACCGAGAAGATGTTCTTGATGCGGTGGCTGAGCTCGTGACTCAGCAGTTCATTGGCTTCGGCCGCGAGCTTCGCTTCATGGATGTCCGTGCAGGTGCCGACCCAGCGAACGATCCGGCCCTCCGCATCCTTCACCGGTTGGGCGCGACCCATCGTCCAGCGATACTGCCCGGAATTGTGCCGGAGGCGGTACTCGACCTCATAGACCTCTCCCGTCGCAAGAGAATGGCGCCAGCGGCGCCAGGCTTCCGGCTGGTCCTCCTCATGGAACAGCCCGGCCCAGCCCTCACCGTCGGTCGAACCCCTCTGCACGCCGGTGAACTCGTACCAGCGTTCGTTATAGTAGTCGTGGAAGCCGTCCGGCCGCGTCGACCAGACCATCTGGGGCATCACATCGGTCAGGATCTTGAAGGTCGCTTCGGTGACCGGCAGCCCGGCTTCGTAGAGTTTGGTCTCGGGCAACGGCAGAACCTCGGGCTCCCGGTCGGAGCAGATAGCGGCTCAAACGCCGGGGGAGCGGTTTTGTTGCACAAGCCCCCCGCTCCTGCCAGCACCCTTCATCCAAGGCGGACGACGAGGGACATTCTCCTTTCGTTCCGGCTCCGGCCATCCTATCTCTGTCGTGCATGGTCACGCCCTCCCCGCTCCCTTCCGCTTTCACGGGCTGGTTCACCAGCCGCGGCTGGAGCGCGCGGCCGCATCAGCTCGCCTTGCTGGAAGAGGCCCGCGCCGGACGCTCGACGCTGCTTGTGGCGCCCACGGGAGCTGGCAAGACGCTCGCCGGCTTCCTGCCCTCGCTGGTCGAACTCTCGCAGCGCCAGGCCGTGCCCGAAGCCAAGCGCGAGGGGCTGCACACCCTCTATATCTCGCCGCTGAAGGCTCTCGCCGTCGACATCGCCCGCAATCTCGAGGCGCCGATCCGCGAGATGGGGCTGGCCGTCACGGTCGAAACCCGCACCGGCGACACCTCCGCCGCCAAGCGCACGCGCCAGCTTCGGGCACCGCCCGACATCCTGCTGACCACGCCCGAACAGCTCGCTCTGCTGGTCTCGCATCGCGACGCGGCGCCCTTCTTCGCCAGCCTGCGCCGGATCGTGCTGGATGAGCTTCATGCGCTGGTGACCTCCAAGCGCGGCGACCTGCTCTCGCTCGACCTCGCGCGGCTGCGCAGCCTCGCCCCGCAGGTCAGCGCGGTCGGCCTTTCGGCGACGGTGCGCGAGCCGGCCGATCTGCAGCGTTTCCTCGGCGGCAGCGACACGCCGGCCGGTTTGGTGACCGTGAAGGGCGGGGCAGCAGCCCGCATCGGCATCCTGCAGACGCCGACACGCCTGCCGATGGCGGGCCACACCACCGGCCATGCGATGGGGGCGATCTACGAAGCCATCAAGGCGCACAAGCTGACGCTGGTCTTCGTCAACACGCGCATGCAGGCGGAGTTCGCCTTCCAGGCGCTGTGGACGATCAACGACGACAACCTGCCGATCGCGCTGCATCACGGCTCGCTCGACGCCACGCAGCGCCGCAAGGTCGAGGCCGCGATGGCCGATGGCCGGCTCAAGGCGGTGGTCTGCACCGCGACGCTCGATCTCGGCATCGACTGGGGCGATGTCGATCTCGTCGTCAATCTCGGCGCGCCCAAGGGCGCGAGCCGGCTGATGCAGCGGATCGGCCGCTCCAACCACCGCATGGACGAGCCCTCGCAAGCCCTGCTCGTGCCCTCCAACCGCTTCGAACTGCTGGAATGCCGGGCTGCGCTCGATGCCGTGGCCGAGGCCGCCCAGGACACGGCGGATGCCCGGATCGGCGCGCTCGACGTGCTGGCCCAGCACGTCCTCGGCGTCGCCTGCTCGGACGGGTTCGATTCTGACGCGCTTTACCGGGAGGTCTGCACCGCCTCACCCTATGCCGGCCTGGAGCGGGCGGATTTCGACGCCGTCGTCCATTTCGTCGCCACGGGCGGCTACGCTCTGAAGAGCTATGAGCGTTTTGCCAAGCTGCGGCAGGACAAGGCCGGGCATTGGCGCGCCACCAACGCCAGGATCATCCAGCAATACCGCATGAATGTCGGCACGATCGTCGAATCGACGATGCTCAAGGTCCGGCTCGGACGGGCGCGCGCCGG
The DNA here is from genome assembly GCF_030694325.1 of Allobosea sp. Lineage (GTDB taxonomy): Bacteria > Pseudomonadota > Alphaproteobacteria > Rhizobiales > Beijerinckiaceae > Allobosea. Next base: position 11,811 of record NZ_JAUXYO010000288.1, on the reverse strand, counting down.
CAAGCCCGGCCAGCCATCGCAGGTGACGCGCGGCGGTCGCTTGCTTGGCGAGGTCGAGGAGTATTTCGCCGAGACGCTGACACCGGGCGACACCTTCATCTTCGCCGGCGAGGTGCTGCGCTTCGAGGGCATCACCGGCAACGAGGCGGTCTGCTCGCGCGCCGCGCCGGGCACCGACCCGAAGATCCCCTCCTATGCCGGCGGCAAGTTCCCGCTCTCGACCTTTCTCGCCGCGCGCGTGCGGGCGATGCTCGCCGACCCCGGGGAATGGGACAGCCTGCCCGAGGAGGTTTCCTCCTGGCTGCATGCGCAGCGGCTGAAATCGCGCCTGCCCAAGCCCGGCGAGCTCCTGGTCGAGACTTTCCCGCGCGGCGGGCGCTTCTATCTCGTCGCCTACCCATTCGAGGGGCGCCTCGCCCACCAGACGCTCGGCATGCTGCTGACGCGCCGGCTGGAGCGCGCGCGGATGCGCCCGCTCGGCTTCGTCTGCAATGATTACGGCATGGCCTGCTGGGGGCTCGGCGACATGTCCGCAGCCATCGCGCGGGGCGCTCTCAGTCTCGACGAGCTGTTCTCGCAGGACATGCTCGGCGACGATCTCGAGGAATGGTTGGCGGAATCGGCGCTGATGAAGCGCACCTTCCGGCAATGCGCGGTGATCGCAGGCCTGATCGAGCGGCGCTTTCCGGGCCAGGAAAAAAACGGCCGCCAGGTCACCATGTCGACCGACCTCGTCTACGACGTGCTGCGGCGGCACGAGCCGGAGCACGTGCTGCTCAAGGCCGCACGTGCGGATGCCGCGACGGGCTTGCTCGACATCAAGCGCCTGGGCCAGATGCTGACACGGATCAGCGGGCGAATCGTGCATCAGCCGCTCGATCATGTCTCGCCGCTCGGCGTCTCGGTGATGCTCGAGATCGGGCGCGAGGCGGTCTATGGCGAGGCGGCGGACGAGATCCTGGCGGAGGCGGAAGCGATGCTGATCGAGGAGGCGATGGCGTGAACGCCGCGATGGCAGGCGACGGCGCCGCGACGGAAGCGGCCTTCCTGCTCGGGCGGCTCGTGGTCGTGCCCGACCGTTCCGGCGCGCTCTGGCTCCCGGAGGAGCGCACGCTCGTCGTCGCCGACCTGCACCTGGAAAAAGGCTCCTCCTATGCAAGGCGCGGCGTCTTCCTGCCGCCCTATGACTCCGCGGCGACGCTGGCTTCACTTGCGGCCGCCGTCACCCGCCATGCGCCGGCCCGCATCATCGCGCTCGGCGACAGCTTCCATGACCGCGACGCCGGCGAGCGCTTCGGCGGGGCCGAGCGCGCCACGCTTGCGGCCCTCCAGGCCGGCCGCGACTGGATCTGGGTGACCGGCAACCACGATCCGCAGATCGGCGGCGGGCTCGGCGGCGAGGTCGTCGCCAGCCTTTCGCTCGCCGGCGTCACGCTGCGGCACGAGCCGGACGCAGCCGAGGCCGGCTTCGAAATCGCCGGCCATCTCCACCCGGCGGCGAAGCTGCGCCTGCGCGGGCGAGCGCTCCGGCGGCGCTGCTTCGCGCTCTCGGCCCGGCGCTGCGTGCTGCCGGCGATGGGCGCCTATGCAGGCGGGCTGAACCTGCGCGACGAAGCCTTCCGCCCGCTGCTCGGCACCGGCTTCAGCGCCCATCTCCTGGGCGACGCCCGCCTCTTCCGCATCGACCCGCGGCTGCTGCTGCCAGATTGAACGCGGGCGAGACGGCACCGCAGACGCGGCCCCGAGCCATCGCGTTCGTGCCGCGACGATGTGGGTTGCGTCCACCCGGCGCTTGTGGCATCAGGACGCCGCTTCGGAACGACGCCCGCCCTGCCCTCGCCCTGGCGACCGCAGAGCAACCTGGCCGACGATCCTGCTGCGGTAGCTCAGTGGTAGAGCACACCATTGGTAATGGTGAGGTCGAGAGTTCAATCCTCTCCCGCAGCACCAGATGCAAGCCCTTGAAACATGACGATTCCCTTGTATCTCAAGGGTTTGGAAACCGCTCGGTGGTACACACGGGTGGTACACATGGTTCTTGGCATGTCGCGTCCAACGAAACACAAAAAGACCGGCGTCTACTACCTGCGTAAGCGGGTGCCGCTCCATCTCGTGGAGATAGTCGGCGCGAGCGTCGTGAAGCGGTCGCTGGGCACGAAGGATCCCGCGGAGGCGAAGATCGCGCACCGCGCCGCGGAGACGTCGCTCCTGGAGCTTTGGGCAGGTCTGGCCAAGGGCGCTCAATACCTGGACGACGAGCAGGTCGAGGCCCTTGCGGGCGAGATCTACAACGACGAGCTCGGCAGGTTCGGCAAGGTTCGCAGTTTCGCGGCGGCAAACGTGCATTGGTGGCACGTCGCAAGGAACGCTGAGGTCGTCGACGGGACCGCCGTTCCCGCACCCTCGGAAGATCGGCGCGAATACGTCCTGACATTCGCGAACGTCTACATCGACCGCAAGCTCGCAGCCAAGAACCTCGCCGTGGACTCGGACACGCGTCGACGGCTTCAGTTCGCCGTCCACCGCGCGTTGAAGCAGGCGGCAACCCTCTACTGCCGTCAGATGGACGGGGACTGGAGGCCGGACCTGGACGCCGAGCGCTTCCCGGGGTTCAAAGACCCTGCCGCGCCCGTCGGCCCGGCCACCAAGGCCGCCAAAAGCGACGCTGGTCTGGACGTCGACGATTTCTGGACGATGACCTCGGTCGGCTACTCGGCGGGAACCTTGAAGCGTTGGAGGCCTATCCTCGACCGCCTGGTCGCGTCTGCGGGAATCAGGGACATGGTGAGTATTACGCCGTCGCATGTGGAGGCCTGGCGAGACCACACCCTCGCCGGTGGGTCGGTGTCGCCACGCTCGTTCAAGCGCAACGACCTCGCCGCGATCAAGACCCTGTTCGGCGTAGCCGTAACGCTCAAGGAGCTTGCAAAGAACCCCGCTTCGGAGGTGACCGTCGGGCAAGCTAGGAAGGCTGCAGCGCGCAGCATGCGGGGCTTCCATGACGAGGAAGCGGAGAAGATCCTGCAAGCCTCGCTCGCCCCGGCGCCGAAGCGCGTTTCCGCACACCTCGCGGCGGCGCGTCGTTGGGTGCCTTGGATCTGCGCCTATACAGGGGCCCGGGTGAACGAGATCACGCAGACCCGAGCTTGCGACATCAAACGGGTCGATGGCGTCTGGTGCATCCACATCACGCCGGAGGCCGGCACGCAGAAGTCGCGCCTCAAGCGTAACGTGCCGCTGCACGAACATTTGCTCGCGCAAGGGCTGGTGGAATTCGCCAAGGCCAAGGGTGGCGACCGCCGACTGTTCGCAGCTGAAAAGGACGGGGGCCTGACCCGTGCGGCCGAAATCACCGGCGGCAAGCTTGCGACCTGGGTCAGGTCGCTTGGTGTCAAGGATCTCGATGTCTTCCCAAATCATGGGTGGCGGCACAAGTTCAAGACCGACGCGCGGCCTCTCATGCAGGAAATGTACATCGACGCGATCCAGGGACATGCCCCCAACACGGAAAGCAGGAAGTACGGCGCTTTCCCTGCGCGGCAGCTGGTCGCGGAGATCGCAAAGATGCCGCGCCAGAAAGTGGAGGCCCCGGCCGTAAGCGTTGGTCCGTTACGACCAGCCACCCTGCACCGCAAAGCCAAGCCGCCGGACAGGTCGAAAGATTTGTCGACCTAGTTGTCGTTTCCAAGAATGTTGTTCCGTCTTGTCCAAGGCGGGTTCCGCTGAGGGATGAGTGCGGGCGGCTGAGGTTGTGCCGGTTTGCCGTCGGGCCGATGCGTTGCGCTCGTCCGAGTTTGCATAGAACCTGGCGTCTCCGAACGAGTCCTGCACCAGCGAACGCGACCAGCGACCCACGTCCGCGGAAGAGCCGAGGCGACAACCTCTACCGCTGATCCCTCGCATTTGAACGAAATTGCAACGCGATCGTAACGCGCCGATGGCATCGGTTGCCGGTGGAGACGCCGATGCTGAGCCGCAACCGCACGCCTGACCTTCCTGCCTCGATCGAGATCGAGATCGTCTCTAGCCTCTATGGCGCCCTACCCCAGATCCTGTGCATCGCCGCAGGTCTGGTCGCCGGGTCGGCTATTATGGCGGTCCGAACCGGCGACCTTGTCCTGTGGATGATCCTCGCCGCCGCCGTCGTGACGAGCTTGGCGCGCATCGTTGGCATCCTCGCCTTCCATAGGCGTCGCACGAAGGCCCTGACGCTTGCGCAGGCACATCGGTGGGAGGACGCATACGCTTGGACAGCATTCGCCTTCACGGGCGTGATCGCCGCGCTCACGGTCCGCATCTTCCAGGCAGGGCACGTCGACGGCTACATCCTGGCTGTGGGCCTGACGATGGCGCTGACCGCGGGGTCATCGGCACGGACGATGCGCTTTTGGATCTGCGCCACCCTCTCGACGGCCGCACTCGGCACGCTGGTAGTCTGCATGCTGCTAACGGGCGACCTGCTGCTGCAATCGATGGCGCTGCTGCTCGCCCTGTATCTCTACAGCGTCTACGAATCATCGGGACATATCGTCCAGCAGATCGAAGCAGTGCTGGTCGCCGAGCGGGAGCTCGACATCGCGGCGCGGCTGGATCCCCTAACCGGGCTCGCCAACCGGCGCGCTTTCGACGAGACGCTCGCCGGGCTGACCACGGGTTCGCCATTCGCGCTGCTCATGCTCGACCTGGACGGCTTCAAGGCCGTCAACGATCGCCTCGGCCACGCTGCCGGCGACGATCTCCTGCGGCAGGTGGCCAGGCGCTTCTCCGAAGTCATACAGGAGGGCGACACCCTAGCGCGTCTCGGCGGCGACGAGTTCGCCATCATTCTACCTGGCGCCGACGCCAGCGCAGCGAAGGCGATCGCAGACCGTTCCGTGGCTGCCGTCGCGAAACCCTTTGTCGTGTTCGGCTCGCCGGCCCATGTCGGGACTTCGGTTGGTATCAAGGCCGTGAGCAAGGGAAAGCCCGAGGACTTGGATGCGATCAAGGGCGCGGCGGATGAGGCGCTATACGCGGCCAAGCGGTCCGGGAAGGGCCGTGCCGCGCTCTCGAAAGCTGCTTAGCCGACACGCCAAACGGAGACTTACCCGAGAGGATACGGAATTCCTCGCAGATGAGGCCGATCCTCTGGACTTTTTGGTATCCTGCCGACTTTCCTAGTCAGTTTCCGGCTGGAACGCTGAGCTCGACCCGGAGGCGTCCAAGGCCTCGAGCAGCGTTGCATGTATGCCGGCGAGGACTTTGGTCGCTTCCCCGTCCGCCGAGAAAGCCTCGTATCGCCCGTCCGTCCGGAAGCGTCGGAAGGCGTTCTGCATGCCTACCGCCACGCCGTAGTTGGCACGCCTTATCTTCCATTCGAAATCCTGGAGCGAAGCGGCGGCGTCGGTCAACGCGGCATAGGCCGGTAGATACTGAGCTCCGTGCCTCCCGAATGCGAAGCGAAGCCAGCTCAGGCCGTCCACCACGTCGGCACCGGCGAGAAAATACAGCGGCGTCATCAGGGGATCGAGGCCTCCGAAGACATGGATGGGCTTCGTAACCCCGCGCTCGTCCATGAGAGCTCGCAGGCGCCCAATGAAGACCAGTCGCTCCATGAAGGAAGAGCCAGCCTCCTTCTCGGTCACTCCGACAAGGTCGAAGCCGTCGAGTTCGCCGATGTGATCCCGCAGGGATTCGATCGTCAAGATCTCTTCGGCCCTCGGCTTCAACAGGAAGGCGTTGCCTGCCCTCCCGTCCCTTGCCTCCAAGGCGGCATTGATCTGCTCTCCGACCGAGAGCCACGTCCTGTCATAGCTGACCGCAATGACCGACGCCTTGCTTCGGAGCCCGGTCAACGTCTCGGCATACATCTCTGCCGACCAAGGGAGCGCGGCATGCTCCGTCAGCCCGCCCTTCCTCCTGCTCTCCTCATCGACGAGCGTCTCGTATCCGCCGCTGTCGACGATGATCAACGGCACGTCCAACAGGTCGAGATCGACGTCGTGATGGACGATGTCATAGGCGCTGATGAGAACGGGGCTTACGATGAAGTTTGCGGTCCTACGAAGCGTCGTGTCGACCGAGGTCCTGGGTAGGGCCTTGCTGGAAAACGAAGGTACGACGAGCGGACCGTCGACGATGACCTTGCCCCTTACGGATATCGGAAGCGGCATTCGCATCATTCAACGAGCCATCGCATCCACTCGAGAAGCCGCGGGCCGGCACAGCCCGGGTGATTCGCCGACTGTCGCAATCGATTGTGGAGTACGGGAGCGCTTCTGAAAAGCGAATGCCGGGACCTACTGCAACTCTAAAATCCTATGCGTTTTCCTGCATAAGCTTGCGGAGCGCCAAGAGCGCATCCCGGAGCGCCGGGGAGACCTTCGCCAGGGCGAGCAGGTCGGCGATTTCGTCGACGTCAGCAGCGCCCTTGCTGCCGAGAGCGCTATCCAAACGCTTCTGATGCTTCGATACTTTAGCGATCAGTCCATTTTTTAGCCGAGAAACGGTCGACTGATGGACTCCCAACAGCGTGGCGATCTCGGCATCGGATCGGCCGCTGGCCGTGATAGCTGCAATCAGCCGAGTCTGGGCCAAGGACTTGTGCATTTCCTTTAAATGCATGAATATGCATTCCTGTGCAAGGAACTTGAGATCATGCAGGCGGTCTGGGCCGGATATGGAGATTCGGCGCGTCTGATCGCCTTGCCCGACAGCGGGGAAGAGGCTGTGCGCGGTGTCCCGTGGGGCACACCGGACTTGCTCGGCACGCCAGCTTACTGGGCCGTGCGTTGCCAATGGAGCCAGGAGTCGATGCCCACCTTCTCCTGCGGTGGAAGCACGCTCGTCGAGGAGGTCGGCTTCTGTCTGCTAGGCGGCTACAGCGTGACGTTCGAGGCCAACATGGCCGCGTACCTTTGGTTGAGGGACCATGGCGTATTCGACCTGCAGGTCGAGGTCAGCGTCGAAGACATACTCCGGCTGCTATCCCAACCCCTGATCGTCCGGGGACGGCCACGCCGGTACCGTTTCCCCAACCAAAGGGCGCAAAGGATTTGGGCGATGCGCCACAGGATGGAAACCTGGCCGCCCGACACCTCATCGGCGCGTACCCTGCGGGACGATCTGATGACGTTCGACGGGATCGGCCCCAAGACAGCCTCGTGGATCGTGCGCAACCATCTCGACAGCGACGAGGTTGCGATCATTGACGTGCACGTTCTGCGGGCGTGTCAGCAGTTGAGGCTATTCCCCGAGGAAATATCGCTACCCCGCGACTACGCGACGTTGGAAGAGCGATTCCTAGATTTCGCTAAGGCGATTAACGTGCGATCCTCGCTGCTCGACGCCGTCATGTGGGCCGAGACTCGCGCCGCCGTGTCGCGATGACGTCGGTTAGGGCGTCGGGCCGGCGAAGCTAGGAGGTTTGTGCGAATGGGCGGATCGGACCCGAAACCCACGAAGGCGGCACCGGTGGGCGGCATAGCGACCGGTCAGGACTGTCCGTCCAGAATTTCGACCGTCGTGATGGGCCCGGCCCCGGGAATCGCGAAAGGCACGTGGCTCGGCGTCCAGCTCGATCAGACGGGGGGGCAACCGCGCGTCGTGCTAGTCGACGAGGTCACGAACACGACGGTGGGATCCGTCGGCGGCGTTCCAAACCTCAACGTCCTGATACGCTGCCTCTCAGACGGCGTGTCGTACCAAGCCTATGTCGACCGAGTGGACGGGGGTCGAGTCGACGTCACCGTGATCCTGAGCTAGCGCCTTGCTGATAGCCGGTGGGGTGTACGTCGAGACTTGCGTGACGCCAGAACGGATCGCCCTTTTCGGGTCCGGCGGCAGGGCCGTCATGGCGTTGGTCGGGCTCGTCGACGACCTGATGCTCCACACCTTCCATCCGATGTCCTTGCGAGAGGACGTCACGGCCAACTTCGAAAGGGAGGGCGTACGGGTCGTGGTGCACGACGCCCCTTACAGATTCGGCTTCGAATATCTCCATCCGCTATCGCGTCCGCGGATCACGCCCCTCCCGGGCCAGGTTGCCGTCATCGCGGTCGAAGCCGACGACGTTCTTCGTTTTGGCTGCCTCGAAGGCGAATTCCGGGTGACCGCTGCTCAAGCCGTCTATGACCCCCAATCGGGCGCAAGACCCGTGCCCTTCGGTGACAATGGTTCGACAGCGGGAAGGCTGGCTCTGGTCATGAACGCGAACGAACTGCGCCGCCTGTCCGGGCGGGACGATTTAGGTAACGCAGCCACGGCCACCATGAGGAACGAAGGGGCGGCCGCGATCGTGGTCAAGGACGGCGCCGCAGGTGCTTACGTGTTCGACGACGCTGGTTCGTCTTGCCACATCCCTGCTTACCCGACCGACAATGTCTACAAGATCGGTTCGGGCGACGTGTTCTCGGCGGCGTTCGCCCATTCCTGGATGCTCGGCGGTTCGTCGGCTGCGGAAGCCGCCGATCGTGCCTCGCGTCGCGCAGCCCAATACGTCGAGACGCCCGTCCTTCCGCTCCCGCGCGAGACACGTTTGCGGGCGCCAGCCCCACCCGACGCTGGGGGTCGGAGAGTGTGGATGGCTCGTCCCATCGAGGGAACGTCTCGACGATGGCTTTACGAGGAGGCCGCGCGCGGGCTTCGGGATCTGGGCGCGACGCTGGTCGCCGGAGTTACCGGTGTTGATCGGTATCGAGTGGGGACGGGCGCGGCGGAGGTCTCGCACGACGTTGCCCTGGTACTCGCCGGCGACGAGATCGCTACGAGACGCGAGGTTTCCGCGGCGCTCGCATATGGCCGGCCGGTCGTTGCCTTCGCGGATGATCCGATAGTGCTCGACGTCGTGCGCGAGCTCGGGGCGATCGGCGTCGACGACCTGTGCTCCGCACTGTATCGCACGCAATGGATGCCGTTATGAGGGTATTGCTGTTGACCGGCGGTTTGGACTCGACGGCCCTGGCTTGGATGCTTCGTCCGGAACTGGCATTGTTCGTCGATTACGGGCAACTGCCGGCGAAAGGCGAGGAGCGCGCCGCGCGCGCCGTCGCCGATGCGGTCGGGATCGAATTGCAGATCCGTCGGGTCGACATGGCCCAATTCGGACACGGGTCGATGTCGCCCACAGGCCTTCCTGTGTCCACATCTTCGAGGGCACCGGAGTTTTGGCCGTACCGGAACCAGATGCTGGTCACCTTAGCGGCGATGGCGTTGGCGGCGAGCCCGTTGACGGAGATCGTCATCGGGACTGTGGCGGGCGACGACGCACATCCCGATGGGACCCTGGATTTCGTGAACGCCCTCGACAGGCTGATACGCCTTCAAGCCGGGGTGCATGTCGTCGCGCCGGCGATAGGACTGTCGACGCTTGATCTGGTTCGGGAATCAGCGGTGCCGCGGTCCGTGCTCGGGTGGACATTCTCATGCCATACCGGCGAGTGGGCTTGCGGATCGTGCCGGGGATGCAACAAGCATCGGCAGGTGATCGAATGCCTCGCGGCCGACGAGGGCGCCGTTCCGTAGAGGGCCTGGACGGAAGACGCCGCGAGTGAAGCGCGAAGTCTGACGCCGTGCCGCAAATTAGCCAAGGATCGCGATGAACCATACAAGCGCTGTCAATGAACAGGCCGAGGCGTCGTCGTCGGGGACCGCCGAAATCCCGAAGCTCGATCTGCAGTCTCCTGACAAAGGGCTGGACCACGCATGGCGTTACTTCGCGCTGCATGCCCAACAGCGAATGTCCGTCTTCAACTTCTTCGTGGTTTTGTCAGGCGTCATGGCGACGGGAATCGGCGCGGGTCTGCAAGCTGGAAAGTCCATGGCGCCGGCGGTCGCCATGCTGGGTGCCCTCCTTTCGGCTTTCTCGCTCGTCTTCCATCGACTGGATCAACGCGGATCCGAGTTGGTCAAATTTGGCGAGAGCGCGCTGGCCGCCGGTGAGGCGGCGTGTATGCCGCCATTTGCCCGCGTCTTGCTCAATGAGTCCGAGCACCGTAAGGCGCCGGCAGACGTTGGAGGCGTCGCGCCGGAGACATGGACGTTCGGGCGATCCTTCCGGACGATATTCGCGGTCATGGGTGGCATCGGAACGATCGCGTGCGGGTTTTCCCTCTGGCGCTGGGCATACTGGTAGATCCAACGAACGGGCCTGTCGCCGGCGATCGCGCCGCCGACAGCCAAGGGGGGGTCGCGCGTTGACGGCCGGCGGCAAAAGCGGGACGAAATCTGAAGGCAGTCGGACGCTCCCTGCTCGTGGCCAAGACGTTGCATGGACAAGGTGATCTCGGTGGCCACGCGCGTCCCGATGCGATATCTGACAATTTCAGATTGGGGACGTCACGTTATGGCGGCCATCCATTCGGCGACGATACCTGTCCAAGCGTCCCGTTCACATGCCGGAGGCTCCCCCGGAGCCGCGGCGTTTCGTGCGGCCGCAAGTGGCGAGCGTCAAGATCGTCCGCGGCAAGCCCCAGCGTTTCGCGCTCTATTGCCGATGAACGAACGGATACACCTGCTAGTCCAAAATGAAACGGTGGAAGGCCGTGGCCTCTGCCCTATCGTGCACGTCAGCGAACTTGAACTTCTCGGCGCGGGGTATCGCGGCGTAGATCGCCGTCTTCTTGAGGGGAGCACGGCCAAGTAGCGATCCCGTGTTGAATCGTGCCTCGCGCGGACGGTCTGCGGGCAACTCACCTGTCGTCAAGCGGGCTCAGATATCCAGCCCGTTCAACATTGGGTCGCACATGCGCATAGCTCTTCGTCCCGACACTCTTCGACAGATAAAAGCAGCGGACTACGCAGGAGCTTTTGGCAGGGCCATCGTCATCGGTGACGACGGCTTTGATCTCCCGAATGCGATTTGCGAGACGTGCAGGAAGGACGTGTACCTAGCGGGGGAGCGCTCCCTGCGCAGTACCCACTTCAAACATTTTCCGGGAGCTGATTGCCCCAGCAGTTCGGAGGTGGACAAGCCGTATCTTGCCTTGACACCGGTCAATGGCGACCCGGCTGCGGGCCAAAGACTCAGAGCGTCCTTCCGCGCGAATTGGCAGCGCCACTATCGAATTCTGTCCGACCTTGTCCCGTTTTTGGCCCCAGAGGAATTCATACACCTACTGCAGGAGGCCACGCGGTTGAGAACTTGGGAGTATCGATCGTTTCCCGAGGAACGAATCCCATACGCGTTGATATTGACCGCTGACTTCCCTAATTGGACAAGTCGAAAGTACCGTGGGAACCCGATGCGGGAATTGTGGCTTCGGTTCTGGTATGGAACCGAGGTAGGCGCCGTCGAGGATCTATGGATCCGGCAGGTCGATAAAATTCGGCTTCTAAGGGCTTCTTACCCGTCGCCTTCCAGCAAGCGCGGGCGGCCACAACCCGACCAGCTTCTCAAGTTGACGCCTATCTCCGTCGATCTGGACTTCCTGACGTCGCCAGGGTTTCGTCCTTTGCGACAATGGAAAATTGACACCGTCGAGCGCTGGTTCGCGAGCCGGAAGAACCTCTTCTGACACTAAATCCAAACTCGCCAGCAGGGCCTCGATTTGATCGATATCATCGAGCGATCGCTGCCAAACGACCGGGTACCGCCCAAGCGCGAGCCCCGTGCCGATGCGTCTCATGGATCGGCTTTGCGGAGCCTTTGCCAAAATCACCTGGTACACGTTTACGCCGGCAGGGCCTACCATGTGTCAGGCGACACGACAAACTGCCCCCCTGACGCCATGAGGAACTGACCCCTCTGGAGAGGAGGTCGGCATGGAAGAGCAAGAGGTTCAGAGTTCGCCGCGGTTGGGTTTGCCGCGGAGGGACGAGATGAAGACGCCGGAC
>NZ_JAUXYO010000284.1 GCF_030694325.1 Allobosea sp. | reverse complement strand
CACGGAGATGGTGATGCCGGGCGACAACATCGCCATGGAAGTGCACCTGATCGTGCCGATCGCGATGGAAGAGAAGCTGCGCTTCGCCATCCGCGAAGGCGGTCGCACCGTCGGCGCCGGCGTCGTCGCCAGCATCATCGCTTGAACAGCGTTTTCGTGAGGGCGCAGGCCCTGCCGGGCCTTCGCCCTTTCACGTCACGAGGAAGATAAGACCATGAACGGTCAGAACATCCGGATCCGCCTCAAGGCGTTCGACCATCGCATTCTCGACGCTTCGACGCGCGAGATCGTGTCGACCGCCAAGAGGACGGGCGCCCAGGTCCGCGGCCCCATTCCGCTGCCCACGCTCATCGAGAAGTTCACGGTCAACCGCTCGCCCCACATCGACAAGAAGTCGCGCGAGCAGTTCGAAATGCGGACCCACAAGCGGGTTCTCGACATCGTCGACCCGACCCCGCAGACGGTCGACGCCCTCATGAAGCTCGATCTCGCCGCCGGCGTCGACGTCGAAATCAAGCTCTGATCCGATTTTAGCCGGGTCCTCTGCCGCCAGCGTTTTGGCTGGATGAGTATGACCCCAAGGGAAGGTATGCACCGATGCGTTCCGGTGTGATTGCACAGAAAGTCGGGATGACCCGCATCTTCACCGATGCCGGCGAACATATCCCGGTCACCGTGCTGAAGCTCGATAACTGCCAGGTCGTCGCTCACCGCACGATCGAGAAGAACGGCTACGTCGCCGTGCAGCTCGGCACGGGCACGGCCAAGGTCAAGAATGTCTCGAAGGCTGAGCGCGGGCACTTCGCCGTCGCCAAGGTCGAGCCCAAGCGCAAGGTCGTGGAATTCCGCGTCACCGATGACGCGCTGATCCCGGTCGGCGCCGAGCTGACGGCCGACCACTTCGTCGTCGGCCAGTTCGTCGACGTCAGCGGCACGACGCTCGGCAAGGGCTTCGCCGGCGGCATGAAGCGCTGGAACTTCGGCGGTCTGCGCGCCACCCACGGCGTCTCGGTCTCGCACCGCTCGATCGGTTCGACCGGCGGTCGTCAGGACCCCGGCAAGACCTTCAAGAACAAGAAGATGCCCGGCCATCTCGGTGCCGAGCGCGTCACCACGCAGAACCTGCGCGTCGTCCAGACGGATGTCGAGCGTGGCCTGATCCTGGTCGAGGGCGCCGTTCCCGGTCATGCCGGCGGCTGGATCCATGTTCGCGACGCGATCAAGCGCGCTCTGCCCAAGGATGCTCCGCTTCCGGGCAAGTTCAAGCTGAATGGCGGCGATGCGCCGGCTCCCGCAGCCGAGACGGTTGAGGAGAACGCGTGATGAAGCTCGATATCACCACCCTCGAAGGTGGCTCGGCCGGCTCGGTCGAGCTTTCGGATGCGATCTTCGGCCTCGAGCCGCGCGCCGACATTCTGGCCCGCATGGTGCGCTATCAGCTCGCCAAGCGCCGCGCCGGCACGCACAAGTCGAAGGGCCGGTCGGAAGTCGACCGCACCCGCAAGAAGATCTACAAGCAGAAGGGCACCGGTGGCGCCCGTCACGGCGCGGCGTCCGCTCCGCAGTTCCGCGGCGGCGGCAAGGCCTTCGGCCCGATCGTTCGCGACCATGCCCACGACCTGCCCAAGAAGGTCCGTGCGCTGGCTCTGCGTCACGCGCTCTCGGCCAAGGCCAAGGATGGCGGCATCATCATTCTCGATGACGCCAAGCTCTCCGAGCCGAAGACCAAGCTGCTGCTCGGCCATTTCGGCAAGATGGAGCTGTCCAGCGCGCTCGTGATCGGCGGTGCCGAGATCGACGTGAATTTCGGCCTGGCGGCGCGTTCGATCCCGAATGTCGACGTCCTGCCGATCCAGGGCATCAACGTTTATGACATCCTGCGTCGCGACAAGCTCGTCCTGACGCGCGCGGCTGTCGATGCGCTGGAGGCGCGCTTCACATGAGCCAGGCCAAAACCATGGACCCGCGCCATTACGACGTCATTCGTGGGCCGGTGATCACCGAAAAGGCGACGATGCTCTCCGAGCACAACAAGGTCGTCTTCAAGGTCGCCAAGACGGCGACGAAGCCGCAGATCAAGGCGGCGATCGAGAAGCTCTTCGACGTCAAGGTGAAAAGCGTCAACACGCTCGTCACCGAGGGCAAGATGAAGGTCTTCCGGGGCCGTCTCGGCCAGCGCGCCGACGTCAAGAAGGCGGTCGTGACCCTCGAGGAAGGTCACTCCATCGACGTGACCACGGGCCTGTAAGGAAGGATCGCAAACATGGCTTTGAAGCATTTCAAGCCGGTCACGCCGAGCCTTCGCCAGCTCGTGATCGTCGACCGCAGCGAGCTCTACAAGGGCAAGCCGCTGAAGGTGCTGACGGAGGGCAAGTCGTCCTCCGGCGGCCGCAACAATCTCGGCCGCATCACCGTCCGCTTCCGCGGCGGTGGACACAAGCGGACGCTGCGCCTGATCGACTTCAAGCGTCGCGGCAAGGACGGCATCCCCGCCGTCGTCGAGCGGCTGGAGTATGATCCCAACCGCACGGCGTTCATCGCGCTGATCAAGTACAGCGACGGCGAGCAGGCCTATATCCTGGCCCCGCAGCGCCTCGCCGTCGGCGACAGCGTCGTGTCCGGCCCGTCGGTCGACGTGAAGCCCGGCAATGCGGCCCCGATGGGCTCGCTGCCGATCGGCACGATCGTCCACAATGTCGAGCTGAAGATCGGCAAGGGTGGTCAGCTGGCCCGTTCGGCCGGCAACTACGCTCAGATCGTCGGTCGCGACCAGGGCTACGTCATCGTCCGCCTGAACTCGGGCGAGCAGCGCCTGATCAGCGGCCTGTGCTATGCCACCGTGGGCGCGGTCTCGAACCCCGACCACATGAACCGGAACGACGGCAAGGCGGGTCGCTCGCGCTGGCTCGGCCGTCGCCCGCATAACCGCGGTGTCTCGATGAACCCGGTCGACCATCCCCATGGCGGCGGCGAAGGCCGCACCTCGGGTGGCCGTCATCCGGTCACGCCCTGGGGTCTCCCGACCAAGGGCAAGAAGACCCGCTCGAACAAGCGGACCGATACGTTCATCGTGTCGAGCCGTCACGCCCGCAAGAAGAAGAACTGAGGTCCGTCATGGCGCGTTCGCTTTGGAAAGGTCCGTTCGTCGACGGATACCTTCTGAAAAAGGCCGAGGTCGCCCGTTCGGCGGCCCGGTCCGAGGTCATCAAGATCTGGAGCCGTCGCTCCACGATCCTTCCGCAGTTCGTCGGTCTGACGTTCGGCGTCTACAACGGCCACAAGCATGTGCCGGTGAACGTGTCCGAGGAAATGGTGGGCCACAAGTTCGGCGAGTTCTCGCCGACGCGCACCTTCCACGGCCATGCCGCCGACAAGAAGGCGAAGAGGAAGTAAGCCATGGGTAAAGCATCCGCCCCCCGTGCGCTGCCCGAGAACGAAGCCGTCGCGGTCGCCCGCAACCTTCGCGTCTCGCCGCAGAAGCTCAACCTCGTCGCCCAGCTGATCCGGGGCAAGAAGGTCGCTACGGCGCTCGCCGACCTCGAGTTCTCGCGCAAGCGGATCTCGCTGGACGTCCGCAAGTGCCTGCAGAGCGCGATCGCCAACGCCGAGAACAATCATGATCTCGATGTCGACGATCTCGTCGTGGCCCAGGCCTTCGTCGGCAAGGCGCTCGTGATGAAGCGCTTCCATGCCCGCGCTCGCGGTCGTGGCGCCCGCATCCTGAAGCCGTTCGCCAACATCACGATCGTGGTGCGCGAAGTCCAGGCTGCGAAGGCCTGAGGAGAGAACGATGGGTCAGAAAATCAATCCGATCGGGCTTCGCCTCGGCATCAACCGGACCTGGGATTCCCGCTGGTTCGCGCAGAAGGGCGAGTACGGCAAGCTTCTGCATGAGGACATGGCGATCCGCGCCTCCCTCATGAAGATGCTGAAGCAGGCCGCGATCTCCAAGATCATCATCGAGCGCCCGCACAAGAAGTGCCGCGTCACCATTCACTCGGCGCGTCCGGGCGTGGTGATCGGCAAGAAGGGCGCCGATATCGAGAAGCTGCGCAAGTCAGTGATGAAGCTCACCAAGGCCGACGTGACGATCAACATCGTCGAGGTGCGCAAGCCCGAGATCGACGCCACGCTGGTCGCCGACTCGATCGCGCAGCAGCTCGTGCGCCGCGTCGCCTTCCGTCGCGCCATGAAGCGCGCCGTGCAGTCGGCGATGCGTCTGGGCGCCGAGGGCATCCGCATCAACTGCTCGGGCCGTCTCGGCGGCGCGGAAATCGCGCGCCTCGAATGGTATCGCGAGGGGCGGGTTCCGCTGCACACGCTGCGCGCCGATGTGGATTATGGTGTCGGCACCGCCTTCACCACCTACGGCACGTGCGGCATCAAGGTCTGGATCTTCAAGGGCGAGATCCTCGAACACGACCCGATGGCCCAGGACAAGCGCATGGCAGACGAGGGCGGCCGTTCCGGCGGTGGCCATCGTCGCGAGCATGCATAAGGCTGATCGAGAAGAGCCATGTTGCAACCTAAGAAGACGAAATTCCGCAAGCAGTTCAAGGGACGCATCTCCGGCGTCGCCAAGGGCGGCACGGATTTGAACTTCGGCCAGTTCGGCCTCAAGGCGCAGGAGCCGGAGCGGGTCACCGCCCGGCAGATCGAGGCGGCCCGCCGCGCGATCACCCGTGCCATGAAGCGTGCCGGCCGGGTCTGGATCCGGATCTTCCCGGACGTGCCGGTGTCGAAGAAGCCGACCGAAGTCCGCATGGGCAAGGGCAAGGGCGCGCCTGAATTCTGGGCAGCCAAGGTCAAGCCGGGCCGGATCATGTTCGAGATCGACGGCGTGCCGGAAGAGACCGCCCGCGAGGCGATGCGCCTGGGCGCCGCCAAGCTGCCGATCAAGACGCGCTTCATCCAGCGCATCGCCGAGTAAGAAGGGAGGACGAGATGAAAGCTTCGCAACGCCTGTCCGACCTGAAGGCCATGAGCACCGACCTGCTCCAGGACGAACTGCTCAAGCTGAAGAAGGAGCAGTTCAACCTGCGCTTCCAGAAGGCCACCGGCCAGCTCGAGAACACCGCCCGGGTGACCGAGGTCCGCAAGGACATCGCCCGCATCAAGACGCTGCAGCGGTCGAAGACCGTGGCGGCGAGCGCCTGAGGAGTTAGACAATGCCGAAGCGCGTGCTGCAGGGCGTCGTCGTCAGCGACAAGCAGAACAAAACTGTTGTGGTCAAGGTCGAGCGGCGCTATACGCACCCTCTCCTCAAGAAGACGGTTCGCCGCACCAAAAACTATCACGCCCATGATGAGGCGGAGGTGGCCAAGGTCGGAGATCAGGTCTGGATCGAGGAGTCCAAGCCGATTTCCAAGCTGAAAAGCTGGGTTGTGCTCGACAACGCTCCCAAGGCGTAGGTCAACGCGGCTGCCGCTGCCCGAATCACATCGGGAAGCGGCGCGGCGGAATAGGTAGTCGGGCATGTTTCGCCGCAAGGGTGGGCTCCACTTTTGCGGATCGTGCTTTGTTTTGAGGCCAGGGGGCGATCGACCCCCGTCAGTCGTAGTCCCGGAGGCGCTGGTGCATCCGGGAAACCGCGCTGATACACACTGGAAGGATCAAGGCCATGATCCAGGTGCAGACCAATCTCGAGGTCGCGGATAACTCCGGCGCCCGTCGCGTGATGTGCATCAAGGTTCTCGGCGGGTCGAAGCGGCGCTATGCGCGCATCGGCGACATCATCGTTGTTTCGATCAAGGAAGCCATCCCGCGCGGTCGCGTGAAGAAGGGCGACGTCATGAAGGCGGTCGTCGTTCGCACCGCCAAGGACGTCAAGCGCCCGGACGGCTCCGTGATCCGGTTCGACCGCAACGCGGCCGTTCTGATCAACAACCAGAAAGAGCCCGTCGGCACCCGCATCTTCGGACCGGTCCCGCGCGAGCTGCGCGCGAAGAACCACATGAAGATCATCTCGCTTGCGCCTGAGGTGCTGTGATGGCTGCGAAGATCAAGAAGGGCGACAAGGTCGTCGTGCTGGCCGGCCGAGACAAGGGCAAGGCCGGCGAAGTGCTCCAGGTCATGCCGAAGGATGCGCGCGCCGTGGTGCGTGGCGTCAACCTCGTCAAAAAGCACACCAAGGCATCGGCTCAGTCCGAGGGCGGCATCATCTCCAAGGAAGCCACCATCGACCTGTCGAATCTCGCCGTGGCCGATCCCAAGGACGGCAAGCCGACCCGCGTCGGCTTCAAGGTTCTGGACGATGGCCGCAAGGTCCGTTTCGCCAAGCGTTCGGGGGATCTGATCGATGGCTGAGAATCAGCAGGCGGCTCTCACGCCGCGCATGAAGAAGCATTACGAGGACGTCGTCCGTCCGGCGATGATCGCCGAGTTCGGCTACAAGAACGCCATGGAAGTGCCGACCATCGAGAAGGTCGTCATCAACATGGGCGTTGGCGAAGCGACCGCCGACCGCAAGAAGGTCGACAACGCCGCCGGCGACCTCGCCCTGATCGCCGGCCAGAAGCCGGTCATCACCAAGTCCCGCCTCGCGATCGCCGGCTTCAAGCTGCGCGAGAACATGGCGGTGGGCTGCAAGGTCACGCTGCGCAAGACCAAGATGTTCGAGTTCGTCGACCGGCTCGTCACCATCGCCCTCCCGCGCGTGCGTGACTTCCGCGGCCTGAACCCGAAGTCGTTCGACGGGCGCGGCAATTTCGCGCTCGGGATCAAGGAGCACATCGTGTTCCCCGAGATCAACTACGACAAGGTCGACCAGGTCTGGGGCATGGACGTGATTGTCTGCACGACTGCGAAGTCGGACGACGAGGCACGCGCCCTGCTCAAGCACTTCAACTTCCCGTTCCGGCAGTGAACTCAAGCGTTCATACGCGGAAACCAGGAGAGATCGATGGCTAAGAAGAGCTCCGTCGAGAACAACAACCGCCGCAAGGAACTGGTGAAGAAGTTCGCCGGCCGCCGCGCCCGGTTGCTTGAGATCGCCAATGACGACAGCCAGTCCATGGACGAGCGTTTCCTCGCTCGCCTGAAGCTGGCGGAACTGCCGCGCAACTCGGCTCCGAACCGTGTGCGCAATCGCTGCGAGGTGACGGGCCGTCCGCGCGCCTTCTATCGCAAGCTGAAGATGTCGCGCGTTGCGCTGCGCGAGCTCGGCAACAAGGGGCTGGTTCCCGGCCTCGTCAAGTCGAGCTGGTGAGGAGGACGCATCATGGCGATCATTGATCCGCTCGGCGATATGCTGACCCGCATCCGCAATGCGCAGATGCGGCGCAAGTCCCGCGTTTCGACGCCGGGCTCGAAGCTGCGGGCCCGCGTGCTCGACGTGCTTCAGGCCGAGGGCTACATCCGCGGCTACACCCAGACCGAGTTCGGCAACGGCCGGACCGAGTTCGACATCGAGCTGAAGTACCACGAGGGGCAGCCGGTCATCCGGTCGATCTCGCGCGTGTCGAAGCCCGGCCGCCGCGTCTATTCTTCGGTGGAGACGATGCCCCGCGTGGCCGACGGCCTTGGCGTGACCATCATCTCGACCCCGAAGGGTGTGATGCCCGATCATCTTGCCCGCGAGCAGAACGTGGGCGGCGAAGTGCTTTGCAAGGTCTTCTGACCTTTCGCGCCGCTCGTTTTCAGGAGAAATCCAATGTCTCGTATCGGTAAGAAGCCTGTTCCGGTTCCCGCTGGCGTCACCGCCAACGTCGCCGGCCAGCTCGTCAAGATCAAGGGCGCGAAGGGGGAACTCTCCTTCACGGTTCCCGACGACGTTTCGGTCGCCATGGAGGATGGCGCGATCGCGGTTCAGCCGCGTTCGCAGAGCAAGCGTGCGCGCTCGCTCTGGGGCACCTCGCGCGCCCGCATCGCCAATCTCGTCGTCGGCACGACCGCCGGCTTCGAGAAGAAGCTCGAGATCAACGGCGTCGGCTACAAGGCCGCCGTCACCGGCAAGGTGCTCAAGCTGTCGCTCGGCTACAGCCACGACATCGACTATCCGATCCCGGAAGGGGTCGCGATCGTGACGCCGAAGCCGACCGAAATCGTCATCACCGGCATCGACAAGCAGGTGGTCGGCCAGACCGCCGCCGAGATCCGCGACTATCGCGGCCCCGAGCCCTATAAGGGCAAGGGCGTCAAGTACGCCGGCGAATTCATCTTCCGCAAGGAAGGGAAGAAGAAGTAAGGGCCATGAGCAAGCAGACCGAGAACACTGCGCGCCGCAAGGCCCGCGTCCGCCGCGCGATCAAGGCCGTCGCCAATGGCCGCGCCCGTCTGTCGGTGCATCGCACCGGCAAGCAGATCTATGCCCAGGTCATCGACGACGTGAAGGGGGTCACCCTCGCGTCCGCTTCGAGCCTGGACAAGGACATCCGCAGCGACATCAAGTCGGGCGCGAATGTCGAGGCCGCGGCCACGATCGGCAAGCTCATCGCCGAGCGTGCGGTCAAGGCCGGCGTGAAGGATGTGGTCTTCGACCGCGGCTCCTACATGTATCACGGCCGCGTCAAGGCGCTGGCCGATGCGGCCCGCGAGGGCGGCCTGAACTTCTGAGTTCGGATTCCCGGCGCCCGACCACGCTTTGCGGCGTGGCGGGGCGCCGGGCCTTCATTTTCTGAGACGTCGTTCCACCAGGAACGCTCGAGCGAGCGGTGCGGCCTGTTCCGCCACCGCGCAAGTAAGAGGAAAGACAATGGCGAGAGAGCCTCGTGACCGCGATCGCGAAGAGCGCGATTCGGAATTCGTGGACCGGCTGGTCCACATCAACCGCGTCGCCAAGGTGGTGAAGGGCGGGCGTCGCTTCGGCTTCGCCGCGCTCGTCGTCGTCGGCGACCAGAAGGGCCGCGTCGGCTTCGGCCACGGCAAGGCCCGTGAAGTGCCCGAGGCCATCCGCAAGGCGACGGAAGCCGCCAAGCGCGGCCTGGTCCGCATCCCGCTGCGCGAGGGTCGCACGCTCCATCACGACGTCCAGGGCCGTCACGGCGCCGGCAAGGTCGTGCTGCGCGCCGCTCCGGCAGGTACCGGCATCATCGCCGGCGGCCCGATGCGCGCCGTCTTCGAGGCGGTCGGCATGCAGGACGTGGTGTCGAAGTCGCTCGGCTCCTCGAACCCCTACAACCTCGTCCGCGCGACCTTCGACGCGCTGAAGAACGAGGACAGCCCGCGTGGCGTCGCCGCGCGCCGCAACCTCAAGGTTTCCGCCCTGCAGACGCGTCGCCGCGATGCGGGTGCCGACGCCGCCGCTGAAGCGTGAGGGGGCGACCATGGCAAAGTCCGACACCAAGACCGTCGTCGTCGAGCAGATCGGTAGCCCGATCCGCCGCGAGGCGTCGCAGCGCCAGACCCTGATCGGTCTCGGCCTCAACAAGATCCGCCGTCAGTCGACCCTGGTCGACACGCCGGCCGTGCGGGGCATGATCGACAAGGTCAGGCACCTCGTGCGCGTCGTCGATGCGAAGTGAGGGAGATCGTTCGATGAAACTCAACGAGATCCGTGACAACGAAGGCGCGCACAAGTCGCGCATCCGCGTCGGCCGTGGCATCGGCTCGGGCAAGGGCAAGACCGGTGGTCGTGGCGTCAAGGGCCAGAAGGCCCGTGCCGGCGTCGCCGTGAAGGGCTTCGAGGGCGGCCAGATGCCGCTCTATCGTCGCCTGCCCAAGCGTGGCTTCACCAACCTGTTCGCCAGGGAGCTGAACGAGGTCAACCTCGGTCGCATCCAGCAGGCGGTGGAAGCCGGCAAGCTCGACGCCAAGGGCGCCGTCACCGTCGAGGCGCTGGTCGCCGCGGGCGTGATCACGCACCAGGCCAAGGACGGCGTGAAGATCCTCGGCGTCGGCGAACTCAAGACGAAGCTCGCCTTCGAAGTCGCTGGCGCGTCGAAATCGGCCGTCGCCGCGATCGAGAAGGCTGGCGGTTCGATCAAGATCCTGGCTGCCGCTTCACAGGCGTGAGCCGAGCGCTTACATGACGACTCGCGAACGGCGGCCGGGCCAGAAGCCCTGGCCGCCGTTCGACTGTTTGACCGGGCGCAATCCATCGTGCCCATGGATCTGAAGACCAAGGACCGAACGCATGGCATCGGCAGCTGAACAGCTGGCTTCAAACCTGAACTTCGGCGCGTTTGCGAAGGCGGACGAGCTGAAGAAGCGGATCTGGTTCACGCTCGGCGCGCTGATCATCTACCGGATCGGCACGTATATCCCGCTGCCGGGCATGAATCCCGATGCGGTCGCCGATCTGTTCCGGCAGACGCAGACCGGCGTGCTGGGCCTGTTCAACATGTTTTCGGGCGGCGCGGTCGGCCGTCTCGCCATCTTCGCGCTGGCGATCATGCCGTATATCTCGGCCTCGATCATCATCCAGTTGCTCTCCAGCGTCGTCCCGACCTTCGAGGCGCTGAAGAAGGAGGGCGAGCAGGGCCGCAAGGTCCTCAACCAGTACACGCGCTATCTCACCCTCGTGCTCGCGGTGTTCCAGGCCTACGGCATCGGCGTCGGCCTGCAGGGGTCGGGCAATCTCGTGCTGGAGCCGGGCCCGTTCTTCCTGCTCTCGACCACGATCACGCTCGTGGGCGGCACGATGTTCCTGCTCTGGCTGGGCGAGCAGATCACCAGCCGCGGCATCGGCAACGGCACCTCGATGATCATCTTCGCCGGTATCATCGCGGAGTTCCCGTCTCAGCTCGCGCAGACGCTCGAACTCGGCCGCCAGGGCGCGATTTCCACTGGCCTGCTGCTGCTGATCCTGGTGATGGCGATCTGCGTCATCGCCTTCTGCGTGTTCATGGAGCGGGCCCAGCGCCGGCTGCTGATCAACTATCCCAAGCGCCAGGTCGGCAACCGGATGTATGAGGGCCAGACCTCGTTCCTGCCGCTGAAGCTCAACACGGCCGGCGTCATCCCGCCGATCTTCGCATCCTCGCTGCTGCTGCTCCCGACGACGATCGCCAGCTTCTCGCAGGCGGCCGGCGGCACGGGCTTCATGGCGACGATGGCGACCTATCTCGCCCATGGCCGGCCGCTGTTCATGATCCTCTATGCGGCGCTGATCATCTTCTTCTGCTTCTTCTACACCGCGATCGTCTTCAACCCGACGGAGACGGCGGACAACCTGAAGAAGCATGGCGGCTTCATGCCGGGCATCCGCCCGGGCGAGCGTACGGCCGAGCATATCGACCGGGTGCTGACACGCGTCACCGTGCTCGGCGCCGGCTATTTGACTATCGTCTGCCTTATCCCCGAGTTCATGATCACCTATGCCCAGATACCGATCATCCTCCTGGGCGGCACCTCGCTGCTCATCGTGGTGACGACGACGATGGATACCGTGGCGCAAGTCCACGGGCATCTGCTGGCCCATCAGTATGAGGGGCTGGTCAAGAAGGCCAAGCTGCGAGGAGCGAAACGCTGATGCGACTGATCTTCCTGGGGCCGCCGGGGGCGGGCAAGGGCACTCAGGCTGCGCGCATCGTCGCGAAGCACGGCATTCCGCAACTGTCGACGGGTGACATGCTGCGCGCCGCGGTCGCCGCCGGAACGCCGGTCGGTGTCAAGGCGAAGGCGGTCATGGATGCGGGCGGGCTCGTTTCGGACGAGATCGTCATCGGCATCGTCGCCGACCGTATCGAGGAGGCGGACGCCAAGAAGGGCTTCATCCTCGACGGCTTCCCGCGCACCCTGGCCCAGGCCGAGGCGCTCGACGCGATGCTCGCCTCGAAGGGGCTGAAGCTCGACACGGTGCTGGAGCTGAAGGTCGACCAGAGCAAGCTGGTCGACCGGATCGTCAAGCGCGCCGAAGAGGCTAAGGCCGCCGGGGAGCCGGTCCGCAAGGACGACGACCCGGAGGTCTTCAAGACTCGGCTCGAGGCCTATAACCGCGACACGGCGGTCGTTTCGCCCTATTACGCGAAGCGCGGCCAGGTGATCGAGATCGACGGCATGCAGCCGATCGACGAGGTCACGGCGGCGATCGAGACGGCGCTGGCTCGGGGTTGAGGCGGGCGTTCTCGCCGCTGGCATGAATCTTGGCTGCGTCGGGTTGACTCGGCGCCGCCGAGCGACTAACGACCCGAATTCCGGTTTCATGACAGCGATGCCGTTACCTTCGCGAGAAGGGGCGACGTCGCATTCGTGCATGGAACGGGTTCAACGCTTCGCAGGGGCCGGCCTCCACCGGCGCGAGGCATCTTTAAACCGCCAGCGCGCCACTGGGCGTTTGCCGGCCGACATGGAGAGATCGTCATGGCACGTATTGCCGGCGTCAACATTCCGACCAACAAGCGCGTCGTCATCGGCCTGCAGTACATCCACGGCATCGGCGCGGCCAAGGCCCAGGAAATCTGCGACAAGGTCGGCATCGTCGCCGAGCGCCGCGTCAACCAGCTGACCGACGCCGAGGTTCTGCAGATCCGCGAGACGATCGACCGCGACTATCTCGTCGAGGGCGATCTGCGCCGCGAAGTCTCGATGAACATCAAGCGCCTGATGGATCTCGGCTGCTATCGCGGCCTGCGCCACCGCCGCTCGCTGCCGGTCCGCGGCCAGCGCACCCACACCAACGCCCGCACCCGCAAGGGCAAGGCGAAGCCGATCGCCGGCAAGAAGAAGTGATCTCGGCGGGCCGGGTGACCGGCTCGCTGCTTTGCGCCGCCTGACCCCTCGGGGCGGGCGGCATCCCCAGCGCCTGGCATCACGGGCGCGCCTGAAGGACAAGAGAAAAGACTATGGCCAAGGAAGCCCAGCGCGTTCGCCGCCGCGAACGCAAGAACATCGTCTCCGGCGTCGCCCATGTGAACGCCTCGTTCAACAACACCATGATCACCATCACCGACGCGCAGGGCAACACGATCTCGTGGTCGTCGGCCGGCACGATGGGCTTCAAGGGCTCGCGCAAGTCGACTCCCTACGCCGCGCAGGTCGCCGCCGAGGACGCCGCCCGCAAGGCCGCCGAGCATGGCATGCGCACCCTCGAGGTCGAGGTCACCGGTCCGGGTTCGGGCCGTGAGTCGGCCCTTCGCGCGCTGCAGGCCGCCGGCTTCACCGTGACCTCGATCCGCGACGTGACGCCGATCCCGCATAACGGCTGCCGTCCGCGCAAGCGCCGTCGCGTCTGACGCGCGTGCTTCGAGGCGCCCGCACCGGCGGGCGCCTGTCCGGGGCGGCCCGCCGCCGCCATTGAATTCAAGCACCAGGAGTGCGGTCGTGATCAGCAAGAACTGGCAGGATCTGTCAAAGCCCAACAAGCTCGAAATCAAGGTCGGCGACGATCCGAAGCGTCAGGCCACCGTCATCGCGCGTCCGCTGGAGCGCGGCTTCGGCATGACGCTCGGCAACGCGCTGCGTCGCGTGCTGCTCTCCTCGCTGCAGGGCGCGGCCGTCACCGCCGTCCAGATCGACGGCGTGCTGCACGAGTTCTCCTCGATCCCGGGCGTGCGTGAGGACGTCACCGACATCGTCCTCAACATCAAGGCGATCGCGGTCAAGATGCAGGGCGAGGGCCCCAAGCGCATGACCCTGCGCAAGACCGGCCCGGGCACCGTCACCGCTGGCGACATCAACACCGTCGGCGACGTCTCGATCCTGAACCCCGACCTCGTGCTCTGCACGCTGGACGAGGGCTCCGAGATCCGCATGGAGTTCACGGTCAACACCGGCAAGGGCTATGTCCCCTCCGAGCAGAACCGGCCCGAGGACGCGCCGATCGGCCTGATCCCGGTCGACAGCCTGTACTCGCCGGTCAAGAAGGTCTCCTACCGCGTCGAAAACACGCGCGAGGGCCAGAACCTCGACCGCGACATGCTGACCCTGAACATCGAGACCAACGGCTCGGTGACGCCCGAGGACGCGCTGGCGCTGGCCGCCCGCATCCTGCAGGACCAGCTCGCCGTGTTCATCACCTTCGAGGAGCCGCGCAAGGAAGAGGCCGTCTCGACCGCGCCGCAGCTGCCCTTCAACCCGGCGCTGCTCAAGAAGGTCGACGAGCTCGAGCTTTCGGTGCGTTCGGCGAACTGCCT
>NZ_JAUXYO010000282.1 GCF_030694325.1 Allobosea sp. | reverse complement strand
TCTCGCGTCGCATAGACCCTTTCGCGTACTTTTGCGTTCAGAGCATTCTGAAGCCGAGGCAGCAAAGTCAGTTGAACGGGCAACATGATCAAGGCCGACAATGCGAGCGCGGGGTTCTGAACGAACAGAAAAACGAGGCTGGTGAGAAGCGTCCCGCCGTAGATGAGTGGAACGACGAATAAGCTAGCCCCGAAGTAGCCAACGGGCTCGACCTCCTGAACGGCGACGGCCGCAAGCGAGGCTCTCGTTTCAGCCGCCAGGTTCTTCCTCGATCTGCGTACGATCTTCAGGCGCAGTCGCCGTACGAGCCGTTCGCTGGCTCGTCCTCTGATGCGGGTCGCCGCAAATTTAACGAGGCCGCTCGCTGTCAAAATTGCGAGGTAACTCATGCAGAGCGCTATCAATAATTCCAAGCGGGGAAGATGGAAGCCAAGAAACGTCATTCCATCGTGCGCCTCGGGGGTTGCGAGTGCGTGATTGATGATGTGCTTGGGGATATCGAGGAGGAACCAGGCTGCGGGCAGCGTCAACAGGGACAAAAGAACCAGCAGGACTTGATAACGAGACGTGGCCCTCGCGACAAAGAGGGCCAACATCCAGGGATTACGGGTGACCGGCGCGACTTCGCTTCGGACCGTGGGTGGATGGGCTGTCCCCGAACCGGGTAGCTCTCCGTTGCCAACGTGATCCGAAGCAGTGATCGGCCTTCCAATCACGGCGGCGAGCCGGGCTCGACGCCTCCGAGCTGAGGATGCCCCCCGAAACAGCGCTCTCGCCAAATGTCCTATCGTCCACGCGGGAGCGACAACGAAAACGACGATCGCTGCGGCGGACAGTATCCAGTGGCCGTGGGGATAATCGAGGCCAGCAATCTGATGGACAAGTTGATGTATATAGTCGTTGACGCTGTAAAAGAAATTAACGAATATCATTGTACGAAAATTCCAATGGTCCGCCTCAATTCATCAATTCCCATATCCATCGACAAAACTATAACGAAACATTCATTAGCAACATTGTGCCACTTGGTATTGGAATTACCGAAAAATAATTTCATTGACGCATATATCCCCGCCAGCATGCCGAAAGAACGACGGGTCTATGCGTCGCCATAGCCGATCGGTGCAGGGACAATAAAGCATCGTTAGCGTCTGTAATTGGGCATGTGGGATATAGAATAAGATCCGTCTTTGATACCGCGGCCAGGGTTTCGGCATCAGGCGCCGGAACTGCTCGTGATGGATCCGCGCCTATCGCGATGTGACGCGTTGCGTCCCGATTCAATAGGAAGGGGAACGGATTTACGAAATTCAGGCTCATGATTGTCTTAAACTGAATGTTATTGGCCGATTCGTAATTACGGATTGCCTGAACAGCCTCATCGGCAGCCATCAACCAGCCAACCTGAAAATCCAGCTCTGAGTAAAGAGTGAAGGCCGGGAGCAGATTGCTGTCGGCCAAAAACCGGAATGTTTCGGGGAAGCGCGTGTAGACTGCCCGCATCTTCACCGCACGCTCGACGATCTCGGGACGTTGAGTGACTTGTCCGAGCGTCTTGAGACCCTCGTTCGGAACGTCTACGAATTTGGCCTGCACAACAAGCGCGCGCGCCATGCGGTGGGCCACGTTTATGAAGGGCGGCAGCGCCGCTGCGCCTATCAAAGACAACACAAGGATCAGCGAAGCGCCGCTGAGACGATGTACTCCTAGCAAGACCGAGAGCAGGACAGGCCAGATAAGAATGAGCGCCTGCCCACCTGTGTTCTGCGTCTCAAAAAACAGGCCGGCAAGGATGGCGACTGCGAGCCAAGGGCTGTTGTTGTCGAGCTTCCTTGCAAGAGCGCCGTAAGCCGGCGCGACCGGGGATTCTTGTCCGATTGGCGAGTCCCCAATCTTGAGCACAAAAAGCGCTATAGATAGCGCGGCGGCCGGCGCGAGGATGCCGAAATGGAGTGAACCGGCCTGCAAGAACCGCGATAGCAGGTTGCCCTCGTTAAGGCGCACGAGCAACAATATATCGGCCAGGTAAGCTCGAACCACGCCAAGCGCGGCGTCGAGCGCAATGAGTGCCAACAGGAAGGCGGCGACAATTCCGAGGGCTACACGCATGCTGATGCGCCCGGCGACGAAAGCGAAGGTGCAGAGGAGGCCGGCAGCGATAAAGCCCGTGATCTTCAACAGAAATAGAGCGAGGCACGTCCAGGTGACAACGATAAAAAGCAATCGTTGTCCTCTTATAAATATAAGACCACAAACTAAAATATACAGCAGTACGCTTGTATGCCTGTTATAAATGCCATACCCATCGACGCTGGGATAGCTTGAATATTGCTCGACATTCATTGGCGAAAGCTGAAAGAACAGGAACGGTAAAAGAAGAGCAAATGCAGTCGATCTCGATCGGTGGTTGACATGCGCAAGAATGACAAACATTGGCGGCGCGCTGACGAGCAGAAGCGACCATTGGACCAGCAGAAGCGGTTGGGCATTGTTGAAGGTGGTCAGGAGCGGCGCTACGAGCCAGTAGGCAAGAGGACCGACTGGGGCGAAAAAATCCACCGATGGAACCTGGCCGATTGATACGCGATAAGCCCCGTCGATATAGACGATCAAATCCCAATACATCGGGCCGACCGGGAGTTTAAGCGGTATCATCAATAAAATGATGACGCCGATAATGACGCAAAACATAATTGCAACAGGCGAAAACTGTTTGCCTTCCTGATTTATTGTCGTCTCGGGCGGCTCGATGGCTATGCTCATCAACGTCTATCCTGCGAAGCCAAGCGATAAGACGGGAGTGAGACGCCCTGATCGTCTGCGCGAGATACACCAGACAGGTCCGTTTTCTTGCACGAATCCGAAGAGCCGACATGTCCGGCAAGATCGCTCAGCCTCATGAGCAAACTGCCTCCAGAATGCGGAAGGTGAGGGTGCCAAGGAATCGCGGCCCGATCGAGTTCCTGGAACCCCTTCCGGCGATAGAGCCGGATAGCAGATGTATTATCCGCCCAGACATGCAGGCTCAGGCTGGCGAACCCATCGGCAATGGCTTGCTCGCCGGCTTGTTCGATCAGTCGGGATGCGATCCCACGGCGTCGGTACAGAGGAAACACTGCGAGGCTGTTGATGCAGTAGCTGCCCCAGTCCTGAAGGGCCGTTCTAGGCCAGAGATGGGTGTCCCGCGCTGATAGGTTCGACGGCATAGCCTGGTCGCAGAGCAAAGATGCCGGGAAGGCGTTTACCATGCCAACTACGGACGAGAAAGCGCCAGACTGTACGAGTGCAACCCAGCAACGCCGATAAGAACACTCGCTGTCGATTGATGAAATCATGTGCTTGAAGAGCTCGCCTGCGGTAACGCGGGGCTCGATCTCATCCAGAATGAACTGGAGAGTATCGCCCGCAGCCTGGAGCATCAGCTCAACAAGCGTCACGGTGTCTTCAGGAACGGCCGCTCTAACAATGATTTCCACAAAGGCCTCTGGTATTTTCGAGCTGAATGTTCACTGGCAAATCAGTCAAGTCATCTGCTGAACGACCGACTTTGCGCGGCGGACAATGGCCGGTCGACAAACCTCCGCCGTCGGTCAGGTGCCAACCGTCGGTGATGGTTGTGGTCTCACTGCACGAAATGTCACGAATTTATGGCCTATGAAGTTGGCGGCGGCCCCCATGGCGAGCGCGCCCGCATGCGCGGACGCCTCCGGGACGAATGTGAAACCGATCGCGGGGAACACCATGCGCAGGAGGACATGCGAGGTCAGGATCACTGTAACCACACCGACTGCGTTGACGCCCAGAAACAAGGCGATCTGCAAGGCAAGCGATTGTGAGGATGCCGTAAAGACAAAAGCACGATATAGCACAAAGCCAACCACCATGCCGATCATGTAGGCTACAAACACCGCCTCGAGAAATGGCATAACCAAAGAGAGAGGGAACCGGGCCAGCCAGTTAACGATCGTGGCCGAGCCGCCGACCAGGATAAAGCGCGCAATTTGAGCGACGAGTTGCATTCGCAGCCTTAACTGATCTCGACCTCTAAGGCGTCGATTTTGAATTATCCAGGTGCTATGAACTCTATATTTAGTCTGCGTCTCAGTTCTGTTCTTCTGCATCATCGCGTCCGGCAGGCGGACGATCGGCAACGCAGCGGCCCGCTAGGCAGACGATCTTGATGCGCTTATGCGAGGTTCCAAAGCAGTTGGCCTCGTAAAGTTCGCTCTTTCCAACCCCCGGAAGACGGGTAACTTTCGCGTTCGCGCAGGCCGCCTCCAACAAGGCGCGCTGCAGATCACCATCGTCAGCTCTCGATACGGTCGGCGAAAAAGAGATCAAGATTGCAAGAAACCGTCCTAGCATGATTTGCCCTCCGCTGCTTGAGGTGAAGGAACTGTCTATTTTCGAGACAGTACCAAAACGAGAGCGAACAAGCCTGCGGCTACAACTGCGGTGACGAACCAAAAAGTTGTTAGATTCAGATTTTGGACTAAATCAACGAACAACAAGCTCACGCCATGCATGGTTATTGGCAGCAAACCACTCATCGGCTCTCGCTGTAGTTCCAAGAAACCCTCACCGCGGCATGATAATCTGCCGCGGCTTGGAGTTCGATAGGCGCTTGAGCGGCGCTTATTTGGTCTTCTGCAGCTTCGTCACGGTGATCTGGCCGTTGACCCGGTCGGCGTCGAACTTGATTTTGTCGCCGGCCTTCAGACCTTTGAGCATGGCCGGGTCACCGGCGCGGAAGACCATCGACATGGCGTCCATATCGAGGTTCTTGATCGCGCCGTGATCAATGGTCAGCTTGCCAGCGGCCTCGTCGACCTTCTTGACCGTGCCATTGACCTGTTGGGCAAGGGCCGGCAGCGCGAACGCCACGAAGGCGAGCGTCGAGAGGATTTTCAGCATGGTGTGCTCCTTGTTGAGTAGGCGGGCGCCTACTTGACGATAACCTTGCCGGTCATTCCGGCTTCACGATGGCCGGGGATCAGGCAGGAGAAGTCGAATTCGCCCGCCTTGGTAAACGCCCAGACGATCTCGCCGGTCTTCTTCGGCGCTAGGCGCTTGGCGTTCGGATCGTCATGCTCCATGTCGGGATTCTTCTGCATCTCGATGGCGTGCTTGAGATTGTCCTCGAGCGTCGCCACGACGATCTCGTGATCGATCTCGCCGTTGTTGCGCAAAGCGAACTTGATCTGCTCGCCGCGTCGAACCTCGATGCGATCGGGAATGAACAGCATCTTGTCGCCTCGCTCGCTCATTACGACCTGGACGAGCCGTGATGGCTTTTTCGGATCGCCGGGCTTGCCGTAGGCGGTCTCTTCACCATGGCCGTGACCAGCACCACCCGGCCCAGCCAAGGACAGTCCGGTCGATGCCAGAACGGCTAGAGCAGCCAATGTCAGCTTCGGGGATTTAAACGTCATGCGGTCGCTCCTGGTTAGATTGTCATGATCAATGATTGGAATGGCCACCGGCTTTGGCGCCGGGGAGCGGCTTGCCGTCCGCGCCGAGCCGAGGCTTGCGCGGATCCTTGACTTGCCACGTCGCGAGGTCGGGCTTCACCTTTGGGCCCTCGACACGAGGCGCCTCGGCTAGTTTTTGCCCCTTGTACTCAAACGCGACCGTTCCCTCGGGGTTCTTGTAGTGGCCGGGGTCCTTGTAGTCGTTTTTGGCAAGGCCCTCGCGGACCTTCACGACCGAGAACATGCCGCCCATCTCGACGGGGCCGAACTGGGAGTAGCCGGTCATCATCGGCAGGGTGTTCTTCGGCAACTCCATCTCCATCGAGCCCATCTCGCCCATGCCGTTCGATCCCATCGGCATGTAGCCCGGCGCGGCCTTGCGGATCCGGCTCACGAGATCCTTCTTGGTGACGCCGATATATGTCTTCACCGAATGGCCCATGGCGTTCATCGTATGATGCGATTTGTGGCAATGGATCGCCCAATCGCCGGGCTCGTCAGCCACGAAGTCGAAGGCGCGCATCTGGCCGACCGCGACGTCGATCGAGACCTCGTCCCAAGCCGTGGCTGGATCGACCCAGCCCCCGTCGGTGCAGGAGACCTTGAACTCATAGCCATGCATGTGGATCGGGTGGTTGGTCATCGTCAGGTTGCCGAACC
>NZ_JAUXYO010000274.1 GCF_030694325.1 Allobosea sp. | reverse complement strand
TATCTTCTGGCGCAGATGCTCCTCATCGCGCTGCTGGTGGTCTTCCCGCCCTTGGTGACGGTGCCGGCGAAGTGGCTCCATTGAGGCCTCCCTCACCGAGCCGGTGAACGGGCGACCGACGAACGCTCCAGTGTCGGGACGCTGAACCCGACGCTGGAGCTAGCGGACGCAGTAAACGCGTCGCCGTGCAGGTGTCTCTCCAAGATCCGGCAGGATCTCCGCGAGCGTGTCCGGCGTCCCCAAGTCTGCGCGTCGCCCGGATCTGCGCACAACACAGGACGATGTCTGACGAGGTCAGGACTTGCAGATGGTCCGATCGCGTCCCAGGCCAGCGGCGATGTCCCACCTCCCAGCATTGACAACCGGATATTCGTCAGCTCATCATGAATAATTGGACACATTGACCACATTGTGGTCATTCGCCGCCGTAAGATGGCGAGGGTCCGGAGTGGGCGCCATGTCGAGATCACTTGATGAGCGATTGGTGGCGCAGCCCTTGCTGCAGGACACACATGCCGTGATCCCCGACATCCCAGTCGATGCCGACAGCTGTCCATTGGAGGCGCGACGGACCAACATCAGCGGAGACGACCTGGAAAGAACAAGCGTTACGGCTGGATAACAATACAGATCAGCACCTCAGCTGACAGACTAAGATATCAATGCGCAGAACGTGTCCTCGCATAGAGCCGCACTGAATTCTCGCGCCGATAACATAATCCATGGGAGGATGAGATGAAGACGTTGCTTCGAACTGCTGTTCTGCTCGGCGGGCTTCTGGCCGCCGCACCCGCCATTGCCCAGAATGCGCGCCTTGGTTACGTGCCGACGCCCGACCATCCGGTCGGCCAGGCTTCACGCCATTTCGCCAAGTTGGTCGAAGAGAAGACCGGCGGCCGCATCAAGATCGAAACCTTCGGCAGCGGCGTGCTCGGCAGCGAGCCCGAGATGCAGGCTTCCGTCCAGGCCGGCTTCATCGACATCATGGTCGGGCCGACGCCGAACCTCGTCGGCGTCGTGCCGCAGTTCATGATCTTCGATCTGCCGTTCTTCTACAAGGACTTCGCCGCGGTGGATGCCGTCATGGACGGCCCCGTCGGCGAGAAACTGTTTGCCCAGCTGCGGGAAAAGACCGGGATCGTCGGCCTCGCCTGGTGGGACAATGGCTTCCGCCACATGACCAACGCGAAACGCCCGGTGAACACCGTCCAGGACATGGCCGGGCTCAACATCCGGGTCATTCCGAACCCGCTTTTCATCGCCACTTGGAAGGCTCTGGGCACCAATCCGACGCCGCTGCCCTGGCCGGAACTCTACAGCGCGCTCGAGAACCGCGCCGTCGACGCCCAGGAGACGCCGTACGCCCTGATC
Source organism: Allobosea sp. (assembly GCF_030694325.1). Taxonomy (GTDB): domain Bacteria; phylum Pseudomonadota; class Alphaproteobacteria; order Rhizobiales; family Beijerinckiaceae; genus Allobosea. The sequence goes on along the minus strand of NZ_JAUXYO010000274.1, from coordinate 7,197 downwards.
TACACCGCGCGGTTCTATGAGGTGCAGAGCCATCTGGCCAAGACGGGGCACGTCTACACGCCGTTTGTCCTGCTCGCCAGCCGCAAGTGGTTCGGAAGTCTTTCCGACAAGGACAAGGTTCTGGTGATGGAAGCGGCCAAGGAATCGGCGACCTTCCAGCGCAATGTCTCACGCAAGGCGTCGGAGGAGCTGGAGAGCCAGCTCGTGGCGAAGGGGTTCAAGATCACCCAGCCCTCGCCCGAGGCGATGACGGCCATGCGCGAACGCGTCGCCCCCGTCGTGGTGGAGTACAGCAAGAGGATCGGCACCGATCTGGTCGAGCAGGCGCGCGCTGCAATGGCCGCGAGTGCCAAGCCGTAGAACGAACGTCGGTGGCTCCGGAGCCGGTCCGCCTGCTCCGGAGCCTGACGCAAGCGGAAGCTTGGAAATCGAGTCCGCGCCGCCCATCCGCATGAACCTTGGCTTCGTCGGTGAACAGCGCGAGGGCCCGCGCAGCGCCAAACTGCTGACGTCGAGCACCCGCCGACAATCGGACCTTCATCGCGATGCAGTTTGAACGTGGCGTGATCCCGGATCGGCTCTTGAAGCCGCCGCAAACTCGCGTGCGAGGTTGATAAATTCCTTGAACGCGGCGGATGGGTTCTTCCGGCCTGGGTAGTACAGGCACAGCGGCGCCACAGGCTTCATCCAGTCTTCCAGAACGCGGACCAGGCGGCCGGCCGCGAGGTCTTCACGCACGTCCGATTCCATGAACAGGCCCAGGCCGATCCCGCGGATGACGGTGGTCCGAGAGAGGCTGGCCTCGTCGAGAGTGATGGGCCCCTTGACGTCCACCTGGACTGGCTGGCCGTCCTTCTCGAAATGCCATTTGTAGATGCCGCCATCGGGTAGCCGGATGCGGATGCAGGTGTGATTGAGGAGATCGAGGGGCACGCGCGGTTTGCCATGCGCCTCCAGATAAGCTGGCGACGCCACGACGACGTAGGATCGGGCCTGGCCGATCGGAACGGCGATCATGTCGCTGGGCACGAAATCCGCGCTTCTGACGCCGAGATCGAAACCTTCGGCCACGACATCGAGCAAGCGCCCCTCGGTGACGAGGTCGATGTGAACCTTCGGGTATCGGCGCAGACACTCAAATACCAGCGGCTCTAGGATCTCCCTGGCTGCGGTCGGGAAGGCGTTGATCCTGATCGTCCCGGAAGGCGTCTCCTGCTGGGACATCGCGCTGTCCATGGCGCTGTGGATGTCGACCAGCGCGGGCCCGACCTGCTCGACGAAGTTTCTGCCCGCATCGGTGAGCGAGACGCTGCGGGTCGTGCGATTAAACAGGCGGACACCCAGCTGCTTTTCGAACTTCCCGATCAGATTGCTCAGCGCCGTCGTGGAAATCTGCAGCTCCACAGCCGCTGCCCGGAACGACTTGCGACGCGCAACTGCCATGACGGCATCGAGCTCGATGAGGTTGTGGCCGATCATTGTCCCGGATTTCGCAACGTTTCATCCCGCTTTATCCCGATTATCAACCCCATTGTCCATCGCTAGGGTGATGTCCGTGGAAGCAACCGCAGCGGAAGATCTCAACAGATCAGCGGGCGCGAACATCTACCGGCTTCATCACATGAGGAGAACAACAATGTCCCTTGAACTTCCCACGCCGATCGCGCGGTACTTCACTGCCGATCTCGATCCCAATCCTCAAGCGATGGCCGATTGCTTCTCGGACAACGCGACTGTCCGGGACGAAAACCACGTCCACACGGGGCGCGACGAGATCCGCCAGTGGAAAGCGGACTACTCGAAGAAATTCACCGCCACGTCGACGCCGATTGCGACCGAACGTGAGCGTGGCCGCATCGTCGTGACCTGCCATGTCGAGGGCGACTTCCCGGGCAGCCCGATCGATCTGCGGTATTTCTTCCGCCTCGAAGGCGACAAGATCGGCGAACTGGAGATCACCCTGTGAACCCGTTCCTCAGCCTCGAAGGCAAGCGGGCGCTCGTGACGTCCGGTACACGCGGCGCAGGCGCCGCGACCGTCAAGCTCTTCCGCGAGCTGGGCGCCAAGGTCTTGACCAGCGCCAGGTCGAAGCCGGAGGATCTGCCGGCCGAGATGTTCGTCGGCGTCGATCTTACGACGCCGGAGGGCTGCGCGCAGCTGGCGCAGGCCGTTCGGGAGCGTTTGGGCGGCGTGGACATCATCGTGCACATGTTGGGCGGTTCCTCCGCCCCGGCAGGAGGCTATGAGGCGCTGACCGACGAGGAATGGCGCAAGGAGCTCGACCTCAACCTGATGCCGGCCATTCGCCTCGATCGAGAGCTGGTGCCGGCGATGACGGCGCAAGGCAGCGGCGTGGTCGTCCATGTCACCTCGATCCAGCGCGTCATGCCGCTGACGGAAGCGACGATCGGTTACGCGGCAGCGAAGGCTGCGCTCTCTTCGTACAGCAAGAGCCTCTCCAAGCTGGTCTCCCCCAAAGGCGTGCGGGTCGTCCGTGTCTCGCCGGGCTGGATTGCTACGGAAGGATCGATGCACTTCGCGGAGCGCCTCGCCGAGCAACAGGGCGTCAGCGTCGAGGCGAGCACGAAGATGATCATGGATTCCCTCGGCGGCATCCCGATCGGCCGGCCGGCCAGCACCGACGAAGTCGCAAGCCTGATCGCGTTCGTCGCCTCGGACCGAGCCGGAAGCATCACCGGAACCGAATACGTCATCGACGGCGGGACCGTGCCGACGGTCTAGCCCGCCTCAACTCTCGCCGTTAGCCCCTTGGGTTCGGGGTCCATTCCCGGCACTCCCACGCCTGGGGCTCCGGTATGGGCATAGATCGCGTCGCGAAGTTGCCGGATCAGCTGGTTGAGCTTCCCAAGGTCGCTGACCGTCTGTCCCGATGCCAGGAGCAGATTGTCGTTGAGGCAGCGCGCGCGAAAGCGAAGCCTGTCACCTTCCGGGGTGAGCGCGATGATGACCTGGCGCTCATTCTCGGGATTGCGGGTGCGACGCAGCAGGCCGGCCGCTTCCATTCTCTTGAGCAGCGGCGTCAGCGTGCTGGATTCCAGGGCGAGCTGCTGCGCGATGCCTCCAACGGTCTGGGCGTCTTCCCGCCAGAGCACATTGAGCACGAGATACTGCGGATAGGTCAGCCCGAGGCCATCGAGCAGAGGCTTGTAGGCTCGTTGGATCGCCATCTCGGCGGAATAGATCGAAAAGCAGAGCTGATCCTCCAGCGGCACCGGCGGAGGGGTCGTGGCTTCGGTCATCAGCGGCTCCTTGGACGCGGGTCACGGGACCGTGATCTCGAAAACATATATCGCGACAAATGTCTGATTGACAAGCCTGCCCGTAACCGACATGTTTGTTATCGCAATAATGGTTTCCGCAATAATTAAATCCGAGGAACACCGTCATGAACAAGTCGATCCGCAACACCCTTCTCGCCGCAGCCGCCGTCGGCAGCATGTCGCAGGCCGCTCTCGCCCAGACTGCGAGCACGGCGCAGCCTGCGAAAAATGTCGTTCTGGTCCACGGCGCGTTCGCCGATGGTTCGGGATGGCGCAGCGTCTATGACCTGCTCACGGCTCGCGGCTACCGCGTGACGATCGTCCAGAATCCGCTGACCTCGCTCGAAGACGACGTGGCGGCCACCAAGCGGGCTCTCGACCGGCAGGATGGTCCGACCATCCTGGTCGGGCATTCCTGGGGCGGCACCGTCATCACTGAAGCCGGCGTGGATCCGAAGGTCACCGGCCTCGTCTATGTCTCGGCCCTGTCCCCCGATGCCGGCGAGACGACGGCCCAGCAATACGAGGGCTTCGCGCCGGCGACCGAGTTCGTCCTCGACAAGGCGCGGGACGGCTTCGCCTTCGTGGATCGCGACAAGTTCAAGGCCGGCTTCGCCCACGACGCCAGCGATGCCGATGTCGCCTTCATGCGGGACTCGCAGGTGCCGATCAATCTCTCGGCCTTCGGCACCAAGCTGAAAGCCGCCGCCTGGCGCACCAAGCCGAGTTGGGCCGTGATCGCCAGCGAGGACAAGGCCTTCGATCAGGCCATGCTCGACCACATGGCCAAGCGCATCGGCGCCAAGGTCACGAAGGTCTCGGCCAGCCATGCGCTCTTCATGACGCAAGCCAAGGTCGTCGCCGACGTGATCGACCAGGCCGCCCAGCAGGCCGCCGCCGCGGCGAAATAGCCCGCCAGCCACCTCCTTCAGCTGCTCTCGGGGCAGCCCCAAGACATCAAGAAAGACCGAACGATGACTGACGATCACACCCCCGGCGATGCCGGGGGCTTCGAACGACGCGCACGCGACAACCAGGCGGAACGCAAAGCCAATCTGCAATCGACATACGACTTCATCATCTGCGGAGCCGGCTCGGCAGGATCCGTGATCGCGCGTCGCCTCGCCGACAACCCAGCCTGCAGCGTTCTGCTGATCGAGGCCGGACCGGACGACGAGGCGGAGTCCGTGCTCAACCCTTCTCTGTGGCCCACCAATCTCGGCTCGAACCGCGACTGGGGGTTTCAGGCCGAGCCCAATCCGCATCTCGACGGCCGGGCCCTCTCCATGTCGATGGGCAAGGGGCTTGGAGGCGGCTCCAGCGTGAACGTCATGGTTTGGGCCCGCGGCCACCGCAGCGACTGGGATCACTTCGCAGCCGAGACGGGCGATGCCGGCTGGAGCTACCGCTCGGTGCTCGACATCTATCGCAATATCGAGAACTGGCAGGGCAAGCCGGATCCGAAATACCGGGGCACCACCGGCCCGGTCTGGGTTCAGCCCGCCAAGGACCCGAGCCCCATCGCCGGCGCCCTGCTCGATGCGGCAGAAGGCCTCGGGATTCCCCGCTTCGATCATCCCAATGGCGCGATGATGGAGGGCGAGGGAGGTGTCGCCTACTCGGACGTGCTGGTGCGCGAGGGTAAGCGGCACTCCCTCTACCGGGCCTATGTCCGGCCGATTGCCGATCGCCCCAACCTGACGATCCTGACCGAAACGAATGTCCGGCGCATCCTGTTCGAAGGGCGCCGCGCGACCGGCGTCGAGATCGAACGCGCCGGCTCGATCTCGGCCATCAACGCAGGAACGGAGGTCGTGATCTCGACCGGCGCGATCAATACGCCGAAGCTGCTCATGCTGTCGGGGGTCGGCGATCGCGACGAACTCAGGCAGCTCGGCATTCCCGTCATCCGTCACCTCCCAGGCGTCGGCCGCAACCTACAGGATCACGTCTCGTTTGGGTGCACATGGGAATACCGGGAGCCGATTCCGCCGCGCAACAGTGGCAGCGAGGCGAAACTCTATTGGAAGAGCCGTCCCGACCTCACCGAGCCGGATCTGCTGTTCTGCCAGGTGGAGTTTCCAGTCCCGAGCGAACGGACGGCACAGCTGGGGGTGCCGGCCCATGGCTGGACGATGTTCGCCGGACTGGCTCGGCCCTATAGTCGCGGCCGGATCCGCCTCAAATCTGACGATCCCAGCACGATGCCGATCGTCGATGCCAACATGCTGTCGGATCCGCGGGACCTGGAGGCGGCTCGCGCCTGTGTGAAGCTCAGCCGGGAGATCGGTCGCAGCGAAGCCTTCCAACCCTTCGTCAGGAGTGAGCGTATCCCCGGAGACGATCGGTCAGTCGACGACTCGTTCATCCGGGACGCAGCGGTGACCTACTGGCATCAATGCGGCACTGCGAAGATGGGGTCCGATGACATGTCGGTCGTGGACGCCAAGCTCGCGGTGCACGGGATCACAGGCCTTCGGATCGCCGATGGCTCCGTACTGCCGCGTGTCACGACCGGCAACACTATGGCTCCTTGCGCCGTTGTCGGCGAGCGGGCTGCCGACATCCTGCGACGGGAGTACGGGCTGTCAGCCTGACCTTCTGACCATAATGCTGAAGCGCGATGGCCGCGCTTCAGCAATCTGCATGGCGATTGGAAGGCCCATCTTCAGGCAGTCCCGTTCGATGGACCGGCCGCGCAGCGCCAGTAGCCGAACGTGGTGGGACGCCAACAACCAGACCTTCTCGGCGGCAGTGGGTGTTTTCGGCTGAGCCCCCCGACCGGCTCGAAATCGTCGGCACCCGCGCGACGGTGGTGATGGATTACGACCGGATCTTCCTCGTCGGTGCGGAGGCAGAGGCCGAGCGGATTCGCGATCATCTCGAACGCGAGGGCTTTCGCGACTTCACCCTTGACCGCAACCCGCTCGGGCGGATCGGCGACCCTGTCGAGGTGGTCGGGCAGATCATCACCTTCGCCGCCCCTGCAGGCAGCTACATGACTGGCCAGATTGTCTATGTCGACGGCGGCGTAACGGCGAGCCAGTGACGAAGCCGACGCTCCGCAGCGCTCGCTGGTTCGACACCGACGATCTCCGTGGCTTCGCCCACCGCTCGCGCCTGATGCAAGGAGGCTATGGCGTCGAGGACTGGAACGGTCGCCCCGTCAATTCTGATCGGAAATGGTGGGCCGGGCCGGACTCGAACCGGCACCGGCGCTGTTATGAGCAGCGAGCTCTAACCATTGAGCTACCGGCCCATATCCCGCCTAGCATCGCGGCCGAGGCGGCCGCAAGCGTCATGCGAGGCGGCCCCGCTACGGCGAAGGCCCCGCCAGGGTGCTGGCGGGGCCTTCGGATGTCGTGTCGGGTGGCGGTATCCGCTCAGGCGGCCTCGGCCATCGCATGGGCCTTGTCGGAGCCGTGGCCCTCGCGGAAGCGGAAGCGCGCGATGTGCTCGCTCAGCGCACGGGTCTGCTCGTCGGTCAGCGCCAGCGCGGCATTGGTCTCCTCGACCAGGGCTGCGTTCTGATGCGCCATCGAGCCGATACCGTCGATCTCGGTGTTGATCGCCGAGACGTCGCTGGCCTGGCTCTTGGCCGTCTGCGAGATGCCGTTCATCAGCCCCGTCAGGTCGTTCACCGAGGACACGATCGCCTCGAACATCTGCGCCGTCTCCTCGACGAGGCCGACACCCACCTTGACGTCGCCATGGGCCGCCTCGACCAGCTTCTTGACGTCGTTGGAGGCATCCGCCGAGCGCTTGGCCAGGCTGCGGACCTCGGTGGCGACGACCGCGAAGCCGCGCCCGCTGTCCCCGGCGCGGGCCGCCTCGACGGCCGCGTTCAGCGCCAGGAGGTTGGTCTGGAAGGCGATCTCGTCGATCATCGCGATCACCTCGGAGATCTTGTCCGAGG
>NZ_JAUXYO010000272.1 GCF_030694325.1 Allobosea sp. | reverse complement strand
CGCCCCGGTGGCGCCGGCGCCGACCTTCCCCGAGCCGCCGCCGCGCATGCCCTCGCGCCTGTCGCCCCTGGCGGCGGAGGCGGCGATCGCCGCAGCCGCGGGAGGCGCCGCGGTACTCGGCGCGGCTGCCACGACGCAGGCGGCGACGTCCTCCGCATCGCCGTCGGAAGCCCCCGTTGCGCAATCTCCTGCCTCCGGCAACCGAGAGGCGGCGCCGGCAACGCCTGCGCCTGCGGTGCAGCCGCCGAATTTCGCGCGCGATCACGCGCCGGCTCCCGTGGCGAGTGCGGTCGAGCTCGACGACATGGCGCGCCAGCTCGACGAGGCGCTGAAGCGTCCCTTCTCCGCGGTGCGGCCGGGCCCGTCGCCCGCTCCCGCGACCACGGCGATCAGGCAGCCCGATCCGGAGCCCGCGCCGAAGCCGGCCGAAGCGGCGCCCGCACCGGCCAAAAGCGAGGCCGCGCCGCTTGTCGTGCCGGCTGCGGAACCTGCATCTGCGCCGACGCCGGCGCGCATCGTGCCGCTCGATGTCGAGGCGGAACTGGAGATGGCGCTGGGCCTCAAGCCCGAGCGCATCGCGCCGAAGCCCGCTGCCGCAATCGCGCCGCCCAAGCCGGCCGAGGCATCCAGGCCTGTCGAGCCGCCGAAGCCGGTCGAGCCGCCAAAGCCGCCGGTCCCTGTCGCAGCGGCTCCGCTGCCGCCGATTCCCGAGGCGGCAGCGCCGTCCGACACCGAGATCGACCTGCGCGAGCCGGAGACGGCTGCCGAGGCGAACGAGGCCGTGGTTCCCGTCGAAGAGGCGGCCGTCACGTCCGAGCCTGCGCCCGAGTCCCAGGCGGAGCCGGAGGCCGAGCCCAAGCCGATCGACCCCTTCTCCGTCGATGCGATCGAGGCGGAGTTCGCCCGCCTGCTCGGGCGCGACCCCAAGGCGAAGTCCTGAGGCGACGTCGCGAGGCGCGATCAACAGGATTCGCGCCGACGCGGCACTCTGACGCCGCCGCGCCCGTTGCTGGCGCGGCGAAGCCGGCTCTAGCGTGGCGCAGTCCGACAGGTTGATTCGGGCGCAACCACGGCCGTGTGCGGGACCATGATCTGCTTCTCTGCGAGATGGCGCCGCCGCGTGCGGAGCCCGCGCGCCGTGACCGGCAGGCTCGCCCTGTGGGCCGCGCTGCTCGCCATGCCCGCGGGGCCGGCGCTTGCGCAGACGCTCTCGCTGGATCTTGGGCAGGGCGGGGGCGTCGCCGAGCGGGCGCTCCAGCTCATCGCGGTCATCACCGTGCTGTCGCTGGCGCCGTCGATCCTGATCATGGTGACGTCGTTCACGCGGATCGTCGTCGTGCTGTCGCTGCTGCGCTCGGCGCTGGGCACGCAGACCGCGCCGCCCAACGCCGTGATTATCGGGTTGGCCGTCTTCCTCACCGGCTTCGTCATGGCGCCGACCCTGCGCGAGGCCTACAGCACCGCCGTCGCTCCGCTGGTGGCGGGGCAGATCCAGCCGGCCGAGGCCTATAACCGCGGCGTCATCCCCTTCAAGACCTTCATGCTGCGCCATGTCCGCGAGAAGGATCTCGCCCTGTTCATGGAGATGTCGCGCGAGCCGCCGCCGGCGACGCCGCAGGAGGTGCAGATCCACGTGCTGGTGCCGGCCTTCATGATCTCGGAGCTCCGGCGCGCCTTCGAGATCGGCTTCCTGCTGTTCGTGCCCTTCCTGATCATCGACCTCGTCGTCGCCTCGATCCTGATGTCGGTCGGCATGATGATGCTGCCGCCGGTCACGGTGGCGCTGCCGTTCAAGCTGATCTTCTTCGTCCTCGTCGACGGCTGGGGGCTGGTCGCCGGCTCGCTGGTGAAGAGCTATGGCGGCTGAGGGGCGGACTCCGTCTCAGCTCCGCCCGGGCGCGGGCGGTGAGCCGGCGGCGG
>NZ_JAUXYO010000271.1 GCF_030694325.1 Allobosea sp. | reverse complement strand
GTCCGGGGCATAGGAATGGCAGATGCCCGATCCGGTGGTCGAGCCGAGGCCGCCCGTCAACGAGTTGCGCTTGGTCGTGCTGCTGGAAGCGCAGGAGGCGTCGTATTTCGCCGCATCGCTCAGGATTTCGAGCTTCTCCATCACCGACAGCTGTGCCACGCCGCGCCACTCCGTTCCATCTTTGTTCTAGATAGTCCGAGCGGGCCAATTCCGCCAGAGACCTTTCGTCGCGGCTGCCCGTTTCGGAACAGGCCGTGCGGCCACGCGTTGGGGCGGCACGTCAATTCAAGGAGACACCGATGTTCCGGATCCTGCTTCTCGTCGCCGTCATCCTGATCGGCTACGACGCCATCGCCCATCAGGGCAGCTACACCCGCAGCGCCTGGGCGAGCGTCGTCGGCCTGACCGACTCGGCCGTGACCAGCGCCAAGCAGCTCGGCCAGGAGACCCGCAGCGAAATCCGCGAGGAAACCGGCACTCGCCCCTGAGCGATGCCGGCCGCGAGCCGATTTCGGCTGGACTTACCGGTCCCCAGCTTCGAAACTCGCCAGAGTTCAACAGCCGGGATATGAGCGCTTGACCGAGACCGCCGCCGACACCTCCCGCCCTGCCGATGCCACCCGGCGGGTCGAGGTCCTCAAGGCCGAAATCCTGAGGAAGCTCACCTACTCGCTGGGCAAGAACGCCTCCGTCGCCCAGCCGCATGACTGGCTGACCGCAGGCATCCTCGCGGCGCGCGACCATGTCGTGGATGTCTGGCATCGCTCGACCCGCGAGAGCTACGAGACCGGCCGCAAGCGGGTCTATTATCTCTCGCTGGAGTTCCTGATCGGCCGTTCGCTCGCCGACGCGCTCAACAATCTCGGCCTCACCGGTCCGATGGCGCAGGCGATGGCCGAACTCGGCGTCGATCTTTCGGCGATCGAGTCGATCGAACCCGATGCGGCGCTCGGCAATGGCGGGCTCGGCCGCCTCGCCGCCTGCTACCTCGAAGCGATGGCCTCGACCGGCGTTCCGGCGCTGGGCTACGGCATTCGCTACGACCACGGCCTGTTCAAGCAGCGCATCGACGGCGGCAAGCAGATCGAGGTGCCCGAAGACTGGCTCTCCTTCCGCAACCCCTGGGAATTCGAGCGCCGCGAGGCCTCCTACAAGATCGGTTTCGGCGGCTCGCTGACGGCGACGCAAAGGCCCGGCGAGGTGTTCTGGGAACCGGAAGAGACGATCTTCGCCGTCGCCTACGACACGCCGATCGTCGGCTGGCGCGGCCGGGACGCGACCACGCTGCGCCTCTGGCGCGCGCGGGCCATGCACCCCCTCTCGCTCGATGCGTTCAACCAGGGCGACATCGTCGGTGCCGTCGCCGAGCGCAACCGGGCCGAGGCGATCTCCAAGGTTCTCTACCCCAACGATTCAACCCCGGCGGGGCAGGAACTGCGTCTGCGGCAGGAGTTTTTCTTCACCTCCGCCTCGCTGCAGGATCTGGTGCGCCGCCACTACCGCCAGTTCGGCAAGCTCGACAATCTCGCCGACAAGGTCGCGATCCAGCTCAACGACACCCATCCATCGCTCGCAGTCCCCGAGTTGATGCGCCTGCTCGTCGACGAGCACGGCCTGCCCTGGGAAGAGGCCTGGACGATCACCAGCGCCACCATCTCCTACACCAACCACACGCTTCTGCCCGAGGCGCTGGAAACCTGGCCGGTGGCGCTGATGGAGCGGCTGCTGCCGCGCCACATGCAGATTATCTTCGCCATCAATGCGCGCTTCCTCGAGGAGGTTCGACGGTCGAGCGTCGGCGAGACTGTCGATCTCTCGGCGATCTCGCTGATCGACGAACATCACGGCCGGCGCGTGCGCATGGCCCATCTCGCCTTCGTCGGCTCGCACACCGTCAACGGCGTCTCGGCGCTGCATTCGAAACTGATGGAGCAGACGGTCTTCGCGCCGCTCCATGCGATTTTCCCAGGCCGCATCACCAACGTCACCAACGGCATCACACCGCGGCGCTGGCTCTTCGGCGCCAATCCCGGCCTGACGAAGCTGCTGCAGGAGGTCTGCGGCGACGACCTGACCGACCAGATCGGCAATATTCGCCGTCTCGCGGCGCAGACCGGCGACGCCGCGCTGCACCAGCGCCTTGCCGCCATCCGGCGCGAGAACAAGCTCAAGCTGGCGAAAATCATCCGGCAGGACACAGGCGTCACGGTCGATCCCGACGCCATCTTCGACGTCCAGATCAAGCGCATCCACGAATACAAGCGCCAGCTGCTCAACATCCTCGAGACGATCGCGCTCTATGACGCGATCCGCTCCGAGCCCTATCGCGACTGGGCGCCGCGGGTGAAGATCTTCGCCGGCAAGGCGGCTTCCAACTACGGCACCGCCAAGGCGATCATCAACCTGATCAACGACGTCGCCGTGGTGGTGAACAACGACATCACCACCCGCGACCGGCTCAAGGTCGTCTTCCTGCCGAACTACAATGTCAGCGCGGCCGAGGTCATCATCCCCGCCGCAGACGTCTCCGAGCAGATCTCGACCGCCGGCATGGAGGCGTCGGGCACCGGCAACATGAAATTCGCCCTCAACGGCGCCGTCACCATCGGCACGCTGGACGGCGCCAATATCGAAATCGGCGAGCGCGTCGGCGCCGACAACATCGTCATCTTCGGCATGACGGCCGAGGAGGTCGAGGCCGCCAAGCGCAATCCGCGCCCGACGAGCGAAGTCATCGCCGCCACGCCCCATCTCGAAGGCGTGCTCGATGCGGTGGCGTCGGGCGCCTATTCGCCGCGCGAGCGCGACCGCTATCTCGGCCTCGTCGAGGGCCTGCGCGCCAATGACTGGTTCATGGTGCTCAACGATTTCGAGAGCTACCGCCAGGCCCAGCGCCGGATCGATTCGCTCTGGGCCGACCAGGGCAAATGGTGGCGCATGTCGGTGACCAACACCGCCCATTGCGGGTGGTTCAGCGCCGACCGCGCCATCCGCGAATATGCCGAGCGGATCTGGCGTGTTCCGGCGTCGCCGGACACCACGTCCGGAGCGTGAAGGGCTTGGCCGGGCCTGCACTGGTTGCCTGCCCTTTGCCTGCCCGCCTCGGCGCTGTCGTCGGCGAGGCGGGCGTCGCCTTCGCCGTCTTCTCCCGGCACGCAGAGCGCATCGACCTCTGCCTCTTCGATGGGGCGGGCGAGGCCGAGATCGCCCGCCTGCCCCTGCCCTGTCGCAGCGGCGACATCCATCACGGCGTGCTGCCCGGCGCCGCGGCAGGGCTGCGCTACGGCCTGCGCGCCGAGGGCCCCTGGCAGCCGGAGCGCGGCCACCGCTTCGACGCGACGAAGCTGCTCGTCGACCCTTACGCGGCGCGGATCGACCGCCCCTTCTGCTGGGACCCGCGGCTGGCGCAGCGAGGCGTCGATACGGCCGATCTCGTGCCACGTTGTGTGGTGAGCGAAGCCCTCCCCCCGCTTGCGGTGGGGACGGAGACGACTCCCGGCTTCATCTACGAACTCGCGGTGAAGTCCTTCACGATGCGCCATCCGGCCGCGCCGGAGCGCATCCGCGGCACGCTGGCAGCCCTCTGCGAGCCCGCCGTGCTCGATCACATCCGGCGGCTCGGCGTCAGCCATGTCGAGCTGATGCCCGTCGCGGCGTGGATGGATGAGCGCCATCTGCCGCCCCTTAGCCTCGCCAATGCCTGGGGCTACAACCCGGTGAACTTTTTCGCACTCGACCCGCGACTGGCACCGGGCGGCATGGCCGATCTCGCGAGGCTCTGCACGACCTATGCGCAGGCCGGCATTGGCGTCATCCTCGACATTGTTCTCAACCACACCGCCGAGAGCGACGAATTCGGCGCCACTATCTGTCTCCGCGGGCTCGACAACGCCGTCTATTACCGCCACGCCACCGACGACCCCGGCCGGCTGATCAACGACACCGGCTGCGGCCATACGCTGGCGCTCGACCGAGCACCCGTCGTGCGCATGGCGATGGATGCGCTGCGGCACTGGCGCGGCCTCGGCGTCGCGGGCTTCCGCTTCGATCTCGGCACGGTGATGGGCCGCTCGGATACGGGCTACTCGCAGGACGCCCCGCTTTTCGCCGCGATCGGGCAGGACCCGGCCCTCGCCGGAGCCATCCTCATCGCCGAGCCCTGGGACATCGGCCCCGGCGGCTACCGCCTCGGCGAATTTCCCGCCCCCTTCGCCGAATGGAACGGCCGCTACCGCGACGATGTCCGCCGCTTCTGGCGGGGCGATGCCGGTCTTGCAGGGGCCTTGGCGACGCGGCTGGCCGGTTCGGCCGATCTCTATGCCGATCGCCATCGCGGGCCGCTGGCGAGCGTCAACTTCATCGCCGCCCATGACGGCTTCACCCTGGCCGATCTCGTTTCCCATACGGCCAAGCACAACGAGGCCAATGGCGAGGGCAACCGCGACGGCGAGAACGAGAACCACAGCTGGAACATCGGGGTCGAGGGGCCGACCGACAATCCTGCCATCCTCGCCGCCCGCGATCGCGACGTCCGCGCCCTGCTGGCGACACTGTTCCTGTCGCGCGGGGTGCCTATGCTGACGGCCGGAGACGAGTTCGGCCGGACGCAACACGGCAACAACAACGCCTATTGCCAGGACAACCCGGCCTTCTGGCTCGACTGGGAGGGGGCGGATCGCGATCTGGCTGCGTATGTGGCCGGACTGGCCGCATTGCGCGCGGAGCACCCGCTCCTGTCGGCTTCTACCTTCCTCACCGGGACGGGCGACCCTCCCGATGCGCTCTGGCTGAAGCCCGACGGAACGCCGATTGCGGACGTGGAGTGGGGCGATCTGGACACGTTGTGCCTGATGTTGAACGGCGACGGCGAAACCTTGCTGATCGCCGTCAATCGCAGCCGGACCGATGTCGAGCTCGCCCTGCCCGACGGTTTTGCTCAGGCGTGGCAGCGGCTGCACGGCTCGGCACCCGAGGGCGGCGAATTCATCCTGCCGGCCCGCAGCGTCAGCCTCTTCGGCCGACTACCTTGATCGGACCCGCCAAGCCTCAGCCTGTCTTCCGGCGCGCATCGACATAGCTCGCCAGCACGGCGCTGATGCGGCTCTGATAGCCCTTGCCGGTCGCACGGAAATGGCTCAGCACGCGCCGCGGCAGCCGCAGTGTGATCTGCTCCGTCCCCTCCGGCTCGACGATCTCGGCCTCATCCCAGAATCCGGGCGGCACCAGCCCGGCATCGGGATCCTCCGCCGCGCGGCGCTCGATCTCCTCGTCGGGCATAGCCGTGAACGCCGCGGACAGAGGCGGAGCTTG
>NZ_JAUXYO010000269.1 GCF_030694325.1 Allobosea sp. | reverse complement strand
GCTCGGCAACGTCACCTTCATCGAGCGGCCGTTCCACCCGACGACGCTGGTCAGCATCGCGCGCGCCGCGCTTCGCGCCCGCCAGCGTCAATATGAGGCGCGCGCCAGCATGGTGGCGCTTCGCGACCTGTCGTCATCGCTCGAGGAGCGCGTCGAGGCAGCGACCGACGAACGCCAGGCGGCGCTGGCGCAGCTGCACGAGGCGCAGAAGCTCGAGACGATCGGCCAGCTCACCGGCGGCGTCGCGCACGACTTCAACAATCTGCTGCAGGTCGTCAGCGGCAATCTGCAGCTCCTTGCCCGCGACATCGCCGGCAACGAGCAGGCGGAGCGTCGCATCCGCAACGCCATGGAAGGCGTGGCCCGCGGCTCGCGCCTCGCCTCGCAATTGCTCGCCTTCGGTCGGCGTCAGCCGCTGGCCCCGAAGGTCATCAACCTCGGCAAGCTGATCCGGGGCATGGACGAGATGCTCAGGCGGGCTCTGGGAGAAACCGTCGAGATCGAGAGCGTGGTGGCCGGCGGCCTCTGGCACACGCTCGTCGATCCCGGCAATGTCGAGAACGCGCTGCTGAATCTCGCGATCAACGCCCGCGACGCGATGAACGGCAGCGGCAAACTCACCATCGAAGCCGGCAACGCGACACTCGACAGCGCCTATGCCCGCGCGCACCCCGATGTCACTCCGGGGCGCTACGTCATGCTGGCCGTCACCGATACGGGCGTCGGCATCCCGCCCGAGATCGTCGACAAGGTCTTCGATCCCTTCTTCAGCACCAAACCCGAGGGCAAGGGCACGGGGCTCGGCCTGTCGATGGTCTATGGCTTCGTGAAGCAGTCCGGCGGGCATGTAAAGATCTACAGCGAGCCCGGCGAGGGAACGACGATCCGCATCTATCTCCCGCGCTCACTCGAGGCGGAGGAGGATATCGCCTCCCACGACAGCGGCCCCGTGACCGGCGGCGCCGAGACCATCCTCGTCGTCGAGGACGACCAGGGCGTGCGTGAGACGGTGATCGAAACGCTGTCGGATCTGGGCTACCGCGTTCTGCAGGCGCCCGACGCAAAATCGGCGCTGGCCATCGTCGAGAGCGGCATCCCGATCGACCTCCTCTTCACCGACGTGGTGATGCCGGGACCGATGAAGAGCACCGAACTCGCCCGCCGGGCGGTCGAGCGGCTGCCGAACATCAAGGTCCTGTTCACCTCCGGCTATACCGAAAACTCGATCGTTCATGAAGGGCGGCTGGATGAGGGCGTCGAGCTCTTGAGCAAGCCCTATTCGCTCGAACAATTGGCCCGAAAGGTGCGCCATCAGTTCGCCAATGCCGAGCAGCGCCGGCAGGCGCTCGAAGCCCCGCGCTCGACGCAGCCGGCTTCCACGCCTGATCGCAAGCTGACGGTCCTGCTCTGCGAGGATGATGCGCTGATCGCCATGGCGACCCTCGACATGATCGAGGATCTCGGTCACGCGGTGATCGAGACGGGTACCGCGCGCGACGCCCTCGCCATGCTGGCGAAGACCGAGATCGACCTTTTGCTGACCGATGTCGGCCTGCCGGACATGTCGGGTACGGCGCTCGCCGCTCGGGTCCGCGAATCTTGCCCGGGCTTGCCTGTCATCTTCGCCACCGGGCATTCGCGGGTCGAAGGGGCGGAGGCGGATGATCGCACGGCGTTGGTCGTGAAGCCCTACCAGTCCTGGGACATCGAGGCCGCGATCGCCAAGGTTCTCGGCGCGCGGACTGGCGGCTAAGGCCCGGCCGACGCCGGGCGAAGCGGCCTCAGGCCACGGCCGAGTCGGCCGGCCCGTCCTTGAGCGTGATCGCAAACAGGCCGACATCGGTCGCCGCGCTGCGGAACCCGCCCTCGCAGTAACAGAGGTAGAATTCCCAGAGCCGGCGGAAGGGCTCGTCGAAGCCCAGCGGTCCGATCGCCTGCCACCGGACCAGGAAGCGTCGGCGCCACTCCTGCAGTGTCAGCGCGTAGCTCTCGCCGAAGCTGAAGCGATCGGCGAGGTTCAGCCCGGCGGCGGCAATCTGCTCGCACATCGCGGTGGGCGACGGCAGCAGCCCGCCGGGGAAAATGTAGTGCTGGATGAAATCGGCCCCGCTGGCATAGGAGGCGAAGCGGCTGTCCTCGATGGTGATCGCCTGCAGCACGATCCTCCCGTCCGGCTTCAGGCAGTTGCGCAGCGTCGTGAAATAGCTCGGCCAGAATTCGCGGCCCACGGCTTCGATCATCTCGATCGAGACGATGCGGTCGAACTGCCCGGTGGTATCGCGATAGTCCTGCAGCCTCAGATCGACCCGGTCGGACAGGCCCGCCGCCGCGATCCGCTGCTGCGCATAGGCGAGTTGCGAAGGCGACAGCGTGATGCCGGTGACATGGCAGCCTTCGCGCGCCAGCCGCTCCGCCAGGGCGCCCCAGCCGCAGCCGATCTCCAGCACGCGCTCGCCGCCCTTGAGCTGCAAGCGCTCGACGATGAGATCGAGCTTGGCCGCTTGGGCCTCCTCCAGCGTCTGTCCCGGCCGGGTATAAAGGGCCGACGAATAGGTCATGCTCTCGTCGAGCCATTGGGCGTAGAAAGCGTTGCCGAGGTCGTAATGCGCTGTGATGTTGCGCTTGCTGCCGCGGCGCGTGTTGGCACGGCCGAGATGCAGCATGCGCGTCACGACGCGTGCGGGCCAGCTCCCCGAGATCAGCGCTCGCAGCGTATGGTCGTTCACCGCCGCAAGTTCGATCACCGCGGTCATGTCGGGGCTGCTGAAGTCGCCGTCGCAATAGGCGCGCGCAAAGCCGATGTCGCTCTGCAGGACGAGCCGGCGTATCGCCCGCCAGCGTTTCAGCACGATCATCGCCTCGGGCCCGGGCTCCGGGGCCTGCTGCACCAGGACGGAGCCGTCGGGCGTCACCACCGTCAGCCGGCCCCGCGCCAGACGCGCCATCAGCTTCGCCAGGAAGGCGCGGGATAGCCCGAGGCTCCAGTCGCGGCTCGGCCGGTCCAGCGTTTCCTGATGCGTTTCTCTCGTCGTCATGGCTATCGGACCGACCCTGCTGGAACGCGACCCCGGCCTCGGCGTTGGTGGGAGGCGGGAGACCGCCGCCCCCATCGCCATCCGGGGCTTTCCATTCCATACGCTGCAGCCCGGCAAACAGATTTGCCAAGGTCAGCGCCCAGCGAGCCCTTGGCGAGGCCGTGCGATCCATCGACCGGCGGTCAGCGTAAAGCGTCGTCGTCAGCCGGAGACCGTCATGACTTTCATCGCTGGTTATCTCGTCTTCCTGCTGGTCTTCGGCGTCATCGACGTGATCTGGCTGTCGGTCATGGCTGGCCGTCTCTACCGGCCGACCCTGGGAGAGGTGCTGCTCGACAGGATCCGCTGGGCACCGGCGCTGCTGTTCTACTTCGCCTTCCCGGCCGGGCTGATCCATTTCGGCCTGATGTCGGCGCTGCAGGCCGGCTCGGCGATGGCAGCCTTCGTCAATGGCGGCCTGCTCGGTCTGCTCGCCTATGGGACCTATGACCTGACGAACTACGCCACCCTGCGCCGCTGGACGCTGACGATCACAATCGCCGACCTCGTCTACGGCACGGTGGTCGCAGGCATCTCGACGCTCGCAGCCTTCGCCGGCGTCCTGACGATGCGGAGCTGGGGCTGGCTCTAGGCCGGCCGCAGCCGGTAGTGGCCGACGCCCCAGGATTGTCCGCCGGCATACCCGAACAGTCCGCTCGTCGCGAGGAAGAAGAGCCGCCAGCGGCGCCGCCACAGCGCCGCATCCGAACCGTAGACTTCACTGAGGATCGGGTCGATCACCGCGAGATTGCGGTCGAAATTGCTCAGCCAGTCCTCGGCCGTGCGCCGGTAATGCTCGCCGCTCCAGTGCCATTCTTCCTCGACCGTGAACAGCTCGGGAAATCCGTGGACGAGCGTGCGGCTCGGCATCAGGCCGCCGGTGAAGAAGTGCTGGGCGATCCAGTCCGACCTGTCGTCGACATCGAAGCGATAGCACGCCGTGCGATGCGTGAAGACGTGCAGGAAGATCCGTCCCTCCGGCGTAAGCCAGCCGCGGGCGCGCGACAGAAGCTCCGTCCAGTTGGCCATGTGCTCGAACATCTCAACCGAGACGATCCGGTCGAAACCGCCCTCGCAGGCGAAGCTGTTCATGTCGGCGGTGACGATGCGGAGATTGCTCAATCCGCGTGCCGCGATCTCGCCTTCGATGAAAGCCCGCTGCGAGGCCGAGTTCGAGACCGAGACGATCTCGGCCCGCGGCAGCCGCTCTGCCATGAACAGCGAGAGCGAGCCCCAGCCGCAGCCCAGCTCGAGAATGCGCTGCCCGTCCGCCAGATCGGCATGATCGAGCGTCAGTTCGAGCGCCCTGACCTCGGCCTCGTCGAGCGTCGTCTGCGCCGTTTCGTAATAGCAGGACGAGTATTTGCGCCGGGCGCCCAGCACTGCCTGGAAAAAGGCGGCGGGGACCTCGTAGTGCTGCTGGTTGGCGGCGTCGGCATGTTGGGCGATCGGATAGGCCGCCATCTCCCGCACGAACTCGCTATCCGGCTGGACGTCGGCCTGCCGCAGTTTGCGATCCGTGCGGCCGACCAGCGTCGCGATGCCGGCGCGGGTCACGACGTCGGGCAGCGGCAGCCTTTCACCCCAGGCTCCAAGATTCTCCAGGACACCCATGGCTTCAGGCCTCTTTGGCGTTGGGTGGCCATGGCAGCAGCGCGCTCGTGCGACGCTGATAGGCGCGGTAGGCCTCGCCATGCTTGGCGACCATGTGCTCTTCCAGCGGCGGGATTCCGGAAATCTTCGTGAGCAGAAGCGTCATCGCCAGCGGCGCCAGCACGGCGACGAAACCATAGGCGTAGCCGGAGAGCGCGATGGCGATGACCGGATAGGCGGCCCACAAGACGCATTCGAAGAAGTAGTTCGGGTGCCGAGACCAGGCCCACAGCCCCGTGTCGCAGACCTTGCCCTTGTTGGCCGGGTCACGCGCGAAGGCGCGCAGCTGTCGGTCGGCCACCGCCCCACCACCGACACCGATGGCGAAGACCAGCACGCCGACCGCGTCCTGCAGCCCGAGCAGCGGAGCCGGGTTGTGCGCCGCCAGCACGATGGCGATGGCGAGCGGCGAACTGGCCAGCGCCTGCATCATCATGAAGCGGAACATCTGGCGGTCCTTGTCGGCGCCCCAGTCGCGCTTCAGCTTGGCGTAGCGCGGATCGTCCGAAATGCCGCGCGTGCGGGAGGCGACATGCAGCCCGAGCCGCAACGCCCAGGCCGCGGCGAGGGTCGCGACCAGCAGGCGCCGCGCCATCGGCCCGTCCCCGAACGGCAGCGACGCTGCTACAGCGCCCGTCGTCCCGAGACCGAAGGTCCAGAACGCGTCGATCCAGCCTGAATTACCGGTGCGCCGCTCGACCAGCCAGGCGGTCGTCATCGCAGCGGCCATCAGCGCCGCGACGGTCGCCAGGGCCAGGGCGAAGGAGGCGATGGTCACAGCCGCACCAGCGGTTGCAGCAGCCGCCCGAGCCAGCCGCGGAACTTCACCTCTCCCGTCAGGGCGACGATGCAGGTACAGCCCTCGACTGCGTCGACATGCGGGTGATGCTCGTGGTTCTCGTTCGCCTCGTCGAAGTCGCCGCGGGCAAAGCGGCCATATTCATGCTCATAGGCACCGGCGAGGATCGTCGTCCACTCATTGCCCGTATGGCGATGCTCGGGAAGCCAGGTCCCGGGGGCCGCGCGCAGCATGAAGACGCGCGCCTGCGCGCCCGGCACATGCACGCGGCGCATCGCCACGCCCCGGCCGATCGGATGCCAGCGGCCAAGATCATAGGGCTGCAGCACACGCGGCAAGCCCACCTCGCTCGCGCGGACCGGCCCTGGCGCGTCGTCCGGTTCGCGATCGAGCCGTGCCAGCGCATCCTCGGCCGAAGTCAGCATCGGCACGGCCTCGCCTTGGGCCAGCACGCCGCCGCCCACCGCCTCGATATCGCGAAGCGCCTTCGCCGCGGCCGCGTTGATTTCCAGATGCGCGGCGACCACGAGCGACATGCCCTCATCGAGCTGCCCGGCAGCAAATCCGGCCAGGGTTTCGTCCGACGCGAGATGCCGGGCGTTCATCGCAGATCCTCCAGATGCCGACGCAAATGCGCCATCGCGAGCCGCAGTCGCGATTTCACCGTCCCGAGGGGGATCGAAAGCCTTTCGGCGACATCCTGATGGCTGAACCCCTCGAGGAACGCGAGTTCCACGACCCGGTATTGCTCCTTCGACAAACCCTTGAGGGCCACGCGCACCCGGCTATCCCGCTCGGACCCGGCGAGCACCGCGTCGGGCTGCTCCGGACCCTCTTCCTCCTCCAGGATCTCATAGACCTGCGACAGCCGCGAGCGCTTCTCACGGCGGGCATGGTCGATCCTGAGATTGCGCGCGATCGTCGCGATCCAGGTGCTCGCCCCGGCCTTGGCGGGATCGAACAGGGCGGCCTTGCGCCACACCGTCATCAGCGTTTCCTGGGCCAGTTCCTCCGCCAGATCGGGCGGCGTGCCACCGCGCATCAGCAGGCCCTTCACGCGCGGCGCGAAGTGCTCGAACAACTGCGCGAAGGCACGCCGGTCGGCAGAAGACGCGATGGCCTGGATAAGGGCGTCTGCATCCATGGGAACGCTGGTCGAACCTCTCCGCACTCCGGCCGAGACCAGAGGTCGTGTCGTGCATCCTGTGGCGGGCGTTGCGAACATGACCGCTTTACGCAGCCCGCTCGCATCTGGATCAGAGCACCTGCCTTGCAACCGGTCTCCGGGACGGAAAGCCGGCTCTCGGTTCGCGCTACCATCTGTCACCCTCCTCATAAAGACTGAACCGAAGCCGGACCCCGTTCGTACCCGTGACGAAACATCGCGACACAGGTCGGTTCATGCACGGCTCCCTCCATAAACCGCTCGAGATCGCCGTCGTCGGCTCCGGCATTGCCGGGCTGTCCGCCGCCTGGCTGCTGTCGCAGGCTCATGACGTCACTCTCTACGAAGTTGCGCCGCGACTGGGCGGCCACGCCAACACCGTCGACGTTCGGCAGACGGGCGGGGCCAGCGTACCGGTGGACACCGGCTTCATCGTCTACAACGAGGCGACCTATCCGAACTTCAAGGCGCTGATGGCCCATCTCGGCGTGGCGACGAAGGCGACCGAGATGTCCTTTGCCGTGTCGCTAGACCAGGGGCGCCTCGAATACAGCGGGACCAGCCTGTCGGGCCTGTTCGCCCAGCGCCGCAACCTGCTCAGCCCGCGCTTCTGGTCGATGCTGGGCGACCTGCGACGCTTCTATGCGCAGGCGACGCAGGATGCGCTGACCCAATCCGCCGAGCATCAGTCGCTCGGCGATTATCTCGATGCCGGCCGCTATGGCGTGCCTTTCCGCGAGGACCACCTCCTGCCCATGGCGGCTGCGATCTGGTCGGCTCCCTGCAGCGAGATCCTGTCCTACCCCGCCGCCGCCTTCATCCGCTTCCACCACAATCACGGCCTGCTGAAACTGACCCACCGGCCGGTCTGGCGCACCATCGTGGGAGGCAGCCGCTCCTATGTCGAGAAGCTGAGGGCTGCCTTTTCCGGCACGGTCGCGACCCGGACCGCCGTGCGCAGCCTCGCGCGCACGGCCGATGGCGTCGCGCTGGAAACCGCCGAGGGGGAGAGGCGGACCTTCGACCATGTCGTGATCGCGGCCCATGCCGACCAGGCGCTGGCGATGCTGTCCGACCCGTCGGCGGATGAGAAGGCCCTGCTCGGCGCCTTCCGCTACAGCCGCAACCGGGCCGTCCTCCACAGCGACGAGACCCTGATGCCGCGCCGGCGCAGCGCCTGGGCGAGCTGGAACCATCTCGGCGACCGGACGACCCCGGATGCGCCTTGCGCGGTGACCTACTGGATGAACCGCCTGCAGGGCCTCGAGACCGAGAAGCCCCTCTTCGTGACGCTGAACCCGCCCCGCGATCTGGCGCCCGGCTCCGTGCTGCGGGACGAGATGTACGAGCACCCGATCTTCGACGGACCGGTTCTGGCCGCGCAGGCGCGCCTCTGGTCGCTCCAGGGCGGCCGCAACACCTGGTTCTGCGGCGCCCATTTCGGGTCCGGCTTCCATGAGGACGGCCTTCAGGCGGGCCTGGCGGTGGCGGAAGACCTCGGCGGCGTGCGCCGGCCCTGGAACGTGGCCGAGGAATCCGGCAGGATCGTCCGCACGCCGCTCGTCACGGCTCTGGACCACGCAGCATGACCGGCCAGGCCGCCTCCGCGCTTTATGTTGGCATCGTCCGGCATCTGCGGATGCGGCCCCGCGCGCACAAGCTCGCCTATCGCGTCTTCTGGATGCTGCTCGATCTCGATGAGATCGACGGGCTCGTGGGACGCCTGCGCTGGTTCTCGCGCAACCGCTTCAACCTCTACGCCTTTCGCGATGCCGATTATGGCGACCGCAGCGGCACGCCGCTGCGCCCGCAGATCGAGGCGCTGCTCCGGCAGGCCGGGATCGAGCCCGATGGCGGCCCGCTGCGCCTGCTGACGATGCCGCGCATCCTTGGCTATGCCTTCAATCCGCTCAGCACCTGGTTCTGCCACCGCCGTGACGGCGAACTGATGGCGATCGTCTACGAGGTCCACAACACCTTCGGCGAGACCCACAGCTATGTCGTGCCCGCCGCGGGCGAGGCCTGCATGGTGGCCCAGGAGGCCGAAAAGCGCTTCCATGTCTCGCCCTTCTTGGGACTCGACATGCAGTATCGCTTCCATGTCGTTCCGCCGGGCGAGACCATGTCCGTCTCGATCGACGGCTCCGATGCGCACGGGCGCCTGATCGCCGCCACCATGAGCGGCAAGCGGCGTGACATCTCGGACAGCGCCCTCCTGGGACTGCTGGCGAGCCATCCGCTGCTGACCTTGAAGGTGACGCTCGCAATCCACTGGCACGCGCTGCGCCTAGTGCTGAAGCGGATCCCATTCTTTCCCCATCCCCCGCCCGTGGAGCCCAATGTCACGCTGGGGCGCGAGGCGCCCGTCGCGCCCACAGCAGTGGCTGCAGGCATCGGCTCCTCGCCGACGTGAAAAGGGCGCCCGCAGGCGCCCTTGCCGATGTGATGAGCTGATGGAAAGCGTTCAGCGACCGCCGAAGAGGTCGATCTCCTCGTCACGGTGGCGCCCGCCGAGCATCGCCGCGAGATAAGCCGCAGCAGCACCGACCAGAAGAACCGCAGCGGTCAGGAAGGCGACGATGATACCGGTCTTGCGGGCCGTTTCGGCGGCCTGCCTGGCGGTTTCCTTGGCCTGGTTCAACCGGGCGAAAGCCTCGTCGATGCGCTGTTCGGCCTCGGTCTGGGGAATGTTCATCCGGGCGGCCATCCGCGAGGCGACATATTCGCGATCCGACGGTTCGAGGCTGCCACCCGCCAGGCTGCGGACGAGAATGCGCGAGGCTTCCTCGCGCTCGGCCTGCGTCGGCGGCGTGGCGCCGTTCGAGCGCATGACGGTGTCGAGAGCGGACGCGAGCGGATCAGCCTGCTGGCTGACCAGCGAACCGGCGCCATTGGCCACTGCTGCGACCCCCGACGCCGCCGTGCGCGCGGCGCCCACGAGCGACGATGAGGTGATGACGGCGACGAGCAGCGCCCCTACCGCCCAGACGACGAGCCCATGCGCGCCGTCCCGGACGCCGCGCTCATGCGCGCTGCCGTCGGCGAGGGGCTTGCGCATCCGCCCGGCGAGATAGCCGCCCGCGCCGCAGGCCGATACCGTCACCCACAACGCCCAGAGCGCGCCCGCGATGGCGAGGGCGACCATGCTGGTGGAGCGCCCGGCCTCGGCCGAAACCAGCGAAAGCCCGATCGCGGAACCGAACGCGGCCATGATCGTGGAGATAGCGGCCGAGAGCACCGCGCCCCCCAGGATCGGGCTCCATTCGAGATAGGACCCGGCCGCATTTGCGGAGCCGGGCGGCGAGACGACGACGACATCAGTTGAACCGAGCGACATGGGACAGGCTCACCGCAGACCGAGGAAGGACAGAATGGCCAGAACGACCACGACGAGACCGACGAGATAGATGATACTGTTCATGACAGCCCCCATTGAGACAAAGCGCGCGAGCGCCGTGCCCGCTCAACGAGGAGTCGGATCGGATGTTCCGTGCCGCGGCGCGTCGATGGGTCTGAGAAGGGCATATCAGTCGTCGAAACCGGAGAGGCTGGCGCGCAGATCAGCGGCGGCGCTTGGCCTGCCAGCGCTCGACCCGGTCGATGATCCACATCGTGAACCGCGCCATCGGCCGCTGCAGAAACGGGACGTCGGACGCCATCAGCATCAGCCCGAGCGGCAGCATCCAGACGCCCAGGATTGGAAGGAAGGAAAACACGCCGCCCAGGATGAGCACGAGCCCGACCGGAATCCGCGCCCAGCGCGACGCCGGGTGGCGCAGCCAACGGAGCGCCGAGGCCGCCCGCGCCGGCAGCATGCGCTCGAGCCTTTTGAAAGCGGCGCGCAGATCCTGCTGCGCGCTGGACGAGGGCGGCGCGGACCTCATGCCCCGAGCCCTTCCGCGATCGCTGTCTCGATCATCGACGGGGTGACAACACGTCGTCGAATTCGGGATGGCGGCGCGCCCATGAGGCGACGAATGAGCAGGCCGGCACGACCCTCCGTCCGCTCGCCCTCGCCTGCTCGAACAGGCCGCGCACCAGCTCCGAGCCGAGGCCCTGGCCGTTGAACGCCGATGGTACTTCCGTATGCGTGACGACCAGCCTGTCCCCGTCGCGGCGATAGACGGCAAAGGCCTGTCCGCCGGGAAACGCCATTTCGAACCGCCCGGCCGCCGCATTCTCGACCACCGGACTGGCGGCGCCCTGCACCCTGTTCATGAAAACCTCGCCGCGACCGCGCCAAACTCTATGTCGGTGCCCTGTCGCCCGAGTTCAACCGGCCAGCGCCACAGCTGTTCCCGCTCGATCGGAACAACACTCGGCGATTCGTCAGTGACGGGTGCCGCTGCTGAAGGCCCCGCTGCGGATCTTGTCGGCGAGCCCTTCCGCGAAGATGGCGGTCGCCTCCTCACCATAGGTCTCGACGAGGGTTCGGAAGGCCGCAAACAGCGCGGCATGCGCCAGCGCGTCGCTGTCCAGCCCATCCTGCTGCGCCTCGGCGAAAGCGTCCTCGACATAGCCGTAGGCGACGCGGCGGGCGTCGTGGCTGTCATCGGTCGAGACGAGGTCGAGCGGCAGGTCGTCGGAGATGATGGACATGAAGGCGAGAACTCTACGGCTTGCTTGATCGGCTTCTTGTCGCGCACCGCCCGCCCTGTTCGCGAACTGTGCCAGTTTGGGCTCTCGACGACCGGAGCCGTGCGGTTCGTAACCATAGGGCGTGCCAGAGCGGGACGCTACCACCCCCTTTAGGAAAGGTTAACGCGGCCGCGCAAATCCTCCGGACGGACGCAGTTCGCGGGGCGCTGTCACCTATCCGCCATAGCGGCCGGCCAGGGCCCGGGCGAGCCGCTCGCCTTCCGCGGCCAGCCGCGTCGACGCCTCCTGGCTTCCGTCCGTACAGGCCCGGTGCGTCAGCGAATAGGCGCGAAAGCCGCGGTTGTAGGAACTCGTCAGCCGCTCGCGACGTGCGGGCGTTCGCCCCTCCGCCTCGACCAGAGCCGCCATCCGGTCGCGCCAGTCCTGAGCCTCTTTGCCGCCGCAGAGCGTTCGCAGATAGGCGAGCGAGCCCATGATTTCGGCGAGTTTCAGCAATTGCGGCTCGTAGGGCGGCGGCGGCGGTTCCGGAGCAGGCGCAGGCTCGGCCGGCTTCGCGGCCGGCGGAGTGCGCTGCTGCGCAGGCGCGGCGCCCCAGGGCGCGGTCACCAGCAGCCCGAGCAGGCAGAGAGCCGCCCGCCTCATGCGCCCTCCTCGGCCCGGAGCAGGATTGCCCTCGCCTGCCGCAGGACGTCGCCCAGGTCCCGCGTCGTCGGCAATCCGCCGAGCCTGAGCGGGTCGGCCCACATCACGGCCCCGGCCTCCGGCCCCGGCTGCGGTTCGCCCGACAGCCATTCGCCGACGAAAGAGGCGACGACGAAGTGGTGACTGACGGCGCCCAGCGCGTCGCGCCCGAAGATCTCGACATGGCGGTTGAAGCCGACGATGCGCGCGCGCACGCCGACCTCCTCCTCCAGTTCGCGCAGGGCAGCTTGTTCCAGGGTCTCGCCGGCTTCGACCTTGCCGCCGGGCAGCGACCAGAGCCGGTCGGCCGGTGGCTTGGTGCGCGTCGCGAGCAGCACCTTGCCATCGCGAAAGACGGCCACGGACGCCGCCAGGACCGGGCGCGCCGGGGCCTTGCCCGGAGCCGGAAAGCGGATGACCTGGCCGCCGTCGCCGCTCATCTCAGCCGGCCCGGATCATACGTGCTGGCCGCCATTGATGTGCAGTTCAGCGCCGGTGACGTAGCTCGACGCATCGGTGCAGAGGAAATGGATCGCGCGGGCGACCTCCTCCGTCCGGCCGAGCCGCCCGAGCGGCAAGGTCGCCACGATCTTCTCGGTGCCCGGCGAGAGGATCGCCGTGTCGATCTCGCCGGGCGAGATCGAGTTCACGCGAATGCCCAGCGGGCCGAAGTCGGAGGCCATCTCGCGGGTCAGGCTGGCCAGCGCCGCCTTCGAGGTCGCATAGGCGGCGCCGGCAAAGGGGTGGACGCGCGATCCCGCAATCGAGGTGACGTTGACGATCGTGCCCTTCGCCGCCGTCAACTCGTCGAGCAGGCCACGCGCCAGCATGATCGGCGCGAAGAAATTGACCTGGAAGACCTTGTGCCAGTCGTTGAAGGAGGTCGTCGCCGCGCCCAGACGGGCCCCTTTCGGCCCCTTGGGCGAGATCCCGGCATTGTTGACGAGCGCATTGAGCTTTCCGCCCTCGGCCGCCAGCCTACGCTTGATCTCGGCGATGCCGCGCATCGTGTCCTCGGGATCGCCGAGGTCGATCTGGATGTGGTCGTCCGCCCCCGACGGCCAAGGGCATTTGTCCGAGAAGGCCTGTCGCGAGCAGGACAGGATCCGCCAGCCCGCCAT
The DNA here is from genome assembly GCF_030694325.1 of Allobosea sp. GTDB lineage: Bacteria > Pseudomonadota > Alphaproteobacteria > Rhizobiales > Beijerinckiaceae > Allobosea. Next base: position 18,498 of record NZ_JAUXYO010000269.1, on the reverse strand, counting down.
CGCGAACTGCATCACCGTGGCATGGCCGATGCCACGGCTGGCCCCCGTGAGCAGCATCACCGGCCGCTTGCCGGGCTCGGTCTTGGGAAAGTCGAATTTCGGCATCGCCATCGGGCTATCGATCCTCAAGGATAAAGGCGGGCGCGCACCCAGGGCTCGCCGACCTGGGCGCGACGGAAGACGACGCGATCGTGCAGACGGAAGGCTCCGTCCCGCCAGAACTCGAGATAGACCGGGCTGACGCGAAAACCCGTCCAATGCGGCGGGCGCGGTATCGTGCCGACGCCGAACTTCGCCGCCTGGATCGCGACCGCCTTTTCCAGCGCAAAGCGGCTTTCCAGCGGGCGCGACTGCTGCGAGGCCCAGGCGCCGATGCGGCTGTCGCGCGGGCGCGACTGGAAATAGGCATCGGCCATCTCGTCGCTGACGACCGTCACGGCACCGCGAATCCGAATCTGCCGGCGCAGGCTCTTCCAGTGGAACAGCAGCGCCGCCTTGGGCTGGCCGAGCAGTTCCTCGCCCTTCTGGCTCTGGGTGTTGGTGTAGAAGACGAAATCCTCGCCGTCGCGCCCGTTGAGCAGCACCATCCGGCTGTTGGGTAGGCCCTCCGCATCGACCGTCGAGAGCGCCATGGCGTTGGGATCGTTCGGCTCGCTCTTTTTCGCCTCGTCGAACCACGACTGGAAGAGCACGAACGGGTCCTGTTCCTGGGTGAAGTCACCGCTCGTTAACTGTTCCACGTTCTAATCCTCGGCAAATGAAGCACTGCGTTTGGGCGAGCGCGAGCGGTGATACCGGACCTGACCGAGCGACTATATAGGACAGGCCGGCGGCCGTCCCAAAGCCTTCCGCAGCGCAGCCGCGTCATGCGTATCCGCGGCTTTGGCGCAGCCCTGGTTCTGGCCCTGGCCGGCGCCGGCTGCTCGGTGTCGTTTCCCATCCTGGGGCTGTCGAGCAAGGCCGAGGACGAGATCGCCACGACCTCCTCGGTGCTGCCGGCGCGCGGCGCCAGTAAGCCGGGCGCCCTCGCCTCGCTGACCTCCGAACTCGGACCCGAAGATTTGCGCCGCGCCGAAGGCGCGATGGCGGTCGCGCTCGATCCACAGGGCAACGGCGCGGCCGTCTCCTGGGACAATCCCCAGAGTGGCGTGAAGGGCTCCTTCATTCCTGTGGGCGGCCCTTTCCTGCGGGCCGACGAGATCTGCCGCGCCTTCATCGCCCAGGTCCAGACTCAGACGAAACCCGCCAAGCTCCAGGGCACCGCCTGCCGGCCTTCGGGCGGCGAATGGGCCGTCAAGGACGTTGCTCCCTGGCAAGGCACGGGCTGATCGCCTGAGGCGCCATCGATCTGCCGCGCCGGCTGTTGCACTCAGGCCACACCATTCCCAGATAAGGCTCGACGATCAGGCTGGCCTCCGGCGCGTGTCCCGGCGGGCCGGTCGCCAGTGCCACATGGGGTTCATCGATGCGCGACCCGTATCAGATTCTGGGCGTCGCCCGCACGGCGAGCGAGGCGGAGATCAAGAAGGCCTACCGCCGCCGCGCCAAGGATCTGCATCCCGACCGCAATCGGGATGATCCGAAGGCGCAGGACCGCTTCGCGGAACTGAACGGCGCCTATGAGATCGTCGGCGACGAGACCAAGCGCAAGCAGTTCGACCGCGGCGAGATCGATGGCGAGGGCAAGCCGAAATTCTCCGGCTTCGAAGGCATGGGCGCGGGCCGCGGCGGCCGGGCCGGCGGCTTCGAGTTCAACTTCGGCCAGGGCGGAGGCGGCAACCCCTTCGGCGCGGGCGGCGGAGCAGGCGCGGGCTTCGACCCGTCCGACATTTTCGGCTCGCTGTTCGGTGACGCCGCGCGCCGGGCGGGGCGAACCCGTGCCGAGGCCCCCAAGCCCCCGGAGCAGAGCTTCACGCTGGAGGTGACCCTGGCCCAGGCGGCCGCCGGCGCGACGCGACGCGTCAGGCTGCCCAGTGGCCGCGAAGTCGAGGTCACGATCCCCGAGGGCGTCGCCGACGGCAAGGTCATGCGGCTGCGTGGGCTCGGCCCGACCGATCCCTTTTCCGGCCAGGCCGGCGACGTGTTGATGACGATCAAGGTCAAGCCGGATTCGCGCTTCACCGTCGAGGGCAACGATCTGCGCATTCGCGTCCCCGTGCCGCTCGCACGCGCCGTTCTCGGCGGTGAGGTGCATGTGCCGACGCTCACCGGTGCGGTCGAGATGAAGATTCCAGCCCTGACCGGCACCACCCGGTCCTTCCGCCTGCGCGGCAAGGGGCTCAAGGGCGAGGGCGACGCGGTCGGCGATCTCTTCGTCTCGATCGACATCGAGATGCCGGAGAGCGACGCCGAGCTGACCGCACTGATGAAGGCCCGCACGGCGTAATCCACCGGCGCCGGATTCCGGCAAATCCGGTTCCCACTGGCGCCGCCATGCTCTAAGAGACGGCCTCGTCTTTTCAAGTTTGCGGGTTCCCGATGCCTGATTCCAACGCCCTCGTCCGGCCGACCGCCAATCTCCTCAAGGGCAAGCGCGGCCTCGTCATGGGTGTCGCCAACAACCGCTCGATCGCCTGGGGCATCGCCAAGGCAGCGGCCGACGCCGGCGCCGAGCTCGCATTCACCTATCAGGGCGACGCCCTGAAGAAGCGTGTCGAGCCGCTGGCCAAGGAGCTCGGTGGCCATGTCGTCGGCCATTGCGACGTCACCGATTCCGCCACGATCGACGCCGTCTTCGCGCAGGTCGAGAAGCTCTGGGGCAAGCTCGACTTCGTCGTCCACTGCATCGCCTTCTCCGACAAGGACGAGCTGACCGGCCGCTATGTCGAGACCACCGAAGCGAACTTCACCAAGTCGCTGCTGATCTCCTGCTACTCCTTCACCGCCGTCACCCAGCGCGCCGAGAAGCTGATGACGGATGGCGGCGCGATGCTGACACTCACCTATTACGGCGCCGAGAAGTGGATGCCGCACTACAACGTCATGGGCGTGGCGAAGGCTGCGCTGGAGTCGAGCGTGCAGTACCTCGCCGCCGATCTCGGCCCCTCGAAGATCCGCGTCAACGCGATCTCGGCCGGGCCGATCAAGACGCTCGCGGCCTCCGGCATTGGTGATTTCCGCTACATCCTGCGCTGGAACGAGTACAACTCGCCGCTGCGCCGCACCGTCACGATCGAAGAGGTCGGCGAGACCGCCGTGTTCCTCGTCTCCGACATGTCGCGCGGCATCACCGGCGAGATCCTGCATGTCGACGCCGGCTACCACGTCGTCGGCATGAAGGTGCCGACGGCACCCGACATCACCCTCGAAAAGGCCGAGTGAGGCGTCAGGTCTCGCCCCGCGAGATCGACGGCGATGGGCGTTCATACACCGTAGTAACATACGCACTGGCGCGCTATGATCGCTCTTGCTGTCGGAGTAGGCGATGCAAAGCTCGGTCAAGAAAATCGGCAACTCGGCGGGCGTCGTCATCCCGAAGCCGATGCTGGCCGCCATCGGCGCCAAGGCGGGAGACCGCGTCACGCTGCTCGTCGAAAGCGGGCGCATCGTCATCGAGCCCGTGTCGACGGCGGCCCGTTCAGGCTGGGCCGAGGATTCACGGCGGCTCGTGGCCGAGGGCGACGACAAGCTCGTCTGGCCGGAATTCGCCAATGACGATGACGCCGCCCTGACATGGTGAAGCGCGGCGAGGTCTGGCTGGCGACCCTCGATCCGACCATCGGCAGCGAGATTCGTAAGACACGGCCCTGCCTCATCGTGTCTCCTCCGGAGATTCACGATCATCTGAGAACGGTCATCGTCGCGCCCATGACCTCGGCCAGCCGCCCGGCCGGGTTCCGTGTGCCCATCAGCTTCGCGGGCACGAACGGACTCGTCCTCGCCGAGCAGGTCCGCGCGCTGGACAAGCGGCGCCTCGTCAAACGGGTGGGTGAGGTGCCCCCTGCCGTGTTGAGCCGCGTGCTGGCGGTTCTAAGGGAAACCTTCGAAGATTGAGATCAGCGCGGCGCGCTTGGGAAAACAGCCTGCAGCCGCGCCGTCGCGGCCGGGTCCCGGCGGATGCTCTCGTCGACGACCGCCTTGAGCAGTTCCGCGACTGTTCGTCCCCCGATCACCTGCCCCGGTGCGATCTCCGCCAGCGGCGCCAGTACGAAGGCCCGCTCCGCGATCCGCGGATGCGGCACCTGCAAGCCGGGCTCGTCGATCGTCTCACCGCCATAGTTCAGGATGTCGATGTCGAGCGTGCGCGGCCCCCAGCGCTCGCGCCGTTCGCGCCCGCCCTCGCGCTCGAGCGACAGGCAGAGATCGAGCAGCGCGCGGGCCGGCAGAGCTGTCTCGACCAGCATCGCCATGTTCAGGAATTCCGGCTGGTCGAGCTTGCCCCAGGGCGCCGTGCGATAGACGCTCGACGAGCGGACGCGCGAGACCGCCTCATGCGTCTGCAGCCGCCGCAGCACCGTGGCAAATGCAGCGACGGGATCGCCCAGATTGCCGCCGAGGCCGAGCGCAGCCTCAACCTTCACGCGCAAAACTCAGCTTGATGCCGACACTGGCCAGCGTCGCATGGATCGGCGGGGCCGGCTTGCGCAGCGTCACCTCGACCCGGGTCACGGGCGCAAACCGCTCCAGCACCGCCAGTGCCACGGCGCGGGCGGCCGCTTCCAGCAGGTTGAAGCGGCGTGTGGTGAAGACCTCCGTCACAACGCCGACCACGGTGCCGTAATTCACTGTATCGGCCAGTGCATCGCTGACCGAGGATGGCCTTAGATCGGTTTCGAGTGCGAGGTCGAGGACGAAGCGCTGCCCCAGCCGCTCCTCCTCCGAAAAGAAGCCGTGATAGGCGTAGATATCGAGTTTCTCGATCAGGATGACGCCGGATTCGCTCACGCGCTGGGCTCCGAAGACTGGGACAGGGCGCGCCAGACCTTGAAGGCCTGGGCATGGGCGGCGACGTCGTGGACGCGGATGATGGCCGCGCCCTGCGTCGCCCCATAGAGATGGGCCGCGACGCTGCCGGCGACGCGTTCGGCGGGAACGCTCTGGCCGGTCACCACGCCGATCACCGATTTGCGCGAGGCCCCGAGCAGGATCGGACAGCCCAGGCTTTCCAGCTTCGCCAGTTCGCGGATCAGCCGCAGCGACTGCTCCGGCGTCTTGCCGAACAGCCCGATGCCGGGATCGACCACGATCTGCTCGTGCGGCACACCCGCCTCGCGCGCAATCGCGATCGACCGCTCGAGGAAGCGCAGCACGTCGGACAGGATGTCGAGCCCGGGGTCGGTCGTCTCGCGGTTATGCATCAGGATGATCGGGGCGCCGTGGCGGGCCGCGACACCGGCGATGGCGGGATCGCGCTGCGCGCCCCAGACATCGTTGACGATCGAGGCCCCCGCCTTCACTGCCGCCTCCGCCACCTCGGCCTTCCAGGTGTCGATCGACAGCGGCGTGGTGACCCGCTCGCGCAGGCCGGCGATCACCGGCAGCACCCGTCCGAGTTCCGTCGCAGCATCGAGCGGCGCATGGCCGGGCCGCGTCGATTCCCCGCCGACATCGACGATATCGGCCCCCTCTTCCATCAATCTTGCGCCATGCGCGATGGCTTGCCCGGCATTCTGCAGCATCCCGCCATCGGAGAAGGAATCGGGCGTGATGTTGACGATCCCCATCAGCAGGGGGCGGTCGTCCAGGGCGAGCCTGCGACCATCGGGCAATGTCAGGGCCGGCGGCATGAAGCGGCATCCGAAAGCGGCGGAGAGCCGCCTATAGACCGGCGGCCGCGACAGGCCAAACAAATCGGCGGCTCGCCGCCATGGCTGCGACGCATGGCCCCGCACCGGGCGAACGCTTTGACCTCGCGCCCGGCACGGTGCAGAAGCCCGACATGCTCCCGATCACGCTCCCGCACCGGCTCATCCTCATCCGCCACGGCGAGACCGACTGGAATCGCGAGGGCCGTCTCCAGGGCGGCCAGGACATCCCCCTCAACGATCTCGGCCGGCGTCAGGCGGCGGAAGCGGCCGAGCGGCTGCGGACGCTGGCCCCCGGCTTTGCTGAGCTCGACTATATCGGCTCGCCGATGAAGCGGGCGCGCGAGACGATGGACATCCTGCGCGCCACGCTCGGGCTGGAGGACGGTGCCTACCGCACCGACGACCGGCTGAAGGAACTCACCTTCGGCAGCTGGGAGGGCTACACCTGGCGCGACATCCGCAAGGCGGAGCGTGAGCAGGCGCAGCTGCGCGAGCGCGACAAATGGAGCTTCGTGCCCCCGGGCGGCGAGAGCTACGCGATGCTGGCGCAGCGCATCCGGCCGGTTCTGGAGGCGTTGCCGCGCGAGGCGGTCATCGTCAGCCACGGCGGCGTCGCCCGCGCCGTCCTCGCCCTGGTCGGGGCCGTGTCGCCGGCCAAGGCCTCGATGGTCGAGATCTGGCAGGGCAAGATCCTGGTCGTCACCGGCAACCGCGCCGACTGGATGTAGCCGCACTTAGGTCAGGGGGCGGCTCTCGACGATCTCAATCCCGAAGCCGCTGAGGCCGACGAATGAGCGCGGCGACGAAGCCAGATTGACGATCGAGCGCACGCCGAGGTCGCGCAGGATCTGCGCGCCGAGCCCGACCTCGCGCCATTGCTGGCTGCGCTGCGCGTCCGCCCCCTCCTCGACCGGCTTGATCGGCACGCCCGCGGAACCGTCGCGCAGATAGACCAGCACGCCACGGCCGTCCTGCTCGAAGGCCCGCAGCGCGCACTGGATCGCACTCGCGCCACCGATCACATCGGCCACCACATCGGCGCGGTGCAGGCGCGAGGGAATCCGCTCGCCGTCGCCGATCTTGCCCATCACGAAGGCGAAATGCTGCGTGTCGTCGAACGGCGTCACATAGACATGGCCCGTCATCTCACCAAACGCGCTCTTCACTGGGAAGGAGTGCACTCGCTCGACCAGCCGCTCGCGCGATTGCCGGTAGGCGATGAGATCGGCCACCGTGATCTGCTTCAGGCCGTGCTTCTCGGCGAAGGCGACGATCTGCGGCCCCTTCATCACGGTGCCGTCGTCATTGGCGAGCTCGCAGATGACGCCGACCGGCGGCAGATCGGCCAGCTTGCAGAGGTCGACCGCGGCCTCGGTATGGCCCGATCGCATCAGCACGCCGCCATCCTTGGCGATCAGCGGAAAGACATGGCCCGGCCGCACGAAGTCACCTGCACCCATATTGCCGTTCGCCAGCGCCCTTACCGTGTTGCAGCGCTGCTCGGCCGAGATGCCGGTCGTCAGCCCATGCTTGACGTCGACCGTGACGGTGAAGGCCGTGCCCAGCGGCGCGTCGTTCGAGGACACCATCGGGTCGAGCCGCAGGCGCCGGGCTTCGGCTGCGGTCAGCGGCGCGCAGACGATGCCGCAGGTGTTGCGGATGATGAAGGCCATCTTCTCGGGCGTGCAGAGAGAGGCGGCGACGATCAGGTCGCCCTCGTTCTCGCGATCGTCGTCATCAGTGACGATGACGATCTCCCCGCGTGCGAACGCCTCGATGGTGGCGGTGACATTGTTGGGCATGGCGGCCTCGCGCGGCCTGACGAGGCCGAGAAAATCATTGGGGGTGACGGCGCCGCCCGTCGCGGCGGCGATGCGCTCGGCGCTTTCGCGCGAGATCCACGCGCTCTGGTCATTGCAGAGCGCCGTCACGCTGGCCGGCGACAGGCCGACCAGCCGCGCAAAGGCGCTGCGGCCGACCTTGTTTTGCGCGAGCCAGACATCGAGCTTCATGCCGACAAGTTAGGGCAGTCGCCCTTCATCTGCAATGAAGCGCGCGCGCAATTTCAGTATAGCTGAAATGCATAGGTTATCACGTCATGCTCGGGCTTGACCCGAGCATCTCATGACAGGGTAGCTCCCCGCCTTCTCTCGTCCTGAGATTCTCGTGTCTGCGCTCCGCCCCGCCCGAGAATGACGGCTCGAGTCACTCCTGGAACGGCCAGCGCGCCTCGACCACGCCGACCTGCGCTCGGTGCCGCAGGAAATGATCGGCCAGCACGCAGGCGACCATCGCCTCGCCCACCGGCACGGCACGAATGCCGACGCAGGGGTCGTGGCGGCCCTTGGTGAACATCTCCGCCTCGCCGCCGCTGCGGGTCACCGTCGCCCGCGTCGCCAGGATCGAGGAGGTCGGCTTGACCGCGAAGCGCGCCACGATCGGCTGTCCCGTCGAGATGCCGCCGAGGATACCGCCGGCATGGTTGGAGAGGAACAGCGGCCGCCCGTCATTGCCGGCACGCATCTCGTCGGCGTTCTCCTCGCCGGAGAGTTCCGCCGCTGCGAAGCCGTCGCCGATCTCGACGCCCTTGACCGCATTGATGCTCATCAGCGCGGCCGCGATCTCGGCGTCGAGCTTGCCATAGATCGGCGCGCCCAGCCCCGCGGGGACGCCCTCCGCGACGATCTCGAGCACCGCCCCGGTCGACGAGCCCGACTTCCGGACTCCATCGAGATAGCCCTCGAAGAATGCGGCGGCCTTGGCGTCCGGACAGAAGAAGGGATTGCGGCCGACCTCCTCCCAGTCCCAGTTCGCGCGGTCGATGGTGTGCGGCCCCATCTGGACCAAAGCCCCGCGCACGATCAGGCTCGGCACGACCTTGCGCGCGATCGCACCCGCCGCCACCCGCATCGCCGTCTCGCGCGCCGAGGAGCGCCCGCCGCCGCGATAGTCGCGGATGCCGTATTTCACGTCATAGGTGAAATCGGCGTGGCCCGGCCGGTACTTGTCCTTGATCTCGGAATAATCCTTCGAGCGCTGGTCGACATTGTCGATCATCAGGCCGATCGAGGTGCCGGTCGTGACCTGCACGCCGTCGCTCTCCCGCGCGAAGACGCCCGAGACGATGCGGACCTGGTCCGGCTCCTGGCGCTGCGTGGTGAAGCGCGACTGGCCAGGCCGGCGCCGGTCGAGATCGCCCTGGATGTCGGCCTCGCTCAGCGGGATCAGCGGCGGGCAGCCATCGACCACGCAGCCGATGGCCGGCCCATGGCTCTCGCCGAAGGTCGTGACGCGGAAGAGATGGCCGAAGCTGTTGTGGGACATGGAAACCTGCGCAGAAATCCGTGCAGGCTCATAGTCCCGGGCAGGACTGGCGGTCAAACACCATGCTGCCGATCAATGCCCGGCAGATATCGCCGCCGGCACCGCCGGCGCACCCTCCCAGCGCGTATGCGCCGGCAGGTTCTCGCCCTTCATGATGACGGTCAGCAGGCCGATCTGCGCGAAATCGCCGACGCGGGTGTCGTAAAGCACCGTCGCCGCCGCCCCGACGCAGACGCCCTTGCCCAGATGCACCCGGCCGACCTTCATGACGCGGTCCTCGTAGAGATGCGTCTGAAGCGCGGAGTGGGCGTTGATCTGGCAGAAATCACCGACAGTGACGCAGTCGAATTCGGTGATGTCGGTCATATCCATCCAGACGCCGCGGCCGAACTTGGCGCCGAACAGCCGCAGGAACCAGGGCAGGAACGGCGTCCCGCGCAGATACTCGAACAGCACCTTCCCCCCGAGCCCGGAATAGAGGACTGCGATGGACTCGGTCCGCATCGCCCACCACGACCACATCGGCTTCATCAGCGGCTTGTAGACGCCCATCATCAGCCATTTGATCGCGACGCAGATCAGCGCCTGCGCCACGGCGATGAGCACCGCGACCGCCATGAAGGACAGCACGAGCCCCAGCCAGTCGCGCTGGTTGATCCGCTCCTGCAGGACGAGATCGACCGCGATCGTCCCGAACGTAATGAACAGCATCGCCGGGAAGGAGGTGTGCAGCGCCTCGAAGAGGCCGCGCAGCGTCTGCTTCTGCCAGGACGGTCGATAGGTCCAGTTCGCCCCCAGATCGACCTTCTGCCTCGTCGGCAACTGGATCGGCGGCGAGCCGAACCAGGTATCGCCCGGCTGCATGCGCTCATTGGCGGGCGGCTTCGACTTGATGCCGATCAGAACGCGGTCGGGAATCTGCGCGCCCGGCGGCACGACCGCGTCGTTGCCGACGAAGACCTGGTCGCCGGTCCGGGTCATGTCGAGGCGCATATAGCCGCGCCGCATGTCCTCGTCGCCGAAGACCACTTCGTCGGCGATGAAGTTGCCGGCGCCGATCCCGGTCACGTCGTAGCGCCCCGACAGATTGGTCGAGATCTCCGAGCCCTTGCCGATCGTGGCGCCCATCATCCGGTACCAGGCCCGCATGTAGATCGTCGCAAACAGAGAGGAGAGCGTCTCGAGCGTCACCTCCGTCGCCAGACCGACCGTCCATTTGCGGGCAAAGAACGCGGAATGGATCGAATACGACCCTGACGAGACGCGCGGCAGGATCGCCCATCGCAAGGCGGCGATCAGGAACACCGTCAGCGTCACCAGCCCGATCGCTGTCGGCCAGGTGAGGAGCGGGAGGTACCAGAGATAGCTGATCTCCGACCAGGTCGCGATCCAGTCGTCGATTTTGTCGAACAGCATGAACGCCGGGAAGATCGGCAGCAGGCTGACCGGCGGCAGCATGATCAGCATCAGGATATAGAAGGCCGTCATCCCCGCGCGGCGACGGGGGCTTGCTTCGGCCTGCGGCGGCAGGGCCGCCAGATCGACCATGCCGACCTTGCGCCCGGGCGAACCGTCCCAGATCTCGGCCTCGCCGATCTGTCCGCCGACGGGCACGGTCGTCAGGTCGAGCAACTCGGCGTGGTCTGACACGACGCAGTCATGACCGAAGACGACGGAAGACCCGGCATAGACGTCCTTGCCGATGGTGATCCGTCCGATGACCAGCTTGTCGCCGATCGCCTCGGCATTGGCGAAGGTCGTCTTGGCGCCCAGCGAGGAGCCATCGCCGATGCTGATCAGATCGACCGCACCCGCCTCGTAATCGGAAATGATCACGTCGCGCCCGACCTTGGCACCCAGGAGCCGCCAATAGACCCGCATCACCGGCGAGCCCTGCAGCCACTTGATGTGGACGAGCCCGGCGACGCGCGCCGCGAACCACCAGCGGAAGTAATAGACGCCCCAGAGCGGGTAGACGCCCGGTTTCGTCCGCCCCAGCACCAGCCATTTCAGGCCGATGGCGGCGAAACCCGTGACGATCGTAATCGCGACATAGACGCCCAGCAGCGCGATGATCTGCCCGATCAGCGGCAGATCCTCGCCCGACAGCAGCATGTAGGTGACGAAGATGCCGAGCCACTGGGTCGTCGCGAGGCCGATGATGACCGGCAGCGCCGCCGCCTGGGCCAGGCCGCAGAGGAAGCGGCGCAGGAAAGGCGGCGGGGTGAAGGAGAGGTCCTGCGCCTCGGCGATGCCGCGCCCGTCGAGCAGGGCGGCCATGCCGCGCAATGTGCGCGCTCCATAGACGTCCTGAAGCGTGATGCCGGCATAGGCGGGCGTCTCGCGCACGATCGAGATGAAGCGGGCCGCCAAGAGCGAATGCCCGCCGAGATCGACAAAGAAGTCGGCCTCCAGCGGCAAGCTCGATGCGCCCAGAACCCTTTTGGCGGCTTCGAGCAGCGCAGCCTCGGTGGCATTGCGCGGCGGCTCCTGCTCGCCTTGGGCGCTCGGCGCCGTCAGTGGCGCCGCCTTCAGCATGCGTCGGTCGACCTTGCCGGAGACCATGCGCGGCAGCGAACCCACCGCCTCGAAATGCGCCGGCACCATATAGGCCGGCAGCTTGTCGCGCAGGGTCGCGCGCAGGACAGCCCCGTCCACGGCGACGCCAGGCTCGGCCACGACGAAGGCGACGAGACGCTCGATCTCGTCATCGGTCCGCATCACCACGGCCGCCTGGTTGACGCCGGGTTCCTCGGCGAGCTTCGATTCGATCTCGCCGAGTTCGACGCGGAAGCCGCGGATCTTGATCTGGTCGTCGATGCGCCCGTGGAAAACGATGTTGCCGGCCTCGTCGATGCTGACCGCATCGCCCGAGCGGTAGAGCACCGGATCCTCGGCGCCGAAGGGCTGCCCGAACGGGTTGGCAATGAATTTCTCGGCGGTGAGTTCGGGCCGGCCGTGATAGCCGCGCGCCACGCCGGGACCGCCGATCAGCAGTTCGCCCTGCTCGCCCGGGCCCACGAGCGCCATCGCCTCGTTGACGACATAGGCGGTGTAGTTGGCGATCGGACGGCCGATGGTGACGGTCTCGCCCGGGGCGACTTCGGCGGCCGTGGCCACCACGGTCGCCTCGGTCGGACCATAGGTGTTGAGGATGCGCCGGCCCGGCTTCGACCATTTTTGCACGGTCGCCGGCGGCAGCGCCTCGCCGCCGAGCAGGATCAACCTCAACGAGGGCACGTCGGCCGGCAAGATGCCGAGCAGGGTCGGCACTGTGTCGATGACGGTGACGCCCGCCTGCGTCAGGATCGCCGGCAGCTTCTCGGCATCGCCCATCATCTCGGGCGAAGCGACGAACAGCGTCGCGCCGACCAGATAGGGCGTCCAGATTTCCTCCATCGACAGGTCGAAGGCGACCGAGGCGCCCTGGAAGACGACGTCCTCGGGGCCGATCCCGTAGAGAGCGTTCCCCGAACGCAGGAAATGGCAGATGTTGCGGTGGCTGATGACGATCGCCTTGGGCGTTCCCGTCGAGCCGGAGGTGTAGATCAGATAGGCCGGGTGTTCTCTTGTCAGGCCCGCGGCTCGGGCCGGCATTGGCTGCCCGTCATCGGCCTCCGCGAGGGCCTCGGGCGTCCAGATCCATCGTTCGGTGGCGGCGGCACGGCCGGTCCAGTCCGCGCAGGTGACGAGGCCTTTCGCCTGGGCGTCGGCGAGACAGACCGCGATGCGATCGACCGGCGCTTCGGCATCGAAGGGGACCCAGGCCGCGCCAGCGCGCGTAATCGCGATCTGCGCGATCAGCAGGTCGATGCCCCGCGGCATCCACAGGCCGACGAGATCGCCCGGCCCCACGCCCTGCAGGGCGAGTCCGCGCGCCTGCCGGCCGGCGGCGGCCCAGACCTCGTCATAGCTCAGCCGGCGGCCGCCATCGACGAGGGCGGGATGACCTCCCCGGAGTTCGACGGTGGCGGCGAGAATTTCGCCCAGAACCTCGTCGCGCAACAGCTCGGGACGCTTGTCGCCCGCCATCATGGCGACGACGGTCGGGCTCGCCTCGTCTGCCGCAGCCGACGGAATCGTCATATCGTTCATCGCGTCCCGCTGCACGCGGCCCGTGCGTTCCGGGCAGCGGCCCACTCGCCCCTGCCCGCTGCGACACAGCCGTCACGCACCCCGTTCTTGTCGGAAACCGCGCGATCGACGCTGTTTCCCCATCGATTTTCCCCCGGCCGGGCGAATGCCGCAACGCGACCCCGCCCTAGCACGCTTCTCCTGCGCACGCACCTCTGAACCCCTGATGAATGCGTCGTCCGAGCCGGAGGCGGCCCAGGCTCATCCGCGCATCAACGCCATGACATGCGCGGCTGCGGACCGCGACAACCCCTCCAGATCGTAGCCGCCTTCCAGCACGGAAACGATGCGCCCGCCGCAGCGCCGATCCGCGATCTCCATCAGCTTCTGCGTGGCCCAGGCGAAATCGGGCTCCTTCAGGTTGAGATTGGCGAGCGGGTCGCGCCAATGTGCATCGAACCCGGCCGAAATGATGATCAGATCAGGTGCGAACGCATCGATGCGCGGCAGCAATACGCTCTCCAGCGCTTCCCGGAAGGCATCGGACCCGTCGCCCGCGCTCAGCGGCGCATTGACGATGGTACCATGGACGCCGCGCTCGGACGTCGCGCCGGTCCCGGGATAGAGCGGCATCTCGTGGCTCGAAGCGTAGAGCACGCTCGGGTCGCTCCAGAAGATCTCCTGGGTGCCGTTGCCGTGATGGACGTCCCAGTCGATGATCGCGACGCGCTCCGCCCCATGGGCGCGCTGTGCATGCCGCGCCGCGATCGCCGCCTGGTTGAAGAAACAGAACCCCATCGCCTTGACGCTCTCGGCATGGTGGCCGGGCGGCCTCGTCGCGCTGAAGGCGTTCGCCACACGCCCCGTCATCACCTCGTCCACCGCCTGAACAGCACCGCCGACACCATGCATGACCGCGTCGACCGTCCCTGGCGACATCATCGTATCGGCGTCGAACGGCACGAGCCCACTGGCCGGCGAGGCGGCCAGCACCGCCTCGACGAAGTCCTGCGGATGGCAGAGGCCGACCTGCTCCAGTGTGCCTTGTGCGGCCGCCTCGCGAATCAGGGGCGCGAACCGCTCGCTTTCCAGCGCGGCCTCGACCGCGCGGATCCGGTCCGGCCGCTCGGGGTGGCCGGGCGGCGTCTCATGCGCCAGACTGGACGGGTGGGTGATCAGCAAGGTCGTCACGGCAGGGCGCTTTCGGACAGGCGGGAAGAGAAAGCGTGACCATCCGGCCACGGTGCGGTGCGAAAAGCAGGGTGAGCGCTCCCTGCACGGAACCCAAATTGCACGCCTCCCGTTTCCGGCCTAGAGCAAGCTTCGTTCGGTCGCGCCGCCCCTGCGGCCGGTGGATACCAAGCGTTAACCCTGAATTCATCATAAGGATGGCTTGCAGGCCGTCTGGTGGACGTCATGAAACAGACCGTGATCCTCGCGTTGGCGATGTCGACCCTGCTGGGGGCTTGCCAGTACAAGAGCGTCAACGCTCCGGCTCTGTCGTCACGCGATGCCGAATACATTGCGCTGGTGCCGAAATTCGAACACCACCTGACCCACCTTCCCTATGAGATCTCCGATCCCACCGGCCAGGCGCCTGGCACGATCGTCGTCGATACCCGGGAGAAGTATCTCTATTACGTCCTGCCGAACAAGAAGGCGATCCGCTACGGCGTCGCCACCGGCGACGAGGCCTTCGGCTGGACCGGCGAGGCGATCGTGCAGCGCAAGGCGGAATGGCCGCGCTGGACGCCGCCGGCCGAAATGATCGCGCGCTGGCCGCATCTGGCGCCGCGCGCGGGCGGCATGGAAGGCGGTCCGGACAACCCGCTCGGCGCCCGCGCGCTCTATCTCTACCAGAACGGCCGCGACACGCTCTATCGCATCCACGGCACCAACGAACCCGAGACCATCGGCCGCTCGGCCTCCTCGGGCTGCATTCGGATGCGCAACATCGACGTGATTGACCTGTTCAACCGCGTGCCCAACGGCACCAAGGTCATCGTCACCTGAAGCCGGGGCCGGGGCCGGGGCGCCCCGCTCACCCCAACTCGATCAGCACGATCTCGGGCGGAATCCCGAACCGGATCGGCAACTGGCTCGTGCCGATCCCGCCGGACACGACGAGATCGCGCCCGTCCTCGCGGACATGGCCATAGGCATAGCGGTTGCCATAGCGCGACGGCACGATCGGCGCCCAGCCCAGGAACCGGACCTGGCCGCCATGGGTATGGCCCGACAGTGTCAGCGACACACGCTCCGGCATGCGCGCAAAGATGTCCGGCTCATGCGCCATCATGATCACCGGCGTCCCGTCATCGGCGATCTGCGCCATCGTGCCGGCCAGATCATCGATCCCATGCGGGAGCCCGCGCAGCCGCGGCAGGAAGGCGATCTGGTCGCCGAGACCCGCCAGCCAGAGCGGGCCTGCCTGGGTGGACAGCCGCAACGCATGGTTCTCCAGGACCGGGATGCCGGCGCGCTCCAGAGCCCGGCCGACCTGCGTCGGCCCCGCTCGCCGCGCCTGCGTCGGTTCGTCATGCCACCAATCGTGATTGCCCAGGATGGCGAAGACGCCGTCGCGCGTCTCGAGCCTCGCGAGCTCAACCGCCCACTCCGCCATGGCGGGGTCCGAGGCGATGCGCCGCCGGCTGGCGACGAAATCACCCAGCAGCAGCGTCAGGTCGGGATCGAGCGCATTCGTGGCGGCAACGAGCTCGGAGACGCGGGCCACGGGCACGTGCAGCGATCCGACATGCAGGTCCGACAGCACCGCCAGCCGCAGCCTGCGCCCCTCGGGCCAGCCCCGAGGCGTCAGCCGGTAGCGGGTGACCGCCTGGCGCTTCGGCTCCCACACCGCGGCATAGGCACCCGTCCCCGTCGCGGCCAAAAAAAGACCGGCGAGAGTCCGAAGGACGCTGCGCCGGTCAAGCATGGAGGGTCTCGAAGAAGTCTCGAATGTCAGTCGTCAAAGCCGTTGCGAAGGACACCGGCGAGCCGGGATGGTGCATCCTTCGCACGGGGATCCAACGCAGCCGGAGCCCGCCTGGTTCCAGCGGCCAGTGCGGGAAGCGCGATGGGCTTGAACCAGGACGCATAGGCCTCCCGGGCATGGGCATCGTGGAAACTCGCATTGGCGGGAATCGAGGGGCGGGATTGAGACGGGATCGTCATGGGGTCCGACTGGGTTGCCTGCAGATGCGGCGACGGGTTCGTCGCCGCATCTGTGACTGACCCAGGATCGGGACGCCAAGACGGCGTGATCGTGATGCGATCAGGGCGTTCTGTGTCGCGATGCGAGCCTGCGCCACAATCATGAACGATCGGGGCACGCGACCCCCCAAACAGTGCCGCCTGCGGCCCTCAGGCCGCGAGCAGCCCTTCCGCCTTCGCCCAGGCCAGCGTCTTGTCGAGGGCGCGCTCGTAGCGGTCGAACATCTCCTCGATCTCCGCCTCCTGCATGATCAGCGGCGGGCAGAAGGCGACGCGGTCGCCCATGGCGCGCAGGATCAGGCCCTCCTGCTGCGCGAAGAACACCGATTTCGGCCCGACGCCCTTCTTGATCTCGAAGGCGGCCTTGGTCGCCTTGTCCCGCACCAGCTCGACGCCGCCGATCAGGCCGACGCCGCGCGCCTCGCCGACAAGCGGGTGCTCTTCGAGCTTGGTCAGCCGGCGCAGGAAGGTCGGCGAGACGCTGCGGACATGCTCGACGATTCTGTCGCGCTGGTAGATCTCCAGCGTCTTGACCGCGATCGCGCAGCCGACCGGATGGCCGGCATAGGTGTTGCCGTGGCCGAAGATGCCGATCTTGCGGCTCTGGTCGACGAGAACCTCGTAGACCCGCTCGTTCATCATCACAGCGCTGAGCGGGAAATAGGCCGAGGTGATCTGCTTGGCGCAGGAGAGTGTGTCGGCGGCGAGCCCATAGGTGGTCGTGCCGAACATGTTGCCGGTTCGCCCGAAGCCGGTGATCACTTCGTCGGCGATGAAGAGGATGTCGTATTTCGAGAGAACCGCGTTGATCTTCTCGAAATAGCCGGCCGGCGGCGTGATCGCCCCGCCCGCCCCCATCACCGGCTCGGCGATGAAGGCGGCGACCGTGTCGGGCCCCTCCCGCAGGATCATCTCCTCCAGTTCGGCCGCCATGCGGGAGGAGAAGTCCTGCTCGCTCTCGCCGGGCTCTGCGAAGCGGTAGTGATGCGGGCAGGAGGTATGCAGGATGCCGGGCAGCGGCAGGTCGAAATCGATATGGTTGTTGGGCAGGCCGGTCAGCGAGGCCGAAGCGACGGTGACGCCGTGATAGCCCTTCAGCCGCGAGATGATTTTCTTCTTCTGCGGGCGGCCGAGCGCATTGTTCATGTACCAGACGATCTTGATCTGGGTGTCGTTGGCGTCCGAGCCGGAGGCGCCGTAGAACACTTTCGAGATCGGCACCGGCGCGATCTCCTTCAGCTTCTCCGCCAGTTCGATCGCCGGGTCGTGGCTGCGCCCGCCGAAGATGTGCTGGAAGGGCAGCTTCTTCATCTGCTCATAGGCGGTCTCGATCAGCTCCTGGTTGGAATAGCCGAGCGCGGTGCACCAGAGTCCCGCCATGCCTTCCAGATATTCCTTGCCGGCGCTGTCATAGACATAGACGCCCTTGCCGCTCTCCAGCACGAGCGGACCCGTCTCGCGATGCGCCGCGAGATTCGTATAGGGGTGGACGAGGGTCTCGATGTCGCGGACGGCGAGGTTGGACAGCATCGTGCGGATCCCCTGATGCGAGTGACGTCTTCTGCCAGCATAGACCGGCACCCACGCAAGCGCTGAGCGAATTTATCGCAACCCGAGGCAGACTCTGCCGCAGGGTCGGCCCGTGCGGGGCGGATCCTTCACGGGGTGTCGCGTGTCCGTCAGCTCCCGGGCGGACTTGTCAGGCGGCTCCGGCCCCGGCATCGTCGCCTCCTGTTTGGAAGGGTTCGGAAGAGGCCGCATGATCGACCCGGCAGCGATGGTGAACCGGCCTGCCGCAGGCCGGGACTGCGGCAGCTGCACGCTGTGCTGCAAGGTCTATGAGGTACCGGCCGTGGAGAGCCAGGCCGGCACCTGGTGCCGCCACTGCCTGCCGGGCCGTGGCTGCGGCATCCACGAGACGCGCCCGCAGCATTGCCGCGCCTTCTTCTGCCTGTGGATGACGCAGGATTTCCTCGGCCCGGAGTGGAAGCCGGACCGGGCCCGCTTCGTGCTGACGATGGACCCGGTGACGCGCTGGCTCTTCGTCCAGGTCGATCCCGGCGCCGCGCAGGCCTGGCGCAAGGAGCCCTATCTCGGCCAGCTCCGGCGCTGGGCTGCGGCCGGCGACCGCCCGGTGATC